>NZ_JBMDKW010000008.1:0-169284 GCF_057809915.1 Sphingobium sp. FG11
TTTATGTGCCTCGATAGCGCCTGACCCACCCCAAAGCAATGCCAAGCAGAAGCAACTTACCTGTACCAGTTCCGCGACCCTCGCGGCCCGAGGCGCGTGCCATATTAGCATATTGGAAGCCAAAAATCTTTTTGACCCGCATGCGATTTCGCCTGGATTTGGACTGGCGTGGAGCGGGCGGTATCGGGCGGTCGCTACACTAATAAACGCCGCCTATCGCCACCAGCCTCGCGAAATAGCTCGCGCAACGCTTGCCTAGCAGTGCTCCATTGCCCCGCACATGATAGGCGCCGGTGCCTGGATGGTGCCGTCCACCCGCCACCAATGGGCATAGTCGCGCCTGTGTCACCGCGCGGCGCCATACACCGAACGGTCGCATCGGCTCCTCGTCCCGCGAGGGACGCTCGCCCGATCCTTCGAACACATAGTCGGTAGAAGCGTGCAATTATGGCGCGCGCTCGCCCGCTCGCCCCATCCGCGTTGATCTGCATCGCAGCTAGGACTCGTTTTCTGCGCTATCGATGGCGGCGCATGCGGCCGCTGAGATAATGAGTTGGGCGCGGCAGCGCCACCGCATCAAGCATATGTTCGGCCGTCTCAAGGTCCAACCGCGCCACCGCCATATGACATGGCAACTGGCCCACAGCTTCCCCGGCATGGTCCATATTACCACCGGCAGAGACTGGCTCAAATTTTGACTACGGCGCTTAGCCTGCACTAATCCGTTCCGAATCAGGATAGGCTTTGCGTGGCGTGAAGCACAGTCGACTGCTCATTTTCGCCCATTATCACAAGCCGCGCCCGCAGCCGCTCCGCTTCCGTCAGATCGTGCGTCACATACAGGATCGGCAGGGCAATCCGCTTGCGAATCCGGTCGATCGCTTCCTGAATTTCCGCCTGGCGCGGCGGATCGAGTGACGACAGCGGTTCGTCCAGCAACAGGAAATGGGGCGCCGACAGCAGCGCCCGGCCGATCGCCACGCGTTGCGTTTCGCCGCCCGAGAGGGTGGCGGGCCAGCGGTCGAGCAAAGGACCGATGCCAAGGAACGTCAGCACCTCGTCGAAGCTGACCGGCGCGCCTTCGCGCTTGCCGTACAACAGGTTGGCGCGCACTCGCATATGCGGAAACAGCCTGCGCTCCTGAAACACGTAGCCCGCTCGCCGCCGCGCGGGCGGCACGTCGATCCCGGCCGAGCTGTCGAACAGCGTCTGCCCGCCGATGCGGATATGGCCGCGCTCCGGACGTAGCAGTCCGGCCACCATGTTGAGAATGCTGGTCTTTCCTATTCCAGAAGGTCCCGCCAACGCGACCAGGCCCCCATCGTCGCGGCAGTGAAAGGCGATGCTGCGATCGCCAGCGCGCCCGCCGATGTCTATGTCAAAGCCCATTATAGGTCCCGCCCCGCGCCATCCGCCGCGCCAGCAATTCGGAGATCATAAGTGCACCCAGCGACAGCAGGACCGACAGAATCGCGAGCCTCCCCACCATCGTTTCGCCGCCCGGCGTCTGGAGGCCCGCATAGATGGCGATCGGCAAGGTGCGCGTTTCGCCGGGAATATCGGATACAAAGGTGATGGTCGCGCCGAACTCGCCGATGGAACGCGCAAAACCGAGCGTGATCCCCGCCAATATGCCGGGCATGGCGAGCGGTAGCGATATGGTGAGGAATACGCGCATCGCCCCCGCGCCCAATGTCCGGGCGGCGTCCTCCAGCCGCGCATCGATCGCCTCGATCGACAGGCGCATGGTACGCACCATCAGCGGCAGCGCCATGATCGCGGCGGCCAGCGCGGCGCCGGTCCAGCGGAACAGCAGGACGATACCAAGCGATTCCGCCAGCCATCGTCCCACCACCCCGTTCATTCCGAACAGCAGCAGCAGCAGCCAGCCCGTCACCACCGGCGGCAGGACGAGGGGAAGATGCACCAGCGCATCGAGGAACAGCTTGCCGGGAAATCGGCAGCGCGCCAGCGCCCAGGCCAGCACAAAAGCGAGCGGCAATATCGCGATGACGGCGACAATGCCGACTTTCAGCGACAGACCCAGCACTGCCCACTCATCTGGAGACAGGTGCATGTTCAAGGGGCTATGAAACCGAACCGGGCGATGACCGCGCGGCCTTGCGCCGACAGCAGGAAGCGGCGGAATCCTTCGGCATCTGCGTTGCGGCTGCTCTTAAGGCGCGCCATGGGATAGTGAACGGGCGGGTGGCTGGCCCTTGGGAAGGTCCCGACGATACGAACCCGCCGTGATACACGGGCATCCGTGGCATAGACGATCCCCAACCGTGCCTCGCCCCGCTCGACCAGTGCCAGCGCCCCGCGCACATTGTCGACCCGTGCAATGCGGTCTGCCACCTGTGCCCAGACGCCCAGCGACGTCAGCGCCGCCTTGCCATATCGTCCAGCCGGTACGCTGTCGGGATCGGCCATGGCGAGCCGCGACTGCCCGAGCGCCTTGGCAAGCGCCATGCCGCGGCCCATGTGCAAATGAGGGGCCTGTGCGGCCGGCGCAATAAGGACTAGGCGATTGGCGGCCAGATCGGCGCGCGTACCCGGCTGCACGAAGCCGCTCCGCTCGATATCGTCCATCCACTCCTTATCCGCCGAAACGAACAGGTCGGCGGGCGCGCCTGCCTTAATTTGGCGGGCAAGGGCAGGGGAGCCGGCGAAGGACAGGACGGGACGGGGATTTCCACGCGCCGCCCATGCATCGGCCGCGCCGCCCAGCGCGTCCTGAAGACTGGCGGCGGCAAGAACGAGCGGCCCTTTTCGCGGCCCCGCAGCGGAGAGTGGGGCGGCCAATGGGGCCAGCAGCGCGATCAACAGCGTGAGGCAGAGATATCGCGAGAAAATCTTAAAGGTCATGCCAACACTGTGCCGTGCGAAAAGGATGCGTGCAATGGCCGCTCCCATTGATCGTCGCACGCTTTTTTGTCCGGCCTTGATCCGCTACACGGGGCCGCATCATGCGCGAACTGTTATCAAACCGGCCCGACCATAGTGTCTGGGTCATGATCTGACATGACGATCGTGCGGACTCTTTGCGGACAATGCAGTATGGGATGCGGCGTCCGAATCCGATCCGATCCGGGCCGCATCCTGACGGTCGAAGGTGATCCGGTGCATCCTGCCAATGCAGGTGCGCTGTGCGAGCGCGGGCTTGGCCTCGGTAGCGGGGAGGCTGCCGAGCGCAGGCTGCTCTACCCGTCGATCGGGGGGCGGCGCGTTTCCTGGGAGCGCGCGATCGCCAACATTGCGCGCCGGCTGACAGGCGCCAGGGCGGGGCCGAGACTCGCTCTTCAATTGGCGGGCGACCTGACAACCGAAGATTATTACGTCGCGAATAAATGGATGAAGGGCTTTCTTGGCTCGGCGCATATCGGCGTTCCGTGCGGCGATGATGGTGTGATTGTCACGGCGCAGCACGCGGCCCTCGCTGAGGACGTGACGCCGGCAACCTTCGAAGATCTCGAACAGGCCGATCTGCTGTTGTTGCTGGGCGCTGATGCCGCATCGACCCACCCGGTCCTGTTCGACCGCATCGTCGCGGCGCGGGAGAGAAATGGCGCGCGATTAGTACGGATTGGCCAAGCCGGCCCAGTCATCGCCGATTTCGACCTGCCTGTAAGGCGGGGAACGGAATCTACGCTGATCGCGGGTCTGTTGCTTCATTGCCGCGACGCCGGACTGCTTGATCCGGCGCAGCTTGAGCATGGTGTGAGCATGCCGACCCACTTCTGGCGCGATCTGCGGCCGGGGCATGATCTATGGTCCGTCGCGCAGACCTGCGACCTATCGCCCGCCGCCGTCCGTGCCTTTTATGATGCGGTTGCCGCCGCACGCTCGCGGATCGTCACCCTTTTCGTGCCGGAATTGGGTGATCGGGCGAGCGGTGATCTTGCCGCCGCAATCCTCAACTTGCATCTTGCGACTGGATGGCTCGGTCGGCGCGGCGCTGGGCCGATGATGATTGGCCGCGCCGCCAATGGCATGGGCGCTCGCGAGGTAGGTTGCATGGCCGATAGTCTTGCGGCGCATATGGATTTTGCGCCGGAGCATAGCGCGCTGATTGCTCGTTTCTGGTCGGCGCCTGCCCTGGCGCGAGCGCCCGGCCTGGTCGGTGAGGCGTTGATCGAAGCGATCCGCCGTGACGAGATCGACATGCTGTGGCTGGTTGGCAGCGCGTCTGTCGACAGCCCCCTGATGCGCGAAGCAATGGCGCTTAGCCCCTTCACCATCCTGTCGACCGACCGCCTCGATCCCGCGATCGCCGAGCATGTCGATATTACCCTGCCGGCGGTTGCGGGACTGGAGCAGAACGGCACGATGACTAGCGCGGAGCGCCTTATAAGCCGGCACCGTCCCGCGCTCGCCCCACCCGGAGAAGCGCGTGCGCTTTGGTGGGCGATCACGAAGGTCGCTCAAGTGATGGGCTGGGGATCCGCCTTTCCCTTTACGCATCCGGCCGACATTTACCGTGAACATGCGCGGCTGACGGCGTATCAGAATGACGGGAGCCGCCTGTTCGATTTGCGCCGCCATGCTTCCATTTCCAACCCCGCCTATGACGAGCTTACGCCCTGGCGATGGGGCGGTGCGCCGTTCGATGAGGGACATTTTCCGACCCCGGATGGCCGGGCGCGGCTCATGCCTCCGGGTCGTTAATCCTTCCCGGCAATCTCGCGCAAATGCGCCAGCAGCGCGTCGCCATTGGCGGCCCAGGTGAAGCGCAGCGCACTTTCCCGCACCGCTTCGGGAGTGGGCGGGTCGGCGAGGATCGCGGCCACAGCCCCGGCAATCGCTTCCGGCTCGCGCGCGACGATCGTGCCGGCTTCCGGCCGATCGAGCAGTTCGCGCGCGCCGCCCACATCGCTGATGACGATTGGCGTGCCGCAGGCGAGCGATTCGACCCAGGCATTGGCCAGCCCTTCGGATGCGGAGGGCAGGGCCATGACATCGGCGGCGGCGAAGACGCGGGGCAATTTATGATGCGGCACCGACCCCAGAAAACCGATCCGCCGCTCGACCCCCAGTTGCTCCGCCAGATTTTCGAGCGTCCGTCGATACTGCCCCTGTCCGGCAAGCAACAGCGTGACGTCCGGCAGCAATGGTAGCGCACGCACGAGCAGATCCTGCCCCTTGCGCGGGATCAACGCGCCGACGGACAGCAGCACCGGACCGTCGAAACCCAGCGCCGCCTTAGCCGCCGCGCGGTCGGCGATTTCGAAATGATCGAGATCGACCCCGGTATAATGGACGCGGATTTTGTCCGCATCGATGCCCATCGCCGCCATCGACCGGCGCATTGCGCCCGAAACCGCGAGCAGGCCGCCTGCCTCGTCAGCGGCGCGGCGCACCATGGCGCGCGTGCCCTTGCGCGTGCCCCAATAATGAATATCGGCGCCGCGCGCCTTGATCGAATAGGGGATGCCGAGCGCGCGCGACAGGCGTTGCGCCACCGGCCCGTCGGGAAAGAAGAAACTTGCGTCGATCACGTCGAACGGCCGCTGCGCATGCAGGCGCTTGACCAGCGGCAGGATGGCGTGGGTCATGGCGGCGACGTTCGATCGACCACCGAATTTGGGAATGATCGGGAAGGTCGGGCGATATACCGTCAGGTCGCGCCACCGTTCCTGCCGGGGCAGCGCGCGCAGCGGCGCGTAGCGACCCGCGAGCGATAGCGGCCAGACGGGCAGGCCGACCGGCGCGACGACCGTCACGCTCGCTTCCGCACGGCTCGCCAGTTCGCGCGCCTGCCGTTCCACGAACACGCCGAAATTGGGCCGGCTGATATCGGGAAACAGGGTGGAGAGCATGAGGACGTTCAGGGTCATGATTGTCCTTTATGGCACGGCCTTTAAGGCAAGGTTAGCTATGTTTACAGCCGTCGGACGAGTTGTGCCGCAACTGCGGCCCATGGCGGATCGTTTATTATCTGCTGGCGTGCGCCTGCGCTCAGCGGCAATAGATGTAGCCGTTCCGCATCGCGCCCGATCAGCCGCCCGAACAGAAAACGCCCGGCGGGACGTGGCAACAGCAGGTCGCGGTTGAGCGCCGTGCCGAAATCGGGCGGTGCGATGCGGCGGCACCAGATTTCGTCGCCATGGCGATAGTCGCCGATGCTGCCGCTGACATGCACGCCAATCATCGCGTCCCCCGCGCCGGGGAGGGTGAAGGCCAGCGGGCGGGTAGGCGCGCGCGCGCCCTCCGGCCCCAGCAGCGCGGCGACAGGCACGCTGTCCTGCCCCGGCATCGCCACCAGATCGGCGCTGGTCACACCCAATGCCAGCGCGATCCGGTTGAGCCATTTGACCGATACGGTGCGCGTGCCGGTTTCGAGCCGGCCGATGGTCTGCGCCGTGGTAGGCGGATCGCATAACGCCCCAACCTGTTCCAATGTCAGGCCTCTGGCCCGGCGAACCTCTCTTATGCGCGTAATCATCGGCACCTGCGATTTACCTATTTGGTTTTTCCTCTTTCCTACATCGGCGCGGCCATGGCAAGCGCCATCGCCTTCAAGTGGATCAAGGAGAACGGGATGCGCACCCATCATGTCGAGCAATCGATCGAGGACCCTAACGGTCAGCGGCAGACCGTGTCGGTGCATGTCGGCGAATCGCCACTCGCCTGGCTGCATGCGCGGGGGCATTTGAGCGAGCGCCACTATGTTGCGGGCGACCGGCTGCGTGCCGACTGGGAAAGGGCGGGACTGGGCGCGCGAGTCACGATGCGCTGGGACGCGGCGCCTGCGCAGGGCGGACGGCGCGGGCCGGGGCGCCCGCCCGACCCGACGCTGTCGCAGTTGTCGGCGCGCGAGCGGTTCGACGGCGCGATCGGTATGGCGGGGCCGGGTCTCGCCGACATATTGTGGCGCGTCGCCTGCGCGGGGGAGGGGCTGGTCGCCGCCGAGCGGGCCTTGGGCTGGCCGAGCCGCGCGGGCAAGCTGGTGCTGACGCTCGCGCTCGACCGGGTGGCGGCGTGGTACAGGGTGCCTTGAGTGGCGGCTAACCGACCAGCCCGGCGCCGAGCAGCAGCAGGATTTTGACGTCGATCGCATAGCCCTGGTTTCGCAAGGCTGCGATCTGACCATCGATATCGGCCAACGGCACACGAAGTACGCGGATATCCTCACCATCCACGCCACCGCCGGGGCCGGTTTTCATCAGATCATGCGCGCGGAACAGGGTGAAGCTTTCCGACACCATGCCGGGTGAGGAGTAGAATTCGCCGAGCGATTCGAGCCGGCCGGCATGGTAGCCGGTCTCTTCCTCCAGTTCGCGGGCGGCCGCGACAGTCGCTTCTTCGCCTTCCTCCTCATCGCCGACAAGGCCCGCCGGCAGTTCGATGCAGCGTTTGCCCAGTGGAACGCGATATTGATCGACCAGCAGTACATGGCGGCCTTCTGGCGCTTCGTCGATCGCGACGATCACGGCGGCGCGAATGCCGCGCGCGCGGCCGACATATTCCCATTGGCCGCGTCGCTTCGCTGTAATGAAGCGCCCCTCCCACATAATCTCTTCGGGCGGGCTGTCACTTTCGGTCATAATTCGATCAGCCTGTCGGGCAGTTCGTTGATGTCATCGGTATCGCGAGGGAATTGCGCGGCGAGGACCGCGCCGACCTGTCGCACCGCCTCCGCCAGCCCTTCGCCGGGCCGCCCGGCGCGGACATGGTCGATCAGCGCGATCATCGCGTCCCCCCAAAGCTCGGGCGCGACCTTCTCGTTGATAGCGCGGTCGGCGACGATCTCGGCACGATGCTCGTCGAGCGAGAGGTAGATCAGGACCCCGGTGCGCCCGCGCGTTCGTGCTTCAGCAGCGGTGCGGAACAGCAGGATCGCGCGGCGACGCACCCGCCGCGCCTTGGTGGCCTTGGGCGTGACGATCATGCGCAGCGGCATGATCGCCAGCAGATAGCGCACGATGAGGAATTTGAGGATCAGCAGCCCCAGCAGTCCGGTCAGCAGCTTCCAGTCGGCCAGCTCATGCTCCCAGTCGCGCAGGATCATCGAGAAAAGGCCGCGCACCTCTGCGGGAAAGGCGGCAGCGAAAGCGAGCGCTACGAACACTGCAGCCGCTGCCCAGCTTAGGCCCACATCATGATAGCTGTCGGACCGCCGGGCGACGATCGTCACGATCTCGCCCGACGTATGGGCCTCCGCCCGCGATACGGCGGCGCTAACGAGGCTATGGTCGGCTTCGGTCAGGCGAACATCCATCACCAATCCCCCGACGCGCCGCCGCCGCCGAAGCCGCCGCCGCCCGAAAAGCCACCGCCACTATCGCCCCAGCTCGATCCGCCACCGCCAAAGCCCGAACCCCATCCGGAGCTGCCAGCGCCCGGTCCCCACAAAATGATCGGCGCCCCGCCCCCTCGACCGTAGCGCTTGCCGCCGCGCATCCGCGACAGCATCGGCAGGACGAGGAAGAAGAGGATGAAAAGGACGATCCAGAAGCCGGCGATGCCACCGCCATCATCCTGCTGGCGGGCCTCCGCTGCGGCGGCCGCGGCCCGCGCTTTGGCCTCATCGGGAGGCAGCGCCAGCACGGTACTGATCTGGTCCACGCCCGCATCAATGCCGCCCGCCATGTCGCCCGCCTTGAAGCGCGGCGCGATGGCGTTGCGGATGATCTGCGACGACAGTGCGTCGGTCAAAAAGCCTTCTAGGCCATAGCCAACCTCGATCCGGACCTTACGGTCATTGGGCGCGACGATCAGCAGCGCGCCGTCATTCTTCGCCTTGTCGCCGATCCCCCACGCACGGCCGAGTCGATAGCCATAGTCGGAGATATCATAGCCCTGAAGATCGGGAATGGTCGCCACGATCAGCGACCGGCCGCTCGCCTTCTTCTGCGCGATCAGCTTTTGACTGAGCGCCTGTTCCTGCGCGGGATCTAGCAGGTTGGCGGCATCGATGACGCCGCTATCGTTGAATGTGGGAAAGCTCTGCGCCTGCGCGGCGGGAGCGACCGCCAGCAGCGCAAGGCACAGGAGCAAGCGGGCGATCATCGCATTATTTGCCGAAATCGACCTTCGGCGCTTCTTCCGCGCCGGGCGTCGTCGCCTGGAACGGGGTCATGGGCTTGGCGCCGTGGATCAGCTTCGCGCCAATCGCGTCGGGGAAGGTGCGGATGCGGGTATTATAGTCCTGCACCGCGCCATTATAGTCGCGGATGGCGACGGCGATGCGGTTTTCGGTGCCTTCAAGCTGCGATTGCAGATCGAGGAAATTCTGGTTGCTCTTGAGGTCGGGATAGGCCTCGACCGACGCCAGCAAGCGGCCAAGCCCCTGGCTCAGTTGCGCCTGCGCCGCCTGGAACTGCGCGACCTTGGCGGGGTCGCTCAGGTCGGCGGCGTTGACCTGCACCGACGTCGCTTTCGCCCGCGCCTCCGTCACCTTGACCAGCGTGTCCTGCTCCTGCTTGCCGGCCGCCTTCACCGTGGCGACCAGATTGCCGACCAGATTGGCGCGCCGCTGATATTGCGCCTGCACATCGGCCCATTTTGCCTTGGCCGCTTCTTCGGCGGTGGGCACGCTGTTGATGCCGCAGGCGGACAGCGCCAGCGCACTGGCGAGGGGCAGCAGAACGGCTTTGAAACGGCGACGCATCGGCGGGAAATCCTTACCTGTTGTTTCGCCCCCGGAAATAGGTGGTTGTCCGATCGGGCGCAACGTCCCATGCTCGCCGTCACGACTTTTAACCATCCGAACTTTCGTCAAAGGAGTGGATCATGGGGCTTCTCACCGAGTTCAAGACCTTCATCAATCGCGGCAATGTCATGGACCTCGCCGTTGGTGTCATCATCGGCGGCGCGTTCGCCACCATCACCAAATCGCTGACCGATGACCTCATCATGCCGGTGGTCGGCTATGTCTTTGGCGGCGCGGATTTCTCGCGCTATTTCATCCGGCTCGGCGATCTGCCGGCGGGGTTCAAGGGCAATCCGGAAAGCTATACCGACCTGAAGGCAGCCGGGGTCGCGATGTTCGGCTGGGGCGAGTTTCTGACCGTGTTCGTGAACTTCCTGATCCTAGCCTTCATTATTTTCCTGCTGGTCAAGGCGGTGAACCGGCTGATGCCGAAGGAAGAAGCGCCCGCCGGACCCGCGCCGACGGCCGAAGAGGTGCTGCTGCTGCGCGAAATTCGCGATTCGCTGAAAAAATAAGTCGTTAATGCGACGAAACGAGATGATGAACGGAACCATCGGTAGGACAACTGGTTGATCCGCGTCAGGGCGACGGGCGATATATCCCGCCCGGCCCGCGCCGATCGACGTCAGCCCCAGGGGGCATAGCAGGAGAATACGCCGTGAAAACTTTCGTCAAAGTCTTGGGCATCGCCAGCCTGATCGCGCTTGGCGCGTGCCAGTCGAAGCAGGCGGACAATGTCCAGAACGCATACGAGAATCAGGCGGACAAGATCGACAATCAGGCCGATAATATGGAAGCGGCCGCCGACAATCTGTCGGGCAACGCTTCCAATGCGGCCGAGCATGCGGCAGATGCCCTGGAGAACAAGGCCGATGCAACCCGCGATGCTGGCGAGAACGCCGCCGACGCGGTTGACGCCAAGACGCACTAATAGCGCGACTTCGTTCACTACCTGAGCCGTCAGGAGGCGTCGCAACAGGATTGCGACGCCTCTTTTCGTGCGTTGCGGCTCTTTAACGACACCTTAACCACGCGTCCCCATGATGTCGCTGCGCGCCCTTGTCGGCCAGCGTTTCTGTTGGATCGTGGAGCATGGACGAGCTACTTCAGGAATTTATCTCCGAGACGCAGGAAACGCTGGAGGCTCTTGCCGGCGAAGTGGTCGCATGGGAAGCGGACCCCACGGACAGCGATCGGCTGGACGCCATTTTCCGCTTCTTTCATACCGTGAAGGGCAGTTGCGGTTTCCTCAACCTGCCGCGCTTCGAACGGCTAAGCCACGCGGCCGAAGATGTGCTGGCGGAAATCCGCGCCGGAAAGCGCGCTCCAGATCCGGCGACCGTGAACGCCGTTCTGGGCGTTATGGACCGGATCGGCGAACTGGCCGAAGCGGTGGCGCTCGGTACGGCCCTGCCCCATGAGAATGACGAATATCTGATCGGCGCGCTCAGCGTGGATGCGCAGGCGCCCGTCGCCGCCGAGGAACCGGCGATGGCGATGGCCAAACAGGGTGGCCGCCAGGGCAGCGGGCCGGGTGGGCCGCGCACGATCCGGCTGCCGTTGTCGCTGATCGACCAGTTGATGAACGGCGTGTCCGACATGGTGCTGGCGCGCAACGAATTATCGCGCAAGCTACGCGACCGATCTGCCGACCCCGAACTGGAAAGCGCGTTCGAACGCCTTTCGAGTTGCGTTGCCGACATGCGCGACGCCATTTCCAAGACCCGGATGCAGCGGGTCGAACGGCTGTTCGCCGCGATCCCGCGCATGGTGCGCGATCTTGGCCGCGATCTTGGCAAACGGATCGACCTCAGCCTCGAAGGCGGCGATGTCGAAATGGACCGCGAGATGGTGGAGATGGTCGTCGATCCGCTCACCCATATCGTCCGCAACAGCATCGATCATGGCATCGAGTCGCCCGAACGGCGACGCGCGCTGGGCAAGCCCGAAGCCGGGCTGCTACGGCTGGATGCGCGCCAGTCGGGCAATCAGATCGTGATCGAGATTCGCGATGACGGCGCGGGTATCAATACGGCGCGCCTCGTCGAAAAGGCCGTTGCCGCCGGCCGGCTGACGCCCGACGCCGCCGCGCGCATGAGCGAGGCGGAGCGGCTCGACCTTATCTTCCAGCCCGGCCTGTCGACCGCCAGTCAGGTCACGGCGATTTCCGGGCGCGGCGTCGGCATGGACGTGGTGCGTGCCAATGTCGAACGGATCGGCGGCGTGATCGCGCTCGACAATCATCCGGGGCAGGGACTGTGCATCACGCTGCGCGTGCCGTTGACGCTGACGATCATTCCGGGCCTCATTATCAGGGCGGGCGGGCTGCATTTCGCCATTCCCCGCGCCGCCGTGGTCGAAATTCTGCACGACACCAACGAAACACTTCAGATCGCGACGATCGGCGGCGCGAAGATCGCCACCATCCGATCGATCCGCCATTCGATGATCGACCTGGAAGATGTGCTGGGCATGGCCAGACCCGAACAGGCGGGACCGCGCGCCATCATGGTGGTGCGCTCCTCCTCCGGCGCCCCTTTCGCTTTGGGCGTGTCGGCGGTCGACAATCATGAGGAACTGGTCATCCGTCCGGCCTCGCCGCTGGTCATGGCGCGGGGCGTCTATGCCGGCATGACCCTGCCCGACAACGGCAAGCCGATGCTGTTGCTGGATGCGGGCGGAATCGCCAAGGCCGCGCACCTGCCCAATATGGTCGACGACAGGGCGGCGCGGCGATCGCGGGACAAGGCCGAAGCGCAGCCCGGCGTCGAAATGGTCGCCGCCCTGCGGTTCGAGGAATATTCGGGTGAACGCCGCCTGCTCAAATTGTCGCTGATCGAGCGGGTCGAGGATATCGAGGCCGCCGCCTTCGGCCAGTCGGCGGGGCGCGCCTTCGTACAGTTGGAGGGTCGCTTGTTGCCGGTGTCTCATCCTCCGCAGGCGGGTTCGCATGAACGCATCTCGGCGCTCCGGTTGCGCGAAGGCGAGCGGGAAATCTGCTATCCCGTCGCCGCCGTGCTCGACATCGTTCAAATGCCGGTCGTGCCCGACATGGTGGCCATGCGCGGCATGTTGAGCGGCGTTGCCGTTATCGATGGCGAGCATCTGGAAGTCCTCAACCCCTTCGCTCTGTTCGCGGCGCTCGACATGGCTGAGCCGAGGAGCGGCCGGCGATGCCTGCTGGCGGACGCCGAAGATGGCTGGACCCGCGAGATACTGGCCCCGCTGCTGCGCCAGGCCGGGCATGAAGTTGTGATCGGCCTGCCGCTCGACGATGCCGCGCGGCCGGACGATGTCGTGCTGTGCGCGGGAACCGATATCGTGCAGGCGGCCGAGATCATGGGATGCCGGGTCGTTCAGTTGCGCAACTCGCCGCGGGCGCAGGGCGCGCCGGACGGCAGCATCTATCGTTACGATCAGGACGCCCTGATGGCCGCGATCGCCGGGACGCGGGGCTAGCAGGGAGCGCATGGCCATGGATCAACTCTATCTCTTTGCGATGATCGCTGGGGTCCGCGTCGCGGTGAATGCCGATGAAGTCGAAGCCGTGGTCAAGCTCGCCGAGATCTCGCCGGTGCCCGGCATGGGCGCGCATGTCGCGGGCCTGTCCGCGCTGCGCAGCCGGGTGCTCACCATCGTCGATGTCGCCGCCCTGATCCGGGGCGGGGCGACGCCGAGCATGCGCCGTGATCTGGCGATCATCGCGAATATCGGCGGCCACAGCTATGGCCTGATGGTCGATGCCGTGTCGGATATCTGCCAGGTGGTGGAGGGCGAACTGCCGTTGCACGGTCAGCTCGATCCGGTCTGGTCGCCTTACGCCCGAGCGATCGTCGATTATGAAGGCGAACCGCATTTGCTTATTTCGCTCGCCAGCTTCATCGATGCGGGTGCGACGGCGCAGGCTGCGTAAATATCCCGCGCGTTTACCAATTACTTGGCTTTGACTGTTAGCATCATCGAACAAGGCGAAAAACAAGGGACGCTTCATGAAAAACTGTCTGGTCGTCGATGATTCCAAGGTCATTCGAAAAGTCGCGCGTCATATATTGGAATCGCTGGATCTCACTGTGAGCGAAGCGGTCGACGGGCGCGACGCATTGACCCAGTGCGAGGCGGCCGCGCCCGATGTCGTGCTGCTGGACTGGAACATGCCGGTGATGAGCGGCATGGAATTTCTCCAGGCGCTGACCCATGCAAAGCTGTCAGCCCGGCCCAAAATCATCTTCTGCACCACCGAAAACGGCATCGGCCATATCAAGGCAGCGGTCGAGGCCGGGGCGGACGAATATGTCATGAAACCGTTCGATCGGGAGACGCTGGAAAGCAAGCTGGCCATCGTCGGCGTCATCTAGCGCCGATCAACCGACCGCCTTCGTTCCTCGTCCAGAAAGCCCTGCAATGACCGCCATCGTGCCGATCCTGGCCAACACCCGCAGCGAACCGCGCCCGGTTCGAACGCTGGTCGTGGACGATTCGGTCGTGGTGCGCACGGTGATCGAGCGAATCCTGAACGAGCATCCCCGCTTTTCGGTCGTTCACAAGACCAACACCGCTGAAAATGCGCTGCGCTATCTAGGGGCGCATGAAGTCGATCTGGTGCTGCTCGACATCGAAATGCCGGGCCAGAGCGGCCTCGCCGCGTTGCCGGCGATCCTGGGGGCGGCGCCCCGCGCGAAGGTCGCGATCCTGTCGGGCAATTGCGATGAGGGCAGCAGCGTCGCCATCGAGGCGCTGGCGCTGGGCGCGGGCGACATCGTGTCGAAGCCGGGCAGCGGCAGTTTCGGCGAACAATTCCCCCAGGCGCTGATCGAGCGGCTGCTGCGCCTGTTCGGCTATCGTCGCGGCATCGGCGCGCCCGACCTCGCATCTCCACCCCTGCGCGCGCTGCCCGATGCGGCAACCCATCCGCTGGCCTGCCTGGGAATAGGGGCATCGACCGGGGGCATTCACGCGCTTAGCCAGCTTTTCCAGGGCCTTTCCGCGCCGCTCGGCGTGCCCATCATTCTGACCCAGCATCTGCCCGCCAGCTTCACCCTCTATTTCGTCCAGCAACTGGCGCGCATGACCAGCCTGCGGGTCAAGGTGGCGGAAAGCGGCGATCTGCTGACCGCCGACACCGTGTTCGTGGCGCCCGGCGACGCGAACCTGCAATTGCGCCGCAGTCTGCATGATCGCATCACGATCACGCTTAACACCGATCGGACACCGGCGGGCAATCTGCCCGGCGTCGATCCGATGTTTTCGAGCATGGCGCAGATATTCGGCCCCGGCGCGGCGGGCATCGTGCTGACCGGCATGGGCCGTGACGGTACGGCGGGCGCGCGCGACATCGTCGCCGCAGGTGGCTGGATCGTCGCACAGGACGAAGCGAGCAGCGTCGTTTGGGGGATGCCGGGATCGGTGGCGGGAGCGGGACTGACCTGCGCTCTGCTGGAACCGGAGGCGATCATGGATTTCGTCGCGCATCGGGCAAAGGGTAGAGAGTGATGACGACGCCAACGCCAACGTCAACGCCGACCCGATCGACGGATGGATTGCAGGGGGCGGCGCGCATCCTGTCGGCGCTGCTGGAGGCGCGGACGGGCCAGATTCTGTCCGAAAGCCGGGCATGGCGCATGGAAACCGTGCTTAAGCCTGTGCTCCGCAACCATGACCTGGCGGATATCGATGCGCTGGCGTTGCACATGATGCGCTCGCGCGATGCGCAGCTGGAAGCAGATGTGGTGAACGCACTACTCAACAATGAAAGCAGCTTCTTTCGCGACATCCACATATTCGACATGCTCCAGCGCCAGATTCTGCCGCACTTCCATGCCGACCGGAAGGATCGGCGGTTGCGCATCTGGAGCGCGGGTTGCTCGACGGGGCAGGAAGCCTATTCGCTCGCGATCCGATTTCGCAATGACATCGCGCGCTGGCGCGGATGGCAGATCGAGATATTGGCGACCGACATTTCCACCGCCGCCATCGCTCAGGCGCAGTCAGGCATTTTCTCGCAGATGGATGTCCAGCGCGGCCTTGCCGTCGGCGATCTTATCAAATGGTTCGAGCCGGCTGGGGATGACTGGCGTGCCAGCCCGGAATTGCGCGCGATGATCGAATTTCGCACCGACAATCTGTTCGATCCGCGAGCGCCTTCGGGCGACTATGATCTGCTGCTTTGCCGCAACGTGCTGCTCTATTTCACGGGCGAAAGGCGGCAGGCGGTGCTGGCCCTGCTGGCGCGGCACAGCCATGCGGCGTCCGTCCTGCTGCTGGGCGCGGGTGAAACCGTGATCGGGCAGAGCGACGATTTCTTTCCCCACCCGGATTTTCGCGGCAGCTACGCCCGCCGCCCTGCTACGGCGGCAGCGGCGGAAAGCCCGCTGCGTCGCGCCTTCTGATCCGACTGTCGCCGCACATTCCAAACAGGTCTTAACGCCTCCGCAGCCCTTGATTGCCCGCCCGGTCTCCGTCATGGTTCGCTCCTGTCCCGCCACCTGAACCGGGCGGCGGGATGCGATGGCGAGGATATGTGACTGGCTTGGCCCTATGATCGACATGCCCCTGATCGATACCCCGTCGCCCAATTTCGACGAGCGCAGCCTGCCGGTGTCGATGCTGGTGCTGCACTATACCGGCATGCCGGATGCGGCGAGCGCGATCAACTGGCTCGCCAACCCCGAATCCAAAGTGTCCGCTCATTATTGCGTGACCGAGGATGGCCAGATCGTCCGGATGGTGGCGGAGGAAAAACGCGCCTGGCATGCGGGCCGGTCCCACTGGCGAGGGATCGATGACGTCAACTCGGCCAGTATCGGCATCGAACTCGTCAATCCGGGGCATGAGTGGGGCTATCGGCCCTTCCCGCAAGCGCAGATGGGGTCGCTGATCCCGCTGGTGCACGATATCATTGGGCGACATGGGATCACGCGCGGCAACATCGTCGGGCACAGCGATATCGCGCCCGCGCGCAAGCAGGATCCGGGCGAGCTGTTTCCGTGGGGCCAGTTGGCGCGCCTGCGTCTCGCCTTGCCGCGTCCGACCAAAAATCTCATGGATCCGCACTGGACCGATGGGGGCTTCATGCTGGCGCTCGAACGCTTTGGCTATGACATTGCCGATCCGCAGGCAGCCGTCATCGCTTTTCAGCGCCGTTTTCGCCCGGAGCTGATCGACGGCGTGATCTGCGGCGAATGCCGCGCCATCCTGCTCGCCCTGCTGCTGCCCAAGCCGCGCGGCGACGAATGAAGAAGCAGGATGACGCGCGCATCCGATGCGTGTATCACCCGTCGCGCCAGAGGGCCGGGCGGCCGCGGCGTGGCGGGTAACTTCCACGGCGAGGAAAGTCCGGGCTCCACGAAATGACGGTGCCGGCTAACGGCCGGCTGGAGTGATCCAAGGGACAGTGCAACAGAGAGAAGGTCGCTCAGGTTTCGACCCAGTGACAGTGAAAGGGTGCGGTAAGAGCGCACCGCGCCCCCGGTAACGGGCGGCGGCATGGTAAACCCCACCGGGAGCAAGACCGAATAGGGGCGGCGCGCGGATGCAAGTCCGCTAGGCATTTTTCGGCCGAGATCGCCCGGGTTGGTTGCTTGAGGAACGGAGCAATCCGTTCCCTAGAGGAATGGTCGCCCATCTCCCCAAAAGGAGTGGACAAAACCCGGCTTACAGGCCCTCTGGCATTTTTCAGCCTGTGTGATTATCCCGGCTAAAGGGCCGTTGTGACGGCCCGTTGGGGGGTGCGCATTGCGACTGATATTGCCGGCCTTTGCATTGGGCCTCGTCGCCCTGCCGTCCGTTGTTCAGGCGGGGGAGGCAAATGCGCCATCGGCCGCAGCCGTAAAGACGGTCCAGCAACTGTTCGATGAAGCCGATGCCGCCAACGCGGCGAAGGAGTATAGCCGGGCAGTCGACCTGCTGACCCAGCTTGAAAGTCGCGTCGCGAGCAATCCGCGCAGCCGGGCCATCATTCGCGTCCGCAAGGCGACAGCGCTTGTCGAGCTGGCGCGGCTGGACGAGGCGCGCTTGCTGCTCGGACAGGCGCTGCCGGTGATCCCGCGCGACGACGACAGCCTGGCGGGCGATCGCATGGCCGGCGCGGTCGCGCTGGGCCGCATCGCCGCCGCCGACCTCGATTACGATGAATCGGCGCGCTATTATGCGCGCGCGCTGGAGGATGCGAAGGAGGCGCGGGACCGTGTCGCCATCTTGCTCGGTCAGGCGCAAGCGACCACCTTCAGCGATCCCGCCCGAGCGCTCGTGATAGCCGACGAAGCGGTCAGCATGTCCGCAGCTCAGCCTGCGGAGTTCGGGAAACGCTGGATTGCCGCCATCGATGTCGTGCGCGGCCGTGCCCTGCTCAATCTCGGCCGGTTCGCCGAAGCGGAAAAGGTTTTTGCCAGGGCCATCGCCGGGCAGGGCGGGCTGACCATGAAAGTGGATTATGACGATCTCGTCGCCCGGTCGGATGCGTCGATCGCGGCGATGCTGGCCGGGCATCGCGATGCTGCGCGCAATTATCTCGCCTATACCGGGGCTGGACGCCTGGAAAAGCAGGACTTCACCAAGGGTGCGGACATGGGGCTGCCGCCCTGCGGCCTGGATGGGGTTCAGCCGGACGATTATGCCGTCGTCGAGTTCGGCATCGGCGATAATGGCGCCGTCACCTACGCGCGCCCCGTCTATGGATCGCGGCCGGGCAGTCTGGCGCTGACCTTTGCGCGGGCGGTAGCGCGCTGGTCGTGGCGGCCCGAGGATGTCGTCAACATTCCTGGCCTGTTCCGCATGGCGACCCGCCTGGAGCTACGGTGTTCGACGGCGGAGGGTGGCCCATCCGTCATCGCGCGCGCCAACGCGGCCCTGGGGCAGTGGCTGGAGAGCAAGGGAGTGGATCTGCCCGAACCGGCGGGTGGCAGCGAAAGCGCGCGGCGGGATTCGCTGGTTGCGACCGTCGATCGGCTGCGCGCCTCCGGGCAGGATGGGCCGCCGATGATCGCCGCGCTGGTCGCGCTGCTTTCCAGTCCGATGACCGGCAGGCAGGATGTCGAACGCCACGGCCAGGCGCTGCGTCGGCTGATCGACGCGGCCAATCTGCCGCCGTTGCCCATGCTGGCGGCGGACGAGGCGCTTCATGGTGCGGCGCAGCGGGCCAATCTCAAAATCGTCCCCGGTTCGCCCTTCGAACATCGGGCTGATCGCTATCACGCCGATCCGGAAGCGATGGCGACCTTCCGCATCCTTGATTATGATGCGATGCGACCGCGGGAAAAGGCGCGCGCTCAGCCGTTGCTCGATGCCGTGATTGACGACAAGGCGCTGGCCGCCGATGCGCCGATCAAGGTGGCGGCGCTCATTCGGCGGGCAAGTGCACGCGCCGCTGTCAGCGATCTGGAAGGCGCGCGGCGCGACTTTGCGACCACCGGGCTTTCGGCGCAGCAATGTGCGATCGTTGACGCGCGGCCCAGCCTGCGCGCCGCGCCGACCTCATCGGCCGACTATCCCACCGATATGCTGGCGGTCGGGGTAGAGGGATGGACCCGCATCCAGTTCGATATCGCTGCCGATGGTTCGACCCGCAATCAGCGCGCCGTCATCACTTATCCGCCGATGACTTTTGGCCCCAACGGTCAGAAAGTTCTGGCCCGCGCGCGCTTTGAACAAAGCTATCGCCCTGATGGCGGGCTGGGCTGCGGCGGCGGCGCAACCGTTATCAATTTCCGCCGCTGAATCGCCGCGTCCCGCGCAAATCGGTCGATCGGGGTGGCATTCCCGGTCAAGCTTCCCTAGTTTGCCGGGATGGCACGCAACAGCAGATCCAATGACTGGGGATTCCCCCGCTGGCGCGCCTATGGTGCGACGCGCGAGGCGCAGCAGTTGCGCATGTGCGACCGCTATGGCTGCGACCAGCCGGGCGATTGCCCAGCGCCCAAATCGCCCAACAGCCCGGAGCGCTGGTATTTCTGCGCCGAACATGCCGGCGAATATAATCGGAACTGGGACTATTTTCAGGGTCTGGACGAAGAGGAGCGCGCCAGTCGCGAGCGCGACGAGCGGCGCGATGCGGGCGGGTTTCAGGGCAGCGCATATCATAGCTGGGGCGGGCCAGGCGACGGCAGCCGCTCGCGCGACGAGATGCACGCCTTGCAGGCGCTCGACCTGGAGGATGATGCCGATTTCGAGGCGGTGAAAAAAAGCTGGCGAAGGCTGGCGAAGGAATATCATCCCGATGTGAAGCCCGGTGACGCGCAGGCGGCGGTGCGGTTCCAAACGATCCAGGCTGCCTATGAAGTGTTGCGCGCGGCCGAAGAGCGACGCACATGGAAGCCGCGGGGTGCAGCCGATTGAAGGATCATGTCCGGTCCAACTGGCGTAGCGCCGTGCTGGTTTGCCGCAAATGTTCGAAGAAGCTGGACGGCGGTTTCGGGCCGGACGGCGACGAGCGGCTTGCCAAGGCGCTGCGCAGGCAACTCGCGCTTCGTAAGGGGCGCAAGGCGGCGGCGGGAATCGTGGAAGTCGGTTGTCTGGGAGTCTGCCCGAAAGGGGCGGTGACGGTGATCGACGGCGCGGATGCGCGCGAATGGCTGCTGGTGCGTCCCGGCGCCGATCTGAATGCGCTCGCCCGAACGCTGCATCTGATGGAAGGCGAACCACCCGCCGCATGAGGCGACGGGCGGCACTCACTTGTCAGCCGGGCTGATCGGCGCGGCTTGCGCCTTCTCCGTCAAGGTTCAGCGCGACGAAATCCCAGTCGATCGCTTCCTTAAGCAGTTTTTCGGCATAATTCGGCCGCAGATTGCGATAGTCGATATAATAGGCATGTTCCCACACATCGAGGATCAGCAGCGGAGCGTCGCCATGCGCGACCGGCGTGTCGGCGTCATGATATGACGTAACCGCCAGCTTGCCATCCTTGAGGATCAGCGCGGCCCAGCCGCTGGCGAAATGGCCCACGGCTTCGGCTTTCAGCTTGTCGAGCAGCGCATCGACCGAACCGAAGCCTTCATTGATGAGGTCGAGCAGCTTGCCGGAGGGCTGCTTCTTGTCGGGGCTGAGCGACTTCCAGTAGAATGTGTGGTTCCAGATCTGGCCGACCTGGTTGAACAGGCCACCCTTCGTAACCTTTATCAGCTCGACCAGCGACTTGCCCTGGAAAGCGGAGTCGGCTGCGATCAGCTCATTGGCTTTCACGACATAGGCGTTGTGATGCTTGCCATGATGATAGTCGAAGGTTTCTGGCGAAAGAATGTCGCCGAACGCATCCTTGGCATAGGGCAGGTCGGGCAAAACAAAGGCCATGGGGAACTCCTCGGATGGGTGGGTACAGCGCTCATAACGACGATGCGCGCCGAAAGGGTCCTTGCCCCTAGCAGCGATGTTGCGCTGCGAAAAAGTGGATTGTTCGATCCGACCGTACGGAAATATCCATATGACAGGGGCGTGAGGATAGCCTAAACTGGGGCGGCAAACCGTCCGTCAAGCGGGGGCGGTATTAGGGGGAGAGTGATGGCAAAATTTTTCGGCAATCTACATCTGGTGCTGGTCGCGGGCCTCGTGCTTGCGCTGGTGGTCATCTTCGCGGTTCCCGCAAATGCGGTGCCTGAACAGGCGATTCTGCGCTGGCTCCACCTCTTCTTCGGCATCACCTGGATCGGGCTGCTCTATTATTTCAACTTCGTGCAGATACCGACCATGCCCAAAGTACCGGCGGAACTGAAGCCGGGCGTATCGAAATTCATTGCGCCCTCCGCGCTGTTCTTCTTTCGCTGGGCGGCGGCGCTGACGGTGCTGACCGGAGTGATCATCGCCTGGCGCAGTGCTTATCTGGTGGAGGCGCTGACCTTCAAGCCCGGCTTCGTGCTGATCGGCATCGGCATGTGGCTGGCCCTCGTCATGGCCTTCAATGTCTGGTTCGTGATCTGGCCGAATCAGAAAAAGGCGCTCGGCATCGTTGCCGTTGACGACGCGGCGAAGGCCAAGGCGGCGACCACCGCGATGATCTTTTCGCGCACCAATACGCTGCTGTCGCTGGCCATGCTGTACTGCATGATCAATTTCAACGGCGGTTGAGCAAGGAAGGCAGGCGCTTCCCGCGCCTGCCTCAACCCTGCGGCGGGGTGGTCTCGCCGATGTCTTCGCTGTCGAGCTTTTCACCAAGGCTGAGGCCATGACGCAGCAGCATCGGCACGTTGGCGGCGGCGAACAGCAGCGACACGATCGTCACGCCCCACACCTTGACCGCCAGCCAGGCATCGAAGCTCATCGACCGGCGCATCGCCTCGTTCGCGACCGCCATGGCGACGAAGAAAAGCGCCCAGTTGCGCGACAGCTTGCGCCAGCCCTCGTCGGTCAGCCCATCATACGCCGCCTGAAGCAGATATTTGAGCAACGGCTTGCCGCGCATCAGGCCCGCGAACAGCATCGCCGCGAAAAAAGCATAGATAATCGTCGGCTTGATCTGGATGAAGCGCTGGTCGTGGAAATAGATGGTCAGTCCGCCGAAAAACAGGATCAACATCGCGGAAAGCCACAGCATCGGCGATACGCGGCCGAGCTTTACCTTCGAGATGATGACCGCGATAACGATCGCCGCCATGAACGCGCCGGTGCTGAGCATCATCGCGGTGATCGGATTGCCCGATCCCCAGAACCAGCCCGCACCCTTGTAGGTAAGGAAAAATATCAGCAGCGGGCCGAAATCGAGCGCCAAGCTGAGATTGCCGCCATGGGCGGGTTTGGATGATGGCATATCTTATCTTTCGTCATTCCCGCGAAGGCGGGGAAACCCTCTCCGGTCCCATCCTCTGATGCAAGGTTGAGAAATGGATTCCCGCCTGAGCCGGGATAACGGAGACATTCTGAAAACAGGCAGCAGGGCGTCACCGCGCATAGGCGGTTCCGGCGATCGCGCGCGCCATGTCGCCCGGATCAAAGGGGCGCAGATCCTCGATCTTTTCGCCGACGCCGATGGCGTGGATCGGCAGTCGATATTTTTCCGCCGCCGCAACTAGCACGCCGCCGCGCGCGGTGCCGTCGAGCTTGGTCATGACCAGCCCTGTGACCTGCGCGACTTCCTTGAAAACCTCGATCTGGTTCAACGCATTCTGTCCCGTGGTGGCGTCCAGCACCAGCACAACGTCATGCGGGGCCGCCGGGTTCAATCGGCCAAGCACGCGGCGGATCTTCGCCAGCTCGTCCATCAGTTCGCTCTTGTTCTGGAGCCGCCCGGCCGTGTCCACGATCAGCACGTCGATGCCGGTCGCCGTCGCCTGCTTGACCGCATCGAACACGATTCCCGCCGCGTCGCCGCCTTCCTTGCCCGAAACGATCGGCACGCCCAGCCGCTCCGCCCATATCTTGAGCTGGCCGATGGCGGCGGCGCGGAACGTGTCGCCCGCCGCCAGCATCACGCCATAATCCTGTTCCAGGAAATTATGCGCCAGCTTGGCGATGGTCGTCGTCTTGCCCGATCCGTTGACGCCGATCACCAGGATCACCTGCGGCCGGGGAAAGGCTTCGATCTCCAGCGGGCGGGCGACCGGGGCGAGCGCCTTCTCGATCTCGTCGGCGATGATCTCGCGCAGATAGTCCTCGGTCAGTTCGCGATTGAAGCGTCCCTCGGCCAGCCGGTCGCGCACCCGCGCGGCGGTGACGGGGCCAAGGTCGCTGACGATCAGCGCTTCCTCGATCTCGTCCAGAGTCTGGTCGTCCAGCGCCGCCTTGGAGAACAGGCCGGTCAGGTTTTCGCCGAGCTTGTCGGACGTGCGCTTCAATCCGCCGAACAGGCGGTCGCGCCAGCTTGTGCCACTATCAGTCATGGCTTGCCTCTTGCGCGATCAACTGGCCATTCTCAAGCGCCGTGATGGTGCCGCGCAGGATTGCGCCGGGCTGCTGCGGCTGTGCAAAACGCACCGGCGCGAAATTTTCGGCATGGCCCGCCCGCCCGTTGCGCTCGACCAGCACCGATTGCGTCGATCCGATCAGTCCGTGCAGCCAGCGATCGCGTCGCGCCTCGCTCGCAGCCCGCAGTAGCGCAGCGCGCGCCTTGATGGTGGCCCGATCGACCTGCGGCATACGCGCGGCGGGCGTGCCGGCGCGCGGGGAATAGGGGAAGATATGCCCGTGCACTATGTCACAATCCGCGATCAGCGCCAGGCTGTTCTCGAACATGGCAGCATCCTCGGTCGGGAAGCCGGCGATGATGTCCGCGCCGATGCTGATTTGTGGCCGCGCCGCCTTCAGCCGCTCGACGATGCGCACGGCGTCGGCGCGGGCATGGCGGCGCTTCATCCGCTTGAGGATCATGTCGTCGCCCGCCTGCAAGGACAGGTGCAGGTGCGGCATCATGCGCGGTTCGTGCGCGATCAGGTCGAACAATCGGTCGTCAATCTCCACGCTGTCGAGCGAGGACAGGCGCAGGCGGCGCAGGGCGGGCACGCCCCTGAGGATGCGTTCGACCAGCAGGCCGAGCGATGGCTTGCCCGGCAGGTCGGGACCGTAGCTGGTGACATCGACCCCGGTCAGCACGATCTCGCCATGGCCGGCGTCGACCAGCGCTTTCGCCTTGTCGACCACCGCGCCGGCGGGCACCGACCGGCTGTTGCCCCGGCCAAAGGGGATGACGCAGAAGGTGCAGCGATGGTCGCAGCCATTCTGTACCTCCAGAAAGGCGCGGGCATGGTCCGCGAAGGCGCTCGCCATGTGCGGCGCGGTGTCGCGGACGGCCATGATATCGGCGACGCGGACTTTCTCCGACAGCGCATAGTAAGCGGGGTCCATCTTCTCCCGGTTGCCGAGAACTGCATCGACTTCCGCCATTGCCGCGAAGATTTCCGGCTCGGTTTGAGCCGCGCAGCCTGTCACGACGATTCGCGCATCGGGGCGGGCGCGCCTCGCGCGGCGGATCGCCTGCCGCGTCTGGCGCACGGCCTCCGCCGTGACCGCGCAGCTATTAATAACGACCAGATCATCCTGTGCGCCCGTCATGTCGCGAATGGCTTCGCTTTCCGCGATATTGAGCCGGCAGCCCAGGGTAATGATGTCGGCCGGCATCAGAAGCGGGTCCAGTCCGCCTCGCCGTCGAAAACATGGGTGGCGGGGCCGGTCATGCGGATCGATCCGCCCGGCCGCCAGTCGATTTCCAGATCGCCGCCCGGCAAGCTGACCGTCACCGGCCCGTTCATCAGCTTGCGACGGATGGCCGCGACCGCCGTGGCGCAGGCGCCGGTGCCGCACGCGCGCGTCAGTCCCGCGCCGCGTTCCCACACGATCAGGCGGATATGATTGTCGCCGACGACTTGCGCGAAATTGACGTTCACGCGAGCCGGAAACAGCGGATCATGTTCGATCAGCGGGCCAAGCCGGTCGAAGTTCACACCGTTCAGATCGTCCACGAAGAAGATCACATGCGGATTGCCGACATTGACCGCTGCGGGCGGGGGCAGGTCCTCCCAGCTGGCGCTCATCGTCAGCGTATCCATTGGATAAGCGAGCGGGATCGCATCCCAGTCGAACCGGGGCTGGCCCATATCGACGCTAGCGCCGCCGTCGACCCGTTGCGCGTTCAGCAGGCCCGCGCGCGTGCGGATCGTCACGTCGCGGCCGACGAACAGGGGGACGCAGCGGGTGGCGTTGCCGCACGCCTCGACCTCGCTGCCATCGGCGTTGAAGATGCGCATCGACACGTCGGCATCGTCCGCCTCGCCGATCAGGATCAGCTGGTCGCAGCCGATACCGGCATGGCGATCGGCGATCGCCTGCGCGCGCGCCGGGGTCATTTCGACGGCGTGCTCCCGCGCGTCGATCACGACGAAATCATTGCCGAGGCCGTGCATTTTGGAAAAGCGGCTCATAGGGCGGCCATGTAAGGGCCGCAGGGGCAAAAAGCCAGCGTGGCATGCCTGTCGGGCATTCTTGCCCTCTTTGGGCCGTAGGGAAATGGCCGGGCCGCTGATCGCCCGAGAAGGGCGGCTTGCGATTGCGCACTGCTTGCGTTAAAGGCGCGCCAGCAATCGGGCGGTTTGCCGTTCGAGACCCTGACATATCCATTGAGCGCAAGCGGCGCTTTGCATGGACGCTGGCCGGCGAGGTTTCGCCCGCCGGCGATTTTGTCGTTTTACGGGTCATGCCATGTTTTCCGGGCTTTGCGGCCCAATTGAGGTGATGATGTTCGATTCGCTGAGCGATCGTCTGGGTGGGGTATTCGACAAGCTTCGAGGGCGCGGCGCGCTGTCGGAGGACGATGTCCGCGCCGCGATGCGCGAAGTGCGAATCGCGCTGCTGGAAGCGGATGTCGCGCTGCCGGTGGTGCGCAGCTTCGTCGAGCAGGCGACCGAACGCGCGGTGGGCAGCGACGTGTTGCGATCGGTCACGCCGGGCCAGATGGTCGTCAAGATCGTATCGGACACGCTCACCGAAACGCTGGGGTCCGAAACGTCGGACCTGATGATCGACGTCACGCCGCCCGCCGTCATCATGATGGTCGGCCTGCAAGGGTCGGGCAAGACGACGACCACGGCCAAGCTCGCCAAGCGCCTTAAGGAGCGCGAGCGCAAGAAGGTGCTGATGGCATCGCTCGACGTACAACGTCCGGCCGCGCAGGAGCAGCTCGCCGTGCTCGGCACCCAGATCGACGTCGCGACCCTGCCGATCGTCGCGGGGCAGCAGCCGGTGGAGATCGCCCGGCGCGCGCTCCAGTCGGCGAAGCTCCAGGGCTTCGATGTCGTGATGCTCGACACCGCCGGCCGCCTGCATGTCGATCAGGCGCTGATGGACGAGATGAAGGCGGTTGCGGAAGTCGCGACCCCGGCGGAAATCCTGCTGGTGGTCGATTCGCTGACCGGCCAGGACGCGGTGAATGTCGCGACCAGCTTTACCAGCCAGGTGCCGCTGACCGGCGTGGTGCTGACCCGGATGGACGGCGATGCGCGCGGCGGCGCTGCGCTTTCCATGCGCGCCGTTACGGGGCGGCCGATCAAGTTCGCGGGCACCGGCGAAAAGCTGGACGCGCTCGAACCGTTCCACCCGCAGCGGGTGGCGCAGCGCATATTGGGCATGGGCGATGTCGTGTCGCTGGTCGAGCGGGCGGCGGAATCGATCGACGTCGAGGAAGCCGACAAGCTCGCCAAGAAAATGGCCAAGGGCCAGTTCGACCTCAACGACCTGCGCGCGCAACTCAACCAGATGCGCCGCATGGGCGGGCTTGGCGCGCTCGCTGGGATGATCCCCGGTCTCAAGAAAGCGCAGGCGGCGATGGCGTCGAGCGGCGCGAACGACAAGACGCTGGTGCATCTCGACGCGATGATCGGGTCGATGACCCTCAAGGAGCGCGAAAAGCCCGCGCTTATCAACGCCAAGCGCAAGATCCGCATCGCCAAGGGCGCCGGCACCACGGTGCAGGACGTCAATCGCCTCCTGAAAATGCATCAGGAGATGGAGGGCGCGATGAAGAAGATCCGCAAGATGGGCGGCCTAAAAGGGTTGGCCAAGATGTTCGGCGGTGGCGGTGGCGGGCTGGAGGGCATGCTCGGCGGCGGCGGTGGCGCGGGTGGCCTGCCGGGGCTTGGCGGCGGCGGGTCGATGCCCGGCCTGCCGCCCGGCTTTCAGAATTTCATGAAGAAATAAGCATTTTCAATATTTTAGTTTATACAGAAAGGTAAGTTCCCATGGCAACGTCCATTCGTCTCTCGCGCGGCGGTTCCAAGAAGCGTCCCTATTACCGGATCGTCGTGGCCGACAGCCGCAGCCCCCGCGATGGTGCGTTCATCGAGCGCATCGGCAGCTTCAACCCGCTGCTCGCCAAGGATGACGAGAAGCGCGTCGTGCTGAACGCCGAGCGCGCCAAGCATTGGGTCAGCGTCGGCGCGCAGCCGACCGATCGCGTCGCCCGCTTCCTTGATGCCGCCGGAATCAAGGAGCGCAAGGCCAGCAACAACCCGCAGAAGGGCGAGCCGGGCCAGAAGGCCAAGGATCGCGCCGAAGATCGCGCGAACAAGCTGGCCGAAGCCGAGGAAGCCCGCAAGGCCGCCGAAGAAGCCGCCAAGGCACCTGTTGAGGCACCGGCCGAAGCCGCTGCCGAGGAAGCGCCTGCCGAAGCCGTCGCTTCCGAAGAACAGGCCGAGGGCTGAACCCCTTGACCGACAAGCCCGTCACTCTGGCCGCTATTATCGGCGCGCATGGCGTGACGGGCGAGGTTCGGCTGAAATTGTTCGGCGAGGGGGTGGAGAGCCTCAGCGCCTATAAAAGCTTCGATGCCGCTGGCCGCACGCTGACGCTAACGTCGGTGCGGCCCGGTGTGAATGGCGCGGTGGCGCGCTTTGCCGAAATCGGCGATCGCGGCGCGGCCGACGCGTTGCGCGGCACGGCGTTGACGGTGCCGCGATCGGCCTTGCCGCCGCTGGGCGAGGGCGAATATTATCATGTCGATCTGATCGGCTTGCCGTGTACCGCCAGCGATGGCGCGCCGCTGGGGCATATCGTGGCTATCGAGAATTTCGGCGCGGGCGATATCGTCGAGATTGAGCGGCCGCCGGTGGACGGCAAGGCCGGCAAGCGCTTCATGGTCGCGATGCATGGCGTGACGCTGGGGGATGCGGGAGCGGTGGTCGACGCCGCTTTCGTGGAGTAGCGCATGGGCATGGCTCCCAAGATCCTGCTGGGCCTGTATTTGCTGTTCCTGCTTGCGGCGGGATGGCGGTTGTGGAGCATCGGCTGGGCGAACCGGCTGAAGGTGGCGATCGCGTTGGCGCTGGTGCTGCCGGCGCCGTTGCTCTTCATCATCCCCGCGCTCATGCGACGGAGCGCCTGGTCCGGCCTGTTGATCCAGTTCGGGCTGACCCTGCTCGTCTGCGGCGTCCTCTGCCTTGCTGGCGGCTTTTCGGCGGCAAGGCTCCGCGCGCGACGGCCGTGACGTTCACCGCGCAGGTCCTGACGCTGTATCCCGAAATGTTTCCGGGGCCGCTCGGCGTGTCCCTCGCCGGGCGGGCGCTGAGGGAGGGGATATGGACATGCGGCCCCATGTCGATCCGCGATTTCGCGACGGACAAGCACCGCACGGTGGATGATACCCCGGCAGGGGGCGGCGCGGGTATGGTGCTGCGCGCCGATATCGTCGCCCGCGCGGTCGATCATGCGCTGGCGGAGCGGCCTGACCTGCCGGTGCTGGCGATGACGCCGCGTGGTGAACCGATCACGCAGGCGCGGGTCCGGGCGCTGGCGCAAGGGCCGGGGGCGACCATATTGTGCGGCCGGTTCGAAGGGTTTGACGAGCGATTGTTCGATGCGCGCCCGGTCGAACAGGTCAGCATGGGCGACATCATCCTGTCCGGCGGAGAGATGGGCGCGCTGATGCTGCTCGACGCTTGCATCCGCCTGTTGCCCGGTGTAATGGGCGCGGCTTCCAGCGGGGATGAGGAAAGCTTCGAAAGCGGCCTTCTTGAATATCCGCATTATACCCGGCCCGCTTTGTGGGAAGGGCGCACGATCCCTGAAGTGTTGCGATCGGGGGATCATGCGAAAATCGCCGCCTGGCGGAAACAAAGGGCGGAAGATGACACACGGCTAAGGCGGCCGGACCTTTGGGAACGTCATATCGGCGTTCGGGACCAGTCGCCCTCTGGTGCGCAGCGCATGAAGAAGGACTAAGTCACATGAACTTGATCCAGCAGATCGAGGCCGAAAATATCGCGGCTCTGGCCAAGGATATTCCCGAATTCCGTCCCGGTGACACACTGCGCGTCGGTGTGAAGGTCATCGAAGGCGAACGCAGTCGCGTCCAGAATTATGAAGGCGTATGCATCGCGCGTTCGAACAAGGGCATGGGGTCGAACTTCACCGTTCGCAAGATTTCGTTCGGCGAAGGCGTCGAGCGCGTATTCCCGCTCTATTCGCCCAACATCGATTCGATCACGGTTGTCCGCCGTGGCGTCGTACGGCGCGCCAAGCTCTATTATCTGCGCGGCCGGACCGGCAAGCGCGCCCGTATCGCCGAACGTCGCGACGTTCGCAGCGAGGGCTAAGCTTTTATTAACTGTCCTTGACAGTTGTATAAAGGAAACAGGCGGCATCCCCAGGGGGTGCCGCCTTTTTCGTTTCGTTTCATGTGCTTTGTCGCTACCGGCACTCGACTCGGTGTTCCGGGTGTGAATGAATTTTGCTGCATTGCGCAAATTTCATTTCTTAGATGGCGGTTTTATGTCAGCCTTCCGTTTCTAGTTGTTGTCCGACAGTTTCAAGCTCAGTCCCTGTGGATTGGGGATGGTCCCATTCGTCGGGGTGGGGTCGGCAATATCGGGACTATGTCGCAACGATAAGGATTGGGAGAGGCCTCTTCAAAAAGAACATAGGGGGCTGTTACATGAAGTATAAGGGTCTTGTTTCTCGCGCGGCGATGGCTGCAGCCATCATCTATTCATTGCCGGTATTTGCGCAGGATAGCGTACCGCAAGCGGCCGCAGCCGATGAGGGCGCGGCGATCATCGTCACCGGTACACGCGCATCCGGTGTCACCGCGGCGGAAAGCGCCGCGCCGATCAAGGTGCTGGACAGCGCAGCCCTGGAAAAAGTGGGGCAGCCCAACCTCAACCAGGTGCTCGCCCAGCTCGTGCCATCCTTCACGGCGGAAGCGTTTGGCGGCGACACCGCGAACCTTACTTTGTCGGCACGGCTTCGTGGCCTCAGCCCGAACCACGCTCTGGTGCTGGTCAACGGCAAGCGGCGGCACGGCACGTCCAACCTGCACGTTCTCGGCGGACCCTATCAGGGCGCGGTTGCCCCTGACCTCGACCTCATCCCGCCCGGCGCGATCGGCCGCATCGAAGTGCTGGAAGACGGTGCTGCCGCCCAATATGGCTCCGACGCGATCGCGGGCGTCATCAACATCATCCTCAAGGACGACAAGGGAATTTCCGGCAGCATGACCGCCGGTCAATATTATAAGAGCGACGGCGCGACCTATTCGGGCAGCATCACCTTCGGCGCAGATGTTGGCGAGGATAGCTGGCTGAACGTGACCCTGTTCCACCGCTATCACGGCTTCTCGCAGCGCGGTGGCGTCGATCGCGGCATCTACAACGAAGACGGTTCGATCCGCACCGACATATCGGAAGCGCATCAGGATATGGCCGCGATCGGCCTGCCGAACGCGCCTTATACGAACCGGATCAACGGCGACGCCCGTTCTATGCTGACCACCATGGTCTATAATGCCGGCCATGATTTTGGCGGCGTCACACTCTATGCCTTTGGCAGCTATGCCCATCGCGACGCCAGCGCTTATGAAAATTACCGGCAGCCCTGGCGCATCACCCGCTCGAACGTGTTGGGTGTCGGCGGCGAGGACATTTTGTTTGCGCCCTATGGCTTCAATCCGCGCGAGGCCATCAAGGAGGATGATTTCGCCAACACCGTGGGCCTGAAGGGCGAGGTCGGGGGCTTCCGCTGGGACCTCAGCTCCACCTATGGCCAGGATTATTCGAAGGTCTATACGCTCGATTCTGCCAATGGCAGCCTGTTCATCAATACCGGATCGACGCCGTCAAACTTCTATGACGGCTTCCTCAAGGCGAGCGAATGGACCAACAATCTGGACGTCAGCAAGGAGATCGACATTGGCCTAGCCCAGCCGGTCAATGTCGCCTTCGGTGCTGAATATCGCCAGAATGCCTTCACCATCGGGAAGGGGGACTTCGCGTCCACCTATTTCGAGGGCGGTTCCTCCTATCCCGGCTTCCTTGCCACCGATGCGGGCAAGCACAAGCGCAACAACAAGGCAGCCTATCTCGACATTTCGATAAATCCGCTGGAGGACTGGAAGATCGACGGCGCAGTTCGTTGGGAAGATTATAGCGATTTCGGCACCAAATGGACCTGGAAGGTCACGACCCGCTATGATTTCTCCCGGCAGTTCGCGCTGCGTGGCACCGTAAGCACGGGCTTCCGCGCGCCGTCTCTGCTGGAGGAATATTATTCCGCCACCAATGTCGGCCCCACTACGGCGTTCGTTCAGTTGCCGCCCAACTCGGCCGCCGCGAAGTTGCTCGGTTATCAGGATCTTGCGCCCGAAACATCGACCAATTTCAGCCTGGGCGCGGTGATCCGGCCGATCGACCGGCTGAACATCACTATCGACGCTTATCAGGTGAAAGTGAAAAACCGGATCGTCGGCACCGGATCAATCTTCGGTCTGGTCGGCGGTGCGTTGCAGCCCACCAACGGACAATATACCGGGCAGGACGTTCTGAACGCGATCGCCGCGCATGGCAATGTACTCGATCCCTATGTGCTGGCGAGCGGCGATGTGGGTGTGACCCTGTTCACCAATGGTGCCGATACCCGCACGCGGGGCATCGACGTGACGGCGAGCTATCCGACCCCGGTCGGCGATGGCAGCATTTTGTGGTCGCTGTCGGCTAATTATAATAAGACGAAAATCACCAGTCTCAAGCTGAGCGACCTGTTCTTCGCGGCCGATTCACGCAGCATCCTGGAAAATGCTTCGCCTAGATATAAGGTCATCGCGGGCGCGCTGTTTACCATGGGCGGTATCACCGTCAATCTGCGCGAGACCTTCTTCGGCAAGGCGTCGCAGGTCGTGCTGTTCAATGGCACGACGCCCACCGTCGAATCGAAGGCGGCCGCGATCACCGATCTGGAGGCGAGCTATGCGCTGACGAGCAATGTGACCTTCAGCGTGGGCGCGAACAATTTGTTCAATAAAAAGGCGTCCACCGTCCCCAACAGTCCTGACGGGTTCCCGGTCGATGGCGGCCGGGTGCTGGATGCGCCGGTTAACTTCTCGCCCTATGGCGTGAATGGCGGCTATTATTACGGGCGCATCAACTTCAAGCTCTAATCGTTTTCCGACCCATATTCAGCGGCCGATTCCTTGCGGAGTCGGCCGTTTTTGTGTGTCAGCGCGCGGTACCGCTGGTCCACCATAACCCGGCAAGGCTGATCGCCGCCGCCGCCGACATATAGAGGCCGACAAAGGCGATGCCTTGCAGTGCGATCAGCCAGGTCGCGACAATGGGGGCCAGCGCGCCGCCCAATATGCCGCCGAGATTGAACGAGAAGGACGCGCCGGTATAGCGCAACTGCACCGGGAACAAGGCGGGCAGATAGGCGCCGAGCGGGCCGTAGACGAAGCCCATCAGGAACAGGGCCAGGCTGAGGATCAGGAAGATCGGCAGCAGTCCGCCGCTCCCCATGGCCGGGCCGAACGCCACGCCCATCAGCACCGTGCCGACACAGCCGATCGCCAGCACCCGTGTCGGGCTGGTCTTGTCCGCCCACCAGCCGGCGAGAATGATGCTGAGCGCCATGAACAGGATTGCGCCGAGCTGGATGCCGAGGAAGCTTTCGCGGTCGATGCCCAAGTCCTTGGTGCCGTAGCTGAGCGCGAAGGCGGTCGCGATATAGTAAACCGCGAAGCAGGCGGCGCATGCGAAGGTGCCCGCGATCGCCGCGCCGAGATGGGACGAGAACAAGGTCGCGAGGGGGACGCTGGGCGGCGGCGCTTCGGCTCGGGCGGCAGCGAACTCGGGTGTTTCGGTCAGCTTGAGGCGGACCCACAGGCCCAGGATGACGAGGATCGCGCTGCCCAGGAAGGGCAGGCGCCAGCCCCAGGCGAGGAAATCCGCTTCCGAAAGCGTGGCGCCGAGGATGAGGAACAGCCCGTTGGCGGCGAGGAAGCCGACCGGCGCGCCAAGCTGCGGGAACATGCCGAAGCGCGCGCGCCATCCGGGTGGGGCGTTTTCTACCGCCAACAGCGCCGCGCCGCCCCATTCGCCGCCAAGACCGAAGCCCTGGCCAAAGCGCAATACGCACAGGATGAAGGGCGCCCACCAGCCGATCGCCTGATAGGTCGGCAGGAAGCCGATCAGCAGCGTCGATCCACCCATCAGCATCAGCGAGGTGACGAGCGTGGCCTTGCGACCGACGCGATCGCCATAATGGCCGAACACCGCCGCGCCCAATGGACGGGCGAAAAAGGCGAGGGCGAGCGTTGCGAAGGCGGCGAGTTGCTGCGCCGAGGGCGAGGTGGACGGGAAGAACAGCGATCCGAACACCAGACTGGCGGCGGTGGCGTAGATGTAGAAGTCGTAAAATTCGACCGCCGTGCCGATCAGACTCGCGCCCAGCACCCGCTTATGGCGCCAGATCGCGCCGATTCCGCTCTCCGTTTCGCTCGCATCCCCCGTCATCGCGTCTATCTCTTTCGTTTCTGGTTCAGCAATTCATAGGCCATGACGGCGCAGGCGACCGCTGCGTTCAGGCTGTCCGCCTTGCCGAGCATGGGCATTTTGACCAGTTGGTCGCATTCCGCCTCATAGTCGGCGGGCAGCCCCTGCGCTTCATTGCCGACCAGCAGGAAAGACGGGCTGGCGTAGCGCGGCTCCTGATAATCCTGCGACGCCTTGAGGCTGGTGCCGATCAGCTCGCCGGGGCCGCCGCGCAGCCAGGGCAGAAATTCGTCCCAGCGCGCCTGCGTGATCGACTGGGTGAACAGGGCGCCCATGCTGGCGCGCACCGATTCGACCGAGAAGGGATCGACGCAATCGTCGATAAGGATGAGGCCACCCGCGCCGACGGCGTCGCCGGTGCGCAATATCGTGCCGAGATTACCGGGATCACGCAGCGATTGCGCGACGATCCAGATGTCTGCCTTGCCCCGGTCGAGCGCCGCGAGCGGGATCAGCCGGTCGCGATAGACGCCGACGACCGCCTGCGCATTATCCTTGCCGGAGATTTTGGATAATATGTCGGGTGTGGTTTCGATCACATCGCCGCCCGTCGCTTCCATCGCCACGATCAGGTCGCGGGCGAGCGGATGGGTCGATCCGGCGTGGAACAGCATTTCGGGCAGCACGCCTTCCTCGCGCGCTTCGGTCAGAATGCGCAGCCCTTCGGCCAGGAACAGCCCTTCGGCCTTGCGATATTTCTTTTCGCGCAAGGATCGCACGCGCTTCACCAGTGGGTTGGAAAATCCGGTGATCTCGCGTGCCACGACCTGCGCCTGCCCCTTGAAGCGATCCGCCAGCGGGCGGAAGAAAGCGCTTCTCTATCGGCGGCGCGTGCAAAAAGACAGGGGGCTTAGGAAGCGGGCGCGGCGACCTCGATCGCGCGATGCGCTATCCTTGCAGTGACCGGCGTGCGCGCCAGCACTTCGCCGTCGATCGAGATTTTCTGCGCCGGATGCGTGGCGATGCGGATGCTCTGCCCGCGAAATTCCTCCGTATGAGCGTTGCGGTCGCGCAGTTTGAAGAATTTGGCATACCAGTCCCAGGCAAGGCGGGCGTGGCTGCGGCCGACGACCGCCTGCACGACCAGTTCGCCGCTGTCGACCGCCGCATCGTCCGACAATTCGACCCCGCCATGATAAGGTCCGTTGAGGATGCGGACTTCGGTCGACCACATGCGGCGTTCGCCGGTGCCGTCGTCGATCGTGAGGCGAAAGGCGCGGAAACCGATCGAGCATTTCACCGCCCACAGCAGATAGCCCGCCCGACCGAGATAGCGTTTGAGCTTGTGCGGCACGGTGTCGCCGATCATCGGCGACAGGCCGAGCGAGGCGGCGTTGACGAAATAATCATCGTCGATCAGGCCAAGGTCGATGCGGCGGCGCTGGCCATGGGCGAGCACGCCGACCGCGCCCTCCAGATCGAGCGGCAGGCCGAGTGTCCGCGCGAAACTGTTGGCGGTGCCGAGCGGCAGCACCCCGAACACGCAATCCTTGCCGACAAATTCGTCCACCGTGCCCGACATCGACCCGTCGCCGCCGCCGACGATGACCATCGGCGCGCCATCGGCGATCACGCGCCGGACGGTCGGGTTCATCTGATCGGGATCTTTGACACCATGGGCCGCGATGAGCGTGACGCCGGCCGCCTCCAGCGCCGCCTTTGCCTTTTCGAACAGAGCCTCGCCCTTGCGCGAATGCGCATTTACCACGAGAGCGGCTTGCCGGGGGAGCGATTTGGTTTCCATGCCGCAACAACTCGCGGAAACCGGCACGGGTCCCTGCGCAACCAGAAATGACGTTGGCTCGTTGGGCGGACATGGCCCGAATCGCTCATCTGTCCGACATCCACTTCGGCGCGAACGACCCCAAAATCGTTTCGGCGACCGAAGCGTGGCTGACCGAGCATCAGCCCAACCTCGTCATCATCAGCGGCGATTTTACGCAGCGTGCGCGGATCGAGCAGTTCCGCGAGGCGTCGGCCTGGCTCAACCGCTTGCGCGCGGCGGGGCACAGGCTGCTCGTCATTCCGGGCAATCACGACATTCCGCTCTACGATGTTTTTCGCCGCTTCGCCCGTCCGCTCGATCGCTACAAACGCTATATCGACAATGACCTATGCCCGTGGTTCGAAAATGACGAGGTGGCGATTCAGGGTATTAACACCGCTCGGTCGCTGACGATCAAGGACGGGCGGATCAATCACGACCAGATGCGGATGCTGCGCGAACGCTTCGCCGCCGTCAGGCCGGAGAAAACGCGGATATTGGTGACGCACCATCCGCTGTTCGCCATGCCGATCGGCAAGGGCGGCGAACTGAGCGAGGCGGTCGGCCAGCATGACGATGCGGTCAAGGCGGTGTGCGAGGCCGGCATCCACATCGCGCTCGCAGGACATTTTCACCGGACCTATGCCGAAGCGGCGGACCGGATGGTGGCCAGTGCCGGCGGGGCGCTGGTGATTCAGGCCGGCACCGCGACCTCCACCCGGCTGCGCAATGCCGAGCCGCAAAGCTTCAACTGGCTGCATGTGCGCCATCATAACGAGATAGAGTTGCAGGTGGTGGTGTGGGACGGCGCCAGCTTCCAGCGCGGCCATCATGTCGAATATCGGCGTGCGGACGAGGTTTGGGTGGCGCGGGATATGGTGGATGCGCCGATCCCCGGCAAGGCGGTGGCGGAAAAAGGCGTCCCCGGCCGGTAGCTATTCTTCGCCGAACTTGTCTTCGACCAGCGTCACCAGCTTGCCGAGCGCCATGTCCGCCTCCGGCCCCACGGCGCTGATGACGATCGAATCGCCCATCGCCGCACCGAGCATCATCAGGCCCATGATCGAGGTGCCGGTCACTTCGCTGCCATCCTTGCGCACGGTGATCTGTGCCGGAAGGCCACTTGCCAGCGTCACGAACTTGGCGCTGGCACGCGCGTGCAGGCCGCGCTTGTTGCTGATGAGGACTTCCTGGCTCAATTCATTCATGTCGTACTGCCCAACAATTCCGATGCCACGCTGATATATTTCTGCCCGGCTTCGCGTGCGGCCGCAACTGCGGCGCGCACGTCCATCACCTTGCGCGCGCTTTCCAGCCGGATCAGCATCGGCAGGTTGATGCCAGCGATCACCTCGATCTCGCCGGCTTTCAGCAGCGAGATGGCGAGGTTGGAGGGGGTGCCGCCGAACAGATCGGTCAGCAGGATGACGCCGCTGCCGTCATTGACGCGCGCGACCGCCGCCGCGATGTCGGCGCGGCGCAATTCCATATCATCCTCCGGCCCGATGCAGATCGTTCCGATCTGCTGCTGCGGTCCGACGACATGTTCCATCGCGATGACGAATTCCGTCGCCAGCGATCCGTGCGTTACGAGTACCAGTCCGATCATGTGCTTGTATGGCCCACCTGCGTCATGATGTTGCTTTCGGGCCTCCCGTTCGGCGCTTCTCCAGGGCATCCTGGGGCGCTGATTCCATATTGCGGTGCGAGACCGTGGGCGAAAAGCCCGCATCTTGCAAGCGTTTGGCGACCCGTTGCGCAACATGGACCGAACGATGCCGTCCGCCAGTGCAGCCGAAGGCCACGGTGATGTATGTCTTTCCGCTTTCGGCATAGCGCGGCAACAGCATCAGCAGCAGATCCTCGATCTTTGCCAGCGCATCCTCATAGGCCGGATCCTGCGCGATATAGGCGGCGACTTGGGGATCGAGACCTGTGAGCGGGCGCAGCGCGTCGTCCCAGTGCGGGTTCCGCAGGAATCGCATATCGAACATCAGGTCGGCGTTGCGGGGCACCCCGCGCGAAAAGCCGAAGGACAATATGGTCAGCACCGGGTCCGACAGCCGCTCGCGCGAGAAACGGTCGCGGATCGCCTGCTGGAGCGCGTTGCTGTTGAAATTGGTCGAATCGATGACCTGCGTCGCCCACCGGCGCAGCGGCTCGGTCAGTTCGCGCTCGCGGGCGATGCCGTCGACGGCGGGACGATCGAGCGCCAGCGGATGGCGGCGGCGGGTTTCGGCGAAGCGTCGTTCGAGTTCCGCGCCTGAACAGTCGAGAAACAATGTCTCGATATCGTGGCCATGGCGCTCACGCAGCGCCTTGATCCGCTGGACAATGGCGCTGGCGTCGAAACCGCGCGTGCGCGCATCGATGCCGAGCGCGAGCGGACGATCATCCTCGCCGCCATGGCCGGCGGGCAGGGGCGTGTCGAGCAGGCGGTCGAGCAACACCAGCGGGAGGTTATCGACCACCTCCCAACCGATATCCTCGAGCGTCTTGAGCGTCGTCGTCTTGCCTGCGCCCGACAGGCCCGACACGAGCAGGATGGTCTTGGGCGGGTGCGCGGTCATCGGTGATCCAGCGCGTTGAGGGCGAGCTCGACCTTGATCGGGGCGGATGCCTCCAGCGGGGCGAGTGTCACCACCGGAACGTCGATGCCGGCCACGGCGCGCGTCAGCGGATCGGCGGGCATGCGATCCACCCGGTCGGACAGATCGATCAGCAGCGCCACCGGCGCATCGACATGCGCCATGGCGACGAGGCCGATGCCGCGTACCTCCATAAGTCCGGCGATCGTCTCCGGCGCGGTCGCGATCAACCGACCATCGATGCGCTCGACCAGCGTATAATCGTCGCTGACCAATGTCGCGCCCCGGTCGATCAGGCGCAGTGCGAGGTCGGATTTGCCGATGCCGCTGACGCCGGCCAGCAGCACGGCGCGGCCGTTGATCGCCACCGTTGTCGCGTGAAGCGTTTCGGATGAAAGTGCCCGCGCCATACCCGTCAAACTTCTAGCGACTGTTGAGCGCCGTGGGAATGGCGTTGCAGGACAGGGGCAACCGGGACCGATGCTTCTGTCCCGAATGGGGATGGGCTATTCCGAAACGATGCCGGGGTCGCGCTCCACCGCCATCGGCAGGCGCATGATGAAGCTGGCACCGCTCTGCGCATCCTCGCGGTCGCCGATGCTGATCTTGCCCTGATGCCCTTCGACGATCGACCGCGCGATGGCGAGGCCGAGGCCCGAGTGCTTGCCGAACGATTCGCCTTCGGGCCGGACCGAATGGAAGCGGCGGAAAATATGCTCGCGCTCCGATTCGGGGACGCCCGGTCCTTCATCCTCGACGCTGACCAGCACTTCATGGTCCGCCACGGTCGCGACGATCTGCACCAGCCCGCCATCGGGCGAGAAGGAAATCGCATTGTCGATGAGATTGTCGAGCACGCGGAGCAAGCGCTGCTCCTCGCCCAGCACCACCGCGACATCCTTGCGCGGGCGCGCGAAGGCGAGGCGGACGCCGCGCGGCACGCCGCGCGCCTCCCGCGAGACGACCATCCGCTCGATCAGCAGGCCAAGGTCGATCGGTTCGAACCGCGTGTGCGACAGTTGCGCGTCGATGCGGGAGGCTTCGGCGATATCGGTGACGAGCCGGTCGAGCCGTCGCACATCATCCTGCGCGATCGCCATCAGTTGCGCGCGCAGGTCGGGCTGTTCGACCCGATCGAGCGAATCGAGCGCCGACCGGAGCGAGGCGATCGGGTTTTTAAGCTCATGGCTGACATCGGCGGCAAAGGCGTCGGTGGCGTCGATCCGCTGGCGCAGGGCATGGCTCATGTCCGACAGCGCGCGCGCGAGCATGCCGATCTCGTCGCGGCGATCGGGCAGGCGCGGCACCGTCACTTCGCGCGCCCGGCCGAGCCGCACCCGCACCGCCGCACGCGCCAGCCGCTGGAGCGGCTGAACGATGGTGCGGGCGAGGAACAGCGACAGCATGATCGAAGCAAGGGTGGCGACCGCGAGCACGATCCCCAGGCGAAACCGTTCCGCGCGCACGATGCGGGTGATGTCGCGGGCATTTTCCGTCGCCAGCAGGCTGGTGCCATCCTGCATCGGCATCGCCGTCGAAATGACGAAGGTGCGATCGGGGGCGTAGCGGTTCATCGTCTGCGGCTGGCCGGTGCGGCGCGCGGCCACCAGTTCGGGCCAGGCGGACGCGCGATCGACGCGCGGCTCCTCGAAATTGGGGGGGCGGTCGGCGGACACGACCCGATCCATCGCCTTGTCGAGGAAACGCGCGACATGCCGCTGCCACTCCTCTTCGGATGGGAGGCGCAGCCGATATTGCGGGGTTTCCATGGCGAAGCTGTCCGCGATCAGCCGGCCGTCCGCGGCGTAACGGCGCACCCTGTCCTCGGTCTGGCGCGCATAGTCGGCGATGAGCGCGTCCTGTCGTTCGGCCGGCACATTTTCAAGGCCGATCGCCAGCAGGCGCAGTTCGCGCGCCGATTGTTCCAGCCGCGTGTCGACGATCCGCGTACGATAGGAATCGAGATAGAAGAAGCCGCCCGCCAGCAGGGCGAGAGCAAAGACATTCACCGCCAGAATGCGCGGCGTCAGGCTGAGCTGACCCGACCAGCGCAACGGCGATGGGCCATCATTCCTCCGAGAAACGATATCCGGCGCCATATAGGGTGTCGATTGCGTTGAAATCGGAGTCTACCTCGCGGAACTTGCGCCTCAGGCGCTTGATATGACTGTCGATCGTGCGATCGTCGACATAGACATCATCCTGATAGGCGGCGTCCATCAGTTGATTGCGGTTCTTGACGACACCGGGGCGCGTCGCCAGTGTTTCGAGGATCAGAAATTCGGTGACGGTCAGCGTCACATCCTCCCCATCCCACTTCACCCGATGGCGCGGCGGGTCCATTTCCAGCCGTCCGCGCACGATCGGCTCCACGACCGGATCGTCGGGGGCCGGCGGCGTGCGGCTCACCTCGGCGCGGCGCAGGATCGCCCGGATGCGGGCGATCAGCAGCCGCTGGGAGAATGGCTTGGCGATATAGTCGTCCGCCCCCATGGCAAGGCCGAGCGCTTCGTCCAGCTCGTCGGTCTTGGAGGTCAGGAAGATGACGGGCATCTGCGCCTTCTCCCGCAACCGCCGCAGCAGTTCGATCCCGTCCATGCGCGGCATCTTGACGTCGAACACGGCAAGATCGGCCGGGTTTTCGAGCAGCGCCTTGAGCGCGGCTTCCGGGTCCGAATAGATGCGGGTGACGAAGCCTTCGGCCTGGAGCGCGATCGAAACCGATGTCAGGATATTCTTGTCGTCGTCCACCAGGGCGATGGTTGCGGTCATGCGTCCTTCCAATCCTGGCCCATGCTGGCGCCAGTCGTGCGTTAGACCAAGGGGCGCGCAGCCGCAAGGAAGTCGCCATGTCTCGCTTGGGCGCTGCGTCGGAGGATGCTATGTTGACCCGATTAGCGCGGGAGAATGGCCATGGGTATGTTTGACGATCTGGCGGGGAATTTCGGCGGCATCGGCGCGATCGCCGCCAGCATGGGATTGGAGCCGGAACAGATGCAGGCGCTGCTGGGCGAGATCAGCGCCAAGATCAGCGGCGGCGAAACCAGCGTCGCGGCGCTGGCGGAAGTCGCGGCGCAGCACGGCGTGTCAGCCGACAAATTGCAGGAACTGATGGGCCAGTTCGGCGATCCGCAGGCGATGATGGGGATGCTGAGTGGGATGTTCGACGGTGAAGGCGACCCCCTGAGCAAGCTGAGCGGGCTGGCCAAGGGGCTGTTCGGGTAAGCGCCCGCGCATCTGCCGGTTGTCGGGCCGCTTTTGGGGGCACAAGTTTTTTTCGCCTTGCCTTGGGACGGCGCAGGCGGCATGCGGCCCGCCAGAGCATTTTCAAGTTGGCCGTTCACGGTTAACGGCTCGGAAAATGCGGCATCAAAAGACCGGAGCGTTTTCATCCAATGTGAAAACGCTCAGTCTGATTATTGCGAAAGAGATGCAACTGGCCCGTTCGTGACGGGTTGGGCTTTGGCAGGAGAAAAGGTGTTGAGCGACGTGACCACCGAAAAGCCGCAGCTGGAAGCCACCGGCGCCCTGTCGGTGGAGACGGTCCTGTCCGTCCGCCATTGGAACGAGCATCTGTTCAGTTTCCGCATCACCCGGCCGGCGAGCTTCCGCTTCCGCTCGGGCGAATTCGTCATGATCGGGCTGAAGGGCGATAATGGCAAACCGCTGCTGCGCGCCTATTCGGTGGCCAGCCCGTCATGGGACGAGGAACTGGAATTCCTGTCGATCAAGGTGCAGGACGGGCCGCTGACGTCGCGGTTGCAGGCGATCGAGCCGGGCGACCAGATTTATCTGGGCCGCAAGCCTACGGGCACGCTGGTGACGGATGCGTTGCTGCCGGGCAAGCGGCTGTTCATGCTGTCGACCGGAACCGGCCTCGCGCCGTTCCTGAGCCTGTCGCGCGACCCCGATGTCTATGAATTTTACGAGCAGGTGGTCGCCATCCATTCGGTGCGCCGGGTCAGCGACCTTGCCTTCCACGAGGAACTGAGCGGCAAGCTGGCCGAAGATCCGCTGGTGTCGGAGCAGGCCGCCGGCCAGTTCCATTATGTGCCGACCGTGACGCGCGAACCGTTCGACGGGCATTGCGTGCGGATCGATGCGCTGATGGAAAGCGGCGCGCTGTTCGAAGGCATTCCGGGGGCGGCGAAGTTCGATCCCGAAACCGACCGGATCATGATGTGCGGCAGCATGGAGATGATCAAGCAGTTCGCGGCGTGGTTCGAGGAGAATGGTTTTACCGAAGGCTCCAACGCCGCGCCCGGCCAGTTCGTGATCGAGCGCGCCTTCGTCGGCTGAGGTCGGCGCGCCCGCTCCATCCGTCAGGCAGGATCGGGCGCTGACCAGGTCGGCGGCGGATTATACCCGCGCTGGGGCATGGACCGGCCCCTCACCACTTTCATGCTGGTGAAGCGCCAGCCCTCTTCGGTCCGCCGGAAATCGACAAAATAATTGCCCAGGCTCCACGCGCCGTCGACATTTTCGACGCCATAGGGGTCGGATCGCTTGGCGAGCGCGATCAGGTGCCAATGGCCACGGGCCTCATCGCCATCGACGTCGATGATCGGATTCATGACATTGTGTGAGACGTAGAGGGTCGAGCGCAATTGGTCGAACAGGGCGCGGATCGCCGCGCGGCCTTCCGCCCGGCCGATCGGCCCGCCATCGTCCCAGACTCCTTCGGGCGTAAACAGTCGTTCGGAGGGACCCATGTGGCTTGGCCCCTGTCCTTCCCAGCCGCCATCATTATAGAGGCAGTAGAGCGACATCAGCCGCTCGATATCCTGATGATCCTCGATCAGTTGCAGCCGCGCCTCGACCGTCGCGGCCGGTCTGTGCTTCAGACCGAATGAGGGGCCGGCGAAAACATTCACATCATTGGCCATTGTGGCAACCACTCCCGAGATATTGATTCCGTAGCCGCGCAGGGACAGGTTAATCCAGTTCGACCCGCAATACCGAACCATCGGCTGCGGTGATCCGCACCCTCGCGCCCACTACCGCGTCGCCGCCGCGCGCGGTCCAGACGCTGTCGCCGACTTTTACGCGGCCTTCGCCGCCCTCGATGGCTTCGACCACCGTCACGGTCTGGCCGATCAGGCGGGCGGTACGGTCATTAAGGAGGGGGTCGCTGGATGCCACCGGATTGTCGTTATACCAGCGGCGACCACCCCAGACGGCGGCGATGCACAGGGCGGCGAACAGCAGGAATTGCAGCGCGACGCCGATCGGCAGGACGAGGGCGGCGAGGCCGGTCGCGGTGGCGGCGATGGCGATCCAGATGAGGAACACGCCGGGGAGAAGGACCTCGCCGATGCCAAGCAGCGCGGCGAACACCAGCCACCACCAATGATCTTCGAGGATGGGAAGAAAGGGGGTCATGAGCAGGCGCGGGTGACAGAGGGTCGCATCACGTTCATCCCTGACTCTGGCCGAAGGGCGCGGGGCGGGGACGGGCGGGCGGCGCAGGCGGTGGCGTATCGCTGCCGAGCGCGTCCTTGGCGAGCTGGCCGATGCCGCCCAATGTGCCGATCAGCTGTGTCGCTTCCACCGGGAACAGGATTGTCTTGGCGTTGGGCGATGTCGCGAACTGGCTGACCGCCTCGGTATATTTTTGCGCGATGAAGTAGTTGAGCGCCTGCGGATTGCCGGCGGAAATGGCTTCGGACACGAGGCGGGTGGCCTTCGCTTCGGCCTCCGCCTCGCGCTCGCGGGCTTCGGCGTCGCGGAAGGCGGCTTCGCGGCGGCCTTCGGCTTGCAGGATCTGGCCCGCCTTCTCGCCCTCGGCGCGCAGGATTTCGGCGGCGCGCGCGCCTTCGGCATCGAGAATGTTGGCGCGCTTTTCACGCTCCGCCTTCATCTGGCGGCCCATCGCGTTGACGATGTCGGCGGGTGGGCGGATGTCCTTGAGTTCCACGCGGGTGATCTTGATGCCCCATGCGTTGGTGGCGTGATCGACCACCGAGAGGAGTCGGGCGTTGATCTCGTCGCGCTTCGACAGGGTTTCGTCGAGGTCCATCGATCCCATGACCGTGCGCAGGTTGGTGGTGGCGAGCTGCATGATCGCGACATAGAGTTCGCTGACTTCATAAGCGGCTTTGGCGGCGTCCAGCACCTGAAAGAACACCACGCCGTCGACCGACACCATGGCATTGTCCTTGGTGATGATCTCCTGCCCCGGAATATCGACGACCTGCTCCATCATGTTGATCTTGCGGCCCACAGCATAGAAGAAGGCGGGGTAGAAATTGAGGCCGGGGCGGGCGACTTCGGTGAAGCGGCCGAACCGCTCGATCGTATATTGATAGCCCTGCCGCACCACCTTGACGCTGACGGCGAGGTAGAACAGCACCAATATCGTGACCGTCAGTGCGAATGTCGTGATCATGCTTCTCTCCCCCGAAACGCTTGCCGACTATGCCCGCAAATCGTTAACGGGGAAAGTCATTGCCGGAGTCCTGCCCCATGTTGCTGCGCCACGCCCGATCGCTGCTGTTCCTGCCCGCGTCCAACCCCCGCGCCATCGCCAAGGCGCGGACGCTGGCGTGCGACATGGTGATGCTCGACCTGGAAGATGCGGTGCCTGACGACAAGAAGGCCGACGCGCTGGCCGGGGCGGTCGCGGCGTTGGCGGAAGGGTTCGGCGGGCGAATCGCGGCCGTGCGGATCAACATGGCGGGAACGCCCAGCCATGGCGCGGAGATGGTGGCGATGAAGAGCGCGGCGGCGGACTATGTCATACTGCCCAAGGTCGAAAATGCGCGGCAGGTGAGCGACGTGTTCAGCGTGAGCCAGAAGCCGGTGATCGCGATGATCGAAAGCGCGGTAGGGGTGCTGGCGGCGCGGGAAATTGCGGCGGCGGAAGGGACGGCGGCGCTGTTCGTGGGGACCAACGATTTGCGGCAGGATCTGGGGATTCCGGCGTCGGCGGGGCGGGGCGGGCTTTCGCTCGCGTTGCAGTCGGTTGTGCTGGCGGCGCGGGCGGCGAAGATCGCGGTGTTCGACGGCGTGTTCAACCGACTGGACGACGAGGCCGGGTTGGAAGCGGAATGTGCGGAAGGGCATGCTCTTGGCTTCGACGGCAAGACGCTGATCCACCCAGCCCAGGTGCCCGTTGCGAACGCCGTGTTCGCGCCGGATGCGCAGGCGCTGGCCGACGCGCGGCGGCTGATCGCGGCGGCTACCGGCGGGGCGGAAAGGTTCGAGGGCCGGATGATCGAGGCGATGCATGTGGAAGAAGCCAGGGCGCTGATCGCTCGGGCGGAGGCGGTGGGGATTTAACGCTCCGCCATCGCCTTCAATGCGCGTAGGTCGCGGTTGATGAGCTTGATGTCGGCGGCGAAGCGCTCATCGTCCATGTCCGGCTGGCGGAACAGGGTGAGGATGACTTCCGCACCGTCGCCATTCGCGACGACGCGCAAGGGAACATGGATCGTCTGCCCGTCGCCGGTTTCGACGATATGATCCATCACGCCATAATCGTTATGCGGGGTGAAGCGGATGCGGATCGGGCTGTCCGGGCTGTCGGCCACCCACGCGTCGCCATCGGCGCGCAGGTCCGCTTCCGACAGGCCGACCGCCCATCGCCGAAAATATTCGGGGCGCCAGATCTGGTCATAGAGCGCCCGCCATGGCCGGGCGATCGCGATGCTGAAGGAGCGGGAGGGCAACATGGTCGGTCTTAATCCTGGATGCGATGACGGGCGGTCAGCAGATAGTTGATCGCCGTGTTGGAGGACAGGACGAATCCTTTGCGCGGATCGAAGGCGAGGCCGCTGCTGTCGGTCACTTCCAGCCCGGCATCCTCCAGCAGAACGGTCAGTTCGTCGGGGGTGATGAACTTGCCCCAGTCATGCGTGTCTTTGGGGATGCCGCCGATGCTTTCGCCGACCGTAATCATGGCGAGGCGCGACAGCGGCGTACGGTTGGGAGTGGAGAGGATCATCAGGCCACCGGGCGCGAGTTTGTCCGCGAGCGCGCGGACGAAGGCGGCGGGATCGGCGACATGCTCGATTACTTCCATCGAGGTGACGAGGTCGAAGCCGCTGTCCTCCAGGCGCTCGACGGGGGTGGCGCGATAGTCGATGGTGAGGCCCTGCGGCCGGGCATGGGCCACCGCCGCGGCGATATTTTCAGGCGCGGCGTCCAGCCCCGTCACCGCCGCGCCCAGCCGCGCCAGCGGTTCGGCGAGCAGCCCCGCACCGCATCCGACATCAAGCGCGCGCTTGCCGCCAAGCGGCCGGAAACCGTGGGCGTCGCCATGCCAATGCGCGTCGATCGCGGCGCGGATATAGCGCAGCCGGACCGGGTTCAGCTTATGCAGCATCGCGCTGCTGCCCCTGGGGTCCCACCAGTCCGCCGCCATCGCGCCGAAATGCGCCGCCTCGCGCGGGTCGATCGTTGTTCCGGGGTTGCTTGCCATATCCGTTTCTACTGCTAAGAGAGCGCCGCTTTATCCTGAATAGGATATGTTCTTACCCATAGGCAGGCTCGACAAGCAAATGGCGCGCATCGTGATGAAGTTCGGCGGCACCTCCATGGCGGGGATGGAGCGGATTCGCAACGTGGCGGCGCGGGTAAAACATGTCGCGTCGCAGGGACATGAGGTTGCGGTCGTCGTATCCGCCATGGCGGGCGAGACGGATCGGCTCGTGGGCTTCTGCAAGGAAGCGTCGGCGCTCTACGATCCGGCGGAATATGATGTCGTGGTCGGGGCGGGCGAGCAGATCACCAGCGGCCTGCTGGCGATGACGCTCAAGGCCATGGATGTGGACGCGCGCAGCTGGCTCGGCTGGCAATTGCCGATCCGCACGGTCGAGGCGCATGCCAAGGCGCGGGTCGAGAGCATCGACACGATCGATCTGTTGACGGCGATGCGATCGGGCCAGGTCGCGGTAATCCCCGGATTTCAAGGCCGGATGGCCGATGGCCGGGTATCGACGCTGGGCCGGGGCGGATCGGACACTTCTGCGGTCGCGGTGGCGGCGGCGATCAAGGCCGACCGCTGCGACATCTATACCGACGTGGACGGCGTCTACACCACCGACCCGCGTATCGTGGCGCGTGCGCGCAAGCTCGACCTCGTCACCTATGAGGAGATGCTGGAGCTGGCCTCGGTCGGCGCAAAGGTGCTCCAGACCCGGTCGGTCGGCCTCGCCATGAAGGAAGGCGTCGTCGTTCAGGTGCTGTCCTCCTTCGACGACCCGACGCAACAGGACCTGCCCGGCACGCTGATCGTCAGCGAGGAGGAACTGGAAGCCAAGCTCAAGGAAGACAAGATGGAACGTCAGCTCATCACCGGCATCGCCCATGACAAGAATGAGGCGAAGATCACCGTCACCCGCGTGCCCGACCGGCCCGGCGCGGTGGCGCATATCTTTGGCCCGCTCGCGGACGCGGCGATCAATGTCGATATGATCATCCAGAATGTCGGCCGCGACAAGGGCGAGACCGACGTCACCTTCACCGTGCCCGGCGCGGACCTCGCCCGCGCGCTCGACGTGCTGGAAGCGCAGAAGGACGTGATCGGCTTCAACCGCGTGATCCCCGATACGAAGGTCGCCAAGATCAGCGTCGTGGGCGTCGGCATGAAAAGCCATGCGGGCGTCGCCAGCACGATGTTCCAGAGCCTCGCCGATCGCGGCATCAACATCCTCGCCATCTCGACCAGCGAGATCAAGGTCAGCGTGCTGATCGACGAGGACGAGACCGAACTGGCGGTGCGCGTGCTGCATACGGCCTATGGGCTGGATGCTGCCGTTTCCTGAGTTCGGCCTTTACTAAATTCGTCATTCCCGCGAAGGCGGGAATCCATTTCAGCGCCATCTTCAGCCGCAAGGTCCGGAGATGGATCCCGGCATTGGCGGGGATGACGGGACTATAGAATGACCCAAGCCAAACTCACCTCCCTCATGGCCCGTGGCGCTGCATTTTTTGGATGCGAGACGGCGATTCTGTGCGGGGCGATGAGCTGGGTGTCGGAGCGCAATCTGGTGGCCGCCATTTCCAATGCGGGCGGGTTCGGGGTGATCGCTTGTGGCGCGATGACGCCCGCGCTGCTCGATGCGGAAATTGCGGCGACGAAGGCGCTGACGACCAAGCCGTTCGGCGTGAACCTCATCACCATGCACCCGCAGCTGTTCGAGCTGATCGAGGTGTGCGCGACTCATGCGGTCGGCCATGTCGTGCTGGCTGGTGGTCTGCCGCCCAAGGGCAGCATCGAGGCGATCAAGCAGAGTGGCGCCAAGCTGATCTGCTTCGCGCCCGCGCTCTCGCTCGCCAAGAAGCTGGCGCGGTCTGGCGTCGATGCGCTGGTGATCGAGGGGATGGAAGCGGGCGGGCATATCGGCCCGGTGTCGACCAGCGTGCTGGCGCAGGAAATCCTGCCTGAAATGGCCGAGCAGCTTCCGGTGTTCGTGGCCGGCGGGATCGGCCGGGGTGAAGCGATCGCTGGCTATCTGGAAATGGGTGCGGCGGGCGTGCAATTGGGCACCCGCTTTGCGTGCGCGAGCGAAAGCATCGCCCATCCGGCGTTCAAGAAGGCGTTTTTCCGCGCATCGGCCCGCGATGCGGTGTCGAGCGTGCAGATCGACGCGCGCCTGCCGGTGATCCCGGTCCGTGCGCTAAAAAATGCGGGCATGGAAAGTTTCACCGTCAAACAGCGCGAAGTCGCCAATCTGCTGGATGACGGCGCTATCGAGATGATGGAAGCCCAGCTTCAGATCGAACATTATTGGGCGGGCGCGCTGCGCCGCGCGGTGATCGACGGCGATGTCGAGGGCGGGTCGCTGATGGCGGGCCAGTCGGTCGGCATGGTGACGAAGGAAGAGCCGGTGGCCGACATCATCGCCCAGCTCATGCACGAGGCATCCGCCGCGCTGGAGCGGCGAACCGCCTGATCGATCCCATGAACGGTTAATAGCCTGTTTCCTTGCTCTCTATTGCAGTGCAATAGGAATGGACATTGCATGGAGACTGGAATGCCCGCCGATCGACGGCTTTTCACGCGTTTTGCGCTCGCGCTGGCCCTGATGCTGGCGGCCTGTCAGCCGGCCAAGTCACCGCCGACCCCGCCGCCGCCGATTGTGCCGACCATCATGCCGCTGCCGCCGCGCGGTTCCGCGCCCGACATGATCGTGCCCGATAAGGATGAGAGCGGCCACTATGTCACGCCCAACCGCAATATGGTGGGGGAGCAGGCGCTGTGGCATGTGCGCATGGCGCTCAATGTCGCGGCGCTCGGCTGCCGCACGCCGGGTGAACCGGCCAAGGTGCAATATAACCGGATGCTGCATATCCATGTCGCGGCGCTGAAAAAGGCCAATGACACGGTCGAGGAGAGCTACAAGGCGCGCTATGGCGTCAATGCGTTTGACATGCGCGAGCGGCTCAATACCATCGTCTATAATTTCTTCTCGCTGCCGCCCGCCCAGAAGGCGTTTTGCGATGTGGCGGTCGCGACGCTGACCATCGCCAACGGGATGACGCCCGAGCAGTTGATCGACTATGCGCCCAAGGCATTGCAGGCGCTGGAAAAGCCGTTCGAGGATTTCTGGGACGAATATGCCGAATATCTGCGCAAGCTGGAGGAATGGCGCAAGCGCTTTGGCCGGCCCAGCGTGAAGGTGGAAGGATGGCATGACGAGAGTACGCCGCCGCCCGCGCCCGCGGCGCCGCATCTGCCGACCGAGCAGATGCCCGACACGCCGCCGCAGAAGCCGTCCGACATGATCCTGCTGCCGGGCTAGCTCACCGTCGACGGGGCTTTGGGGGGCAGGGGGAAGAGCGTGACGAACCTGTCCGCCAGCGCGCGGTCGCCCTCGATCGACAGGGTGTCGGCGACATCGGCGAAGCGCGCGCCGCCATAGATGACCGCCGCCAGCGCATTCTGGTCGCCGGTGAAGATGGCGTCCGCGCCATCTGCCGCGCCGCGATCGATGGTGAAATCGCCGTCGCGCAATCGCGCCAGAAATTCCTCATCGCCGAAGCGCAGGCCGATCGTGGCGTTGAGATCGCCGATCGCGCCCCGGTCGATCATCGTGCGCAGCGACAGGATCACGGACACGCGGCTCATCGGCATGCCCGGCTGCATCGTCGGCGACCGGCTGGCCCAGCGGCCGAGCGTGTTGAACAGGATTTCCGACTCCAGCCCCCAGTCGGTCAGCGCATAAATCTGGCTGGCGGCGGGCGGGGGCAGGCGGCGGCGGACGATGATGCTCGCCGCCTCCAGTTCCTCCAGCCGCTGCGTCAGCACATTGGCGCTGATTCCGGGCAGACCGGCGCGCAGATCGGTGAATCGCTTGGGTCCGAGCATCAATTCGCGCATGATCGGCATCGCCCAGCGATCGCCGATAATATCCAGCGCGTGGGCGGTGGCGCAGCCGTCCTGATACGCTCTTTTCCGGGTGCTTGAGGACATTGGTTATCTTTTCTAACTTTGAAGTTGTATTAAATAATCTTCTGCGGCACAAAGTTCAAGTGAGCGAGTCGCCTTGAAGCGACCTCCGCCATCGCGACAGGAGAGTAGCTATGACCTATATCGATGGTTTTCTGGTGCCCGTGCCCCGCGCGAAGAAGGATGCCTATCGCGCACTGGCGGAGATCGCCGGGCCGATCTGGATCGAATATGGCGCGATCGATTATGTCGAGGCGTGGGGCGACGATATTCCAACCGGCAAGACCAATGATTTCCGTACCGCCGTGATCGCGGAAGAGGATGAAGAGGTCGTCTTTTCCTGGATCATCTGGCCATCCAAAGAGGTGCGCGACGCGGGCAATGCCAAGGTGATGGCCGACCCCCGCCTGAAGATGGAGGGGCAGGACATGCCCTTTTCGGGCGCGCGCATGATCTATGGCGGCTTTACGTCGCTGGTCGCCCTCAAGGGCTGATTTTTCGCGGGAGAGCGATGATGACGGACGTGACCGGCAAATTCTTCTGGTATGAACTGATGACCAGCGATCCGCAGGGTGCGCTTGCCTTTTATGGCGATGTCGTCGGTTGGACGGCGCAGCCGTTCGGCGATGATCTGGCGGGTGATCCCTATCATGTGCTGACCGGATCGGGCGGCGGCGTCGGCGGGATCATGGCGATTCCGGCGGAGGCGAAGGATTGCGGCATGACCCCTTGGTGGGGCGGCTATATCGGATCGGCCGATGTCGATGCCGATGTCGCGCGGCTGACGGCGGGGGGCGCGAGCGTGAAGCGCGCGGCGGAGGATATACCGGGCGTCGGGCGCTTCGCCGTGATGGCCGATCCGGGCGGCGCGATCTTCATGCTGCTCAAAGGGTCCAGCCCGGACGGCTTCGCCGCGCCGCCGCCGATGGCGGCCGGCCATGTCGGCTGGCACGAGCTGTCGAGCGGCGATTATGACGCGGACCTGGGCTTTTACACCAGGCAATTCGGCTGGGTGACGGGCGACGGCATGGATATGGGGCCGATGGGCACCTATCAGCTCTGGTCGCAGGATCGCGTCGCCAGCTTTGACGCGATGACCGGCGCGATCATGCCCAAAATGCCGCAGCAGCCCGCGCCCGGTTGGCTGTTCTACTTCAACGTCGGCGATATCGATGCGGCGCATGACCGGATCGTCGCGGGCGGCGGATCCGTGACGCACGGGCCGATGGAGGTGCCGGGCGGTGCGTGGATCGTGCAGGCGATCGATCCGCAGGGCGCGGCCTTTGCCGTGGTGGGCATGCGTGCGCATCAGGGCGTGGGATCATGATCAGTCAGGTCGCCACATGTCTGTGGTTCAATGGCGAGGCCGAGGAGGCCGCGACCTTCTACACATCCTTGCTGGGCGGATCGATCGATGCGGTGACGCGCTATCAGGCGGACTCGCCCTTTCCGCCGCATTTCAAGGCGGGCACGGTGTTGCTGGTGGAGTTCACCTTGTTCGGGCAGCGCTTTCAGGGCCTGAACGGCGGGCCGCAATTTCCGCTGAGCGAGGCGGTGTCGATTTCGCTCACCTGCGCCGATCAGGCGGAACTGGACGCGCGTTTCGACGCGCTGACCGCTGACGGCGGCGTGGAACGGCCCTGCGGCTGGCTGAAGGATCGGTTCGGCATGTCCTGGCAACTGGTGCCGCAAGCGATGATCGCGATGCAGAAATCGGGCGACGCCGCCGCGATCGGGCGGATGACGGAAGCGATGATGACGATGGGCAAGCTGAACATCGCCGTGCTGGACGCCGCGTTCAGGGGAGAAGCGGCATGAGCGAGACCGACCATGAGCTATCCGTGACCTGCTTCATCGATGCGCCGCGCGATATCGTCTGGAAGGTCTGGACCGAGCGGACGGGGCAATGGTTCGCGCCCGATCCGTGGAAGGCAGAGATCATCGCGCAGGATCTGCGCCCAGGCGGGCGTTTCGCGCTGCGGATGACTGGCCCGGCGGGCGAGGATACGGGGCCGCTGGAGGGCGTGGTTCTGGAGGTCGTGCCCGGCGAGCGGATCGTGACCACCGATGCCTATCGCGCTGGATGGGAGCCGCAAAAGCCGTTCATGACGACGATATGGGCCTTTGCCGACGAGGGCGAGGGCGAGGGGACGCGCTACACCGCGACCGTGTGCCACTGGGACGCCGAGGCGAAGGCGAGTCACGAGGCGATGGGTTTCCATCCCGGCTGGGATCAGGTCGCGGCGCAGTTCAAGGCTTTGTGTGAGAGTGCGGCGCGAGGCTGATACATAAAAGGGCGCCCGGTATGGCCGGACGCCCTTTCTTGCGACCCGAGCGGTGGCGTCAGGCCTTGTAGGTCTTGTCCACAGCTGCCCGGAATTTGGCCATGTCGGCGGCCGAACCGACGGTAACGCGCGATACGGTCGGCCAGATCGGCCAGTTGCGGCCGATCTGGATATTCTCAGCCAGCAACGCGGTCTGCATTTCCTTGGCGGGCTTGGTCTTCCAGTCGACCATGAACATGTTCGCCTGGCTACCCGGATGCACCATGATACCCTTCTTGGTCAGCCATGCGATCGTCTCTTCCCGGTTGGCGATCATTTCCGCTCGGCGCGCCTTGATGAGGTCGGCCTGCGTGTAAACCGCATTGCCGCACGCCATCGCCGTGATCGATATGCCACCCGCCGCCGGGCCGAACAGCATGATGCGCTTTTGCACTTCGGGATCGGCGAAGGTGAGGCCGAGGCGCACGCCCGCCATGCCGAACAGTTTCGAAAAGGTGCGCATGACGATGAGGTCCTTGCGCCCGGCAAGGAATGTCGCCGCGCTGGGCGCACCGGAAAAGTGGAGATAGGCCTCATCCACCAGCAGCATGGCGTCGGCGGGCTTGTTGTCGAGCAGCCACTTGATGTCGGCGAGTGGCGTGACCGTGCCGGTCGGATTGTTGGGCGAGCAGATATAATAGAGACCGGCGTTGGGATTGGCGGCCAGCATCGCCTTGACATCGCTGCCCTTGCCGATGGCCTGCGGGGCCTTGGCGATGGGCGCCTTCACATAATCGGCGGTGCGCCAGGCGGATTCGAAGGTCGGATCGGCGGTGACGAGACCCTTGGTGGGCGAGCAATAGGCCGCAACGATGCTGACCAGCGGACCACCCGAACCCGGCCAGACGCGCACGGTTTCTTCCGGCAGGCCCTCGACCTTGGCGACGGTGCTGACCAGATCGCCCATATAATTGTCAGGATCATACCAATTGCCGAACGCAGCGGATTCGCGGATGGCTTCGACGCCGGCGGGGAAGGGGCCGGTCCAGCATTCATTGGCGCCGATCCGCGTCGCGCCCTTGATCCCGCGTGCAGCCTGCTGCTGCGCGAAAGCCGGGGCGGTCAGCAGTGATTGGGCGGCGGCCCCCGCGCCGATCAGGGCGGCCACCCGGCCCAGCTGGCGGCGGGAATAGCCGCGCGCGATCAGATCTTCCCGAGCGTCCTTGTCCAGCATCATGGTCATGTCGTCTGTCCCCTCAAGTACGAAAGTAAATGACTTCGCTTGGGAGAGACGAAGGGGACGGAGATTTCCGCAATGGCCGGTGGATAAATCGCTCAGCGAGCATCACCGGCCATTGCAAGGCCTACGCTTAAGCCATGCCGATCTTGTCGACCGCGGCGCAAAAAGCCTTCATTTCAGCGGTGGAACCGACCGTCACGCGCGAGACATTGGGCCAGATCGACCAGCTGCGACCGATTTGCACATTCTGCGCGAGCAGCGCGTCGAACATCGGCTTGGCCGCCATGCCCCAGTCCACCATGAACATATTGGCATGGCTGCCGGGAATGACCTTATAGCCTTTTTTCGTCAGGAAGCTGACCGCCAGTTCGCGGTTGGCGGCCATTTCGACCTGACGTCCCTTGATGAGATCGGCCTGCGCGACCGAGACCGTGCCGCAGGCGACAGCGGTCATGGGCAGGAGCGCGGTGACGAACGCACCATCATAGCGCATCATCTTTTCCATGAGCGAAGGCGCTGCGATGGTCAGGCCCAGCCGCATGCCCGCCATGCCGAACAATTTGGAAAAGGTGCGCAGCACCAGCACATCGTCGCGGGTCGCGGCGAGCTTTGCGGCGCGCGGCGTATCGGTCCAGTGGATATAGGCTTCGTCGATCACCAGCACCGCATCCTTGGGCTTGTTCGCGGCGAGCCATTCGATGTCGGCGATCGGCGTGACGGTGCCGGTCGGGTTGTTGGGCGAACAGATATAATAGACGCCCGCATTGGGGTCGGCCGCCAGCATCGCGCGGACGTCGTGGGCATAATCCTTGTTCAGGGGCACCTTCGTCACCTTCGCGCCGATCCAGTCGCCGGTCCGCCAGATCGCCTCATAGGTCGGGTTGCCGGTGACGATGCCGCGCGTGGGCGAGGCGAAGACGATGGCGACGCGGCACAACGGATCGCTGGAGCCGGGCCAGGCGGTGATATGGTCGGCCGGAATGCCCTCGACCGCGGCGACCGCGGCGAACAATTTGGCATGCTCATTGTCCGGCTCGTAGCGATTGCCTTCCTTCACCAGTTTGAACGCGGCTTCGGCGGCAACCGGGAAAGGGCCGGTCCAGCATTCGTTCGCGCCGATCTGCACCGCCCCGGCGACGGCCTTCGCCGCCTGCTGCGCACCGGCGCCGACTGTACGCATGGCGGCGGCTCCCGCGCCGAGCAACGCCGTGGCCCTGGCAAGCTGGCGGCGGGAATAGCCGCGATCGGTAAGGTCCTGGGTGAATGCACGATGCGCGGTAGTCGCCATGATCCTCAATCTCCTGACAGGCGCGGACGCGCCGTTCCGATGCACGACGAAGCTAGCGCATGTTTCCGCCACGTAAATGACCGGATCGCTGCTACCGGCATTGGATGCGGATATAATCGCGTTGGAAAGCGACCCGCCTATCTGATAGCGCGTCATTCATGCCCAGCACGCCCGCCGCCGCCGCCCGCCAGATCCTGATACGCCTCCAGGAAGTGATGGCGTCGCGCAACAGCGCACAGGCCAAGCTGAACAAGGTCGTCGAGGTGATCGGCGAATCGCTGTCGAGCGAGGTTTGTTCGATCTATCTGGTGCGTGAAGGCGTGCTGGAACTGTTCGCGACGCGGGGTTTGAGCCAGGACGCGGTGCACGTCACCCGCATGGCGATGGGCGAAGGGCTGGTCGGCCTGATCGCGACCAATGTTGAACCGCTCAATCTGGACGAGGCGGCCTCGCATCCCGACTTTTCCTATCGTCCCGAGACGGGTGAAGAGGTCTATCACAGCTTTGCCGGCGTGCCGATCGTGCGGCGCGAGCGCGCCATCGGCGTGCTGAGCGTCCAGCATGTCGAGCCGCGCAAATATGAAGAGGTGGAGATCGAGGCGCTTCAGACGGTCGCCATGGTGCTGGCCGAACTGATCGCCCATGCCGAACTGGCCGATGATTCGCCGACTGACCTGCGGGTGCAGGATACCGGGACGACCGTGCTCCACGGCTTGCAGCTCGTCATGGGCATGGCGCGGGGCCACATCGTCTTTCACCAGCCGCGCGTCCATATCGAACATACCGTCGCCGAGGATACCGAAGCCGAACGCGCGCGTGTCATTTCCGCCTTCACCAAGATGCGCGAGCAGATCGACCGGATGACGGGCACCGCCGAATTCGGGCTGGAGGGCGAGCATCAGGAGGTGCTCGAAACCTATAAGATGTTCGCCTATGACGAGGGCTGGTCGCGGCGCATCAACGAGGCGATCGAAAGCGGCCTGACCGCCGAGGCGGCAATCGAGCGGGTGCAGCAGCGCACGCGCATCCGCATGCGCCAGATCGACGATCCGCTGTTGCAGGACCGGATGCACGATCTGGAGGATCTGGCCAACCGGCTGTTGCGGATCGTATCGGGGCAGCTCGGCACGGCGGCGACCATGGGACTGCGGCAGGACGCGATCCTGATCGCGCGCAATCTGGGTCCGGCGGAACTGCTGGAATATGATCGGCGGCGCTTGAAGGGCGTGATCCTGGAGGAAGGGTCGCTCACCGCCCATGTCACGATCGTCGCGCGCGCGATGGGCGTGCCGGTGCTGGGCCGGGTGCGGGACATTCGCCATCAGGTGAACGAGGGCGATCTGGTCCTGATGGACGTGGCCGATAACCGGGTGCTGATCCGCCCGACGCCCGACATGGACGAGGCGTTCGAGAACAAGCTGCATGTGACGCAGAAGCGCCGGGCGGAATTCGCCGCTATGCGCGACCTGCCGTCGGTCACGCAGGACGGCGCGCGGATCGAACTGATGGTCAATGCCGGGCTGCGCGAGGATGCGCAGGCGCTCGACATTGTCGGCGCGGACGGCATCGGCCTGTTCCGCACCGAGTTCCAGTTTCTCGTATCGGCGACGCTGCCGCAACGGGAAAAGCAGCAGCGGCTTTACAGGGAAGTGCTGGACGCCGCGGGCGACCGGCCGGTGATTTTCCGCACCGTCGACATCGGCGGCGACAAGGCGCTGCCCTATATGCAGCGGGACGACGACGAACTGGAGGATAATCCGGCGATGGGGTGGCGCGCGCTGCGGCTGGCGCTGGACCGCGACGGGCTGATGAAGGCGCAGGCGCGCGCATTGCTGGAGGCGGCGGCGGGCAAGGTCTTGCACGTCATGTTCCCGATGGTGTCGGAGCCGTGGGAATATGAGCAGGCGCGTGCGTTGGTCGAACGCCAGCGGCAGTGGTTGCAGGAGCAGAAGAAGAAGCTGCCCGTCGCGGTGCGTTATGGCGCGATGCTGGAGGTGCCGGCGCTCGCCGAAGTGCTCGACATCCTGTTGCCCAAGCTCGATTTTCTGTCGATCGGCACCAATGACCTGACCCAGTTCCTGTTCGCGGCGGACCGCGCCCATCCCAGGCTCGCCGAACGCTATGACTGGCTGAGCATCGCCATCCTGCGCTTTCTCGACCGCGTCGTGCGGATGTGCGGCAGCTATCAGGTGCACGTGGGCGTGTGCGGCGAAATGGGCGGCCGGACGCTGGAAGCGATGGCGCTGGTGGGGCTGGGCATTCGCCGCCTGTCGATCACGCCCGCGTCGGTCGGGCCGGTCAAGGCGATGATCCGTTCGATCAACGTGGCGGAGCTTCAGACGGTGCTCGGCGCGATGCTGGCGGACGGGACGGTGGATATCCGCGCTGGCCTGACCCAATGGGCGGTCGAACGGGGCGTCGAACTTAACTGACGCGCCCGTCGCGCGTTGACAATCGCGGTCGGTCAATGAGACAAGGCCGGCCATATAATGTCGCGGAGCAGCATGGCAGACGAACCCGAAATCCCGACCGGCGTGACACAGGCGCCGGAGCAATCGCCGATGACGCCGGGCGCGAAGCTGCGTGCCGCGCGCGAGGCGAAAGGTCTGTCGCTGCATGACGTCGCGACGCGGACCCGGATCGCGCAGCGTCAGCTGGAGGCGATTGAGCGGGACGATTATGCCGCGCTGCCGGGCATCCCCTATGCGATCGGTTTTGCCCGTGCCTATGCGCGCGCGATCAATCTGGACGAAGTGGCAATCGCGGCCGATGTGCGGCGCGCCGTCAACAGCAGCGATCTGGGCGCGACGCGTTACGAAGCGTTCGAACCGGCCGATCCCGCGCGCGTGCCCTCGCGTACGCTTGCCTGGACGGCGGCGGCCATCGCAATCATCGTGATCGCGGGCTTCGTGCTGTGGCGGACGCAGATGTTGACGCCGCCGACCGGCGAGGAAATCGCGCGTCAGGCCGATCAGCCGACCGCCGCGCCGCGTCCAGCCGCGACCCTGCCGGCGGAGGCGCAGCCGGTGATTTTCACTGCGACCGACGATGTGTGGCTGCGCATCTATGACGAGGCGGGCGAGCGGCTGAAGGACGGCCTGCTCAAAAAGGGGGAGAGCTTCACCCTGCCGGCCAATGCGCGCAATCCGATGATCCTGACCGGACGGCCGCAGGCGGTGGCGATTACTGTCGGCGGCAGGGCGATCCCGCCGCTCGGCCCACCCGACCGGACCGTCGCGGACGTGCCCGTCAACGCAGCGGCGCTGCTGGCCCGCATCGTGCCCGCACCTGCGGCGGCTGCGCAGCCTGTGTCTCCGGTCGCCGCGCCGGTTTCGGCTTCCGGTGGCGGGACGACGACGCGACGTTCCGCTCCGGTGGCGACGTCGCCGTCCGCCGAGGCGCGCTCCGCCGCCGATACGCCGACGCCCGCATCCGCTCCCGCGCCCACATCCACCGCGCCGGTGGCATCGCCGGAGCCTGCGCCAGCCAATTAGGGCGGCGCCGGGCTGCACGTCGCGCTTTACGGCGCGGAATATGGCCCTATGGTTAAGGCGGAGAGCTTCGACACGGGGACAAGCATGCGTTACGCCGTTTTCGCGACATCCGCTTTGGCGCTGGGGGCGCCATCTTTGCTGGCGACAGCATTGCCGGTCATGGCCGCGCCCGCGCTGGCGCAATCCGCGCCGGTCGAGGTGCGGGTCGACCGGCTCGAAAAGGAAATGCGCGCGGTTCAGCGCAAGGTGTTTCCGGCCGGCGCGCCGCTGGAGCCGGAGATCACCCGTCCCGCCGCTCCGGTCTCTTCGGGCAATCCCTCTTCCTCGCCGGTCGCGGACCTGACGGCGCGCGTCGGCGCGCTGGAATCGCAAATGGCGTCGATGACGGGGCAGATCGAGGAAAACAGCTATAAGCTCAAACAGCTCGAAGCGGCGTTCAACAAATATAAGGCGGATACCGAAGGGCGGCTGCTGGCGGCGGATGCGCCCGCGACCCGGCCTTCGGGACCGGCGCCCGCCGCCGATCCGCTGGAATCCGGCCCTGCCGCGACCAAACCGGCGTCGAGCAAGCCCGCCACCGCCAAGCCAGTGGCTGCCGCGCCGGCGAGCGAGGCGCGCAAGGCCGCTGTCGGAGCGATCGAAAAGCCCGAGACGGGCGACGCGGCGATGGACGCCTATTCCTATGGTTATCGCCTGTGGGATGGGAAATTCTACCCCGAGGCGCAGGCGCAGTTGAAGGCCACGGTCGATAAATATGGATCGACGTCGGTCGGCAGCCGCGCGCAGAATCTGCTCGGTCGCGCCTATCTGGACGATGGCAAGCCGGCGCTTGCTTCGGTCGCTTTCTACGAAAATTACCAGAAGCGCCCGCGCGGCGACCGCGCGCCCGACAGCCTCGCCTATCTGGGCGAAGCGCTGATCCAGCTCAAAAAGCCCGCTGATGCCTGCAAGGTCTATGAGGAACTGGAGCAGGTCTACGGTGCAACCATGACCGCCAGCGTGCGCGGCGTCATGGACAAGGGCAAGATCAAGGCCAAATGTAGCGGATGAGGCCCGACGCCGCCGGGCTGCTGGCCGCGACGCAGGCGATCGTCGGCGATAGCAGGCGCGCGCGGTTCGGGATTGCGGTGTCGGGCGGTCCCGACAGTATGGCGTTGCTGGATCTTGCGGCGCGCGCTTTTCCCCGCCGGGTCGCGGCGGCGACGGTCGATCATGGGCTGCGGCCCGAATCGGCGGGCGAGGCGGCGATGGTGGCCGAATGGTGCGCAGCGCACGCCATTCCGCATGCTATTCTCCATCCGGCGACCGGCCTGACCGGCAATGTCCAGAGCTGGGCGCGGACGCAGCGCTATGGCGCGCTGAACGGTTGGCGGCTGGCGGCGGGGATCGATTGGATCATGACCGCGCATCATGCCGACGACCAACTGGAAACGATGCTGATGCGGCTTAACCGGGGTGCGGGGGTCGGGGGGCTTGCGGGCGTGCGCGCGCTGACCGGGCAGGTCATTCGTCCACTGCTGGGATATCGCAAGGCGGACCTGCTGGCCTATGCCCGATCGCGCGCGCTGCCCTTTGTCGAGGACCCGTCCAACGCCGATCCGCGCTTTGACCGGGCGGCGTTGCGAACCGTGCTGGAGCCGGTGGAATGGCTCGATCGCGCGGCGGCGGGGCGCAGCGCGGCGGCGCTGGCGGAGGCGGAGGCCGCGCTGCAATGGGTGGTGAACGATCTCGCCACGCAGCATCTGAGGCAGGATGGCGATGGCTGGCTGCTCGACCGCACCGACCTTCCGCGCGAGCTTTTGCGCCGGCTGCTGCTGCTCATGCTGGCGCGGGCAACACCAGCCTTCGCGCCAAGGGGCGAAGCGATCGACCGTGCGCTGACGCTGGCGGCGGCGGGGAAAAAGTGCAGTCTGGGCGACTGGTTGCTGACGGGCGGGGTGCGCTGGTCCTTGAAGCCCGCTCCGCCGCGCCGTTAGCCAGATAGTTCATCCGGAAATGTTCCGCATATTGTCGCACCCCAGGAACGCCCTGTCGATTTGATGCGGTGCAGCAAGGTGATATAAGCGACTATCTTCTCATCGCGCGGTGTTGCGAGCGGAGATCAGACTGGCATGATGGAATTTGCGGCCCTCACTTACGGCCTTTTGGCGAGCATCGTTCTTTCGGCGGCGCAGCGTAACCGGAAGCTGGCGCGGCCACACCCGCCGCTGCTTTATTATATCGGCCATCTGCTCTGTGGCCTGTCGATCGGATTGGTGATGATCCTCGCCTGGCTGGCGCTGTCCCCGCTGCTGCGGGGCTGACCGTCCCGGCATTGACGATGGCCAGCTTGCGCTTTTGCGCGGCCATCCTATCTTGCAGGACGAAAGAGAGTGGTGAATGAACGACGATAAAGACCCGCAGGGCAACCCCTGGATCAAGAGCGCGATGATTTGGGCGGGGGTGATTATCGCCCTGTTGCTGTTTGTGTCGATGTTCGACAGCCGCTCCGCGTCCACCGCAGGCACGGGCATCGCCTATTCCGAGTTCCGTTCGAAGGTCGCCGAGGGGCAGGTCAAGGATGTCGCCATTGCGCCCGACCGGATTTCCGGCACCTTGTCGGGTGGGCAGAAATTCACCACCATTCCAGTGAATGATCCGGGGCTGACCGGCCTGCTGGACAATTATAACGTCAAATATTCGGGCCAGGCGGAAGAACAGCCGAGCTTCTGGATGATCATGATCTACCAGTCGCTGCCATTCCTGCTGATCCTGGGCATCGCTTTCTTCGTGCTGCGCCAGATGCAGAAGGGCGGCGGCGCGGGCGGGGCGATGGGTTTCGGCAAGTCCAAGGCCAAGTTGCTGACAGAAAAGCACGGTAAGGTGACGTTTCAGGATGTTGCCGGTATTGACGAAGCGCGCGAGGAACTGGAGGAAATCGTCGAGTTCCTGAAGGACCCGACGAAGTTCGCCCGTCTTGGCGGCAAGATTCCCAAGGGCGCGTTGCTGGTCGGATCGCCCGGCACCGGCAAGACTTTGCTGGCCCGCGCCATCGCGGGCGAGGCGGGCGTGCCCTTCTTCACCATTTCCGGCTCCGATTTCGTCGAGATGTTCGTCGGCGTCGGCGCGAGCCGCGTGCGCGACATGTTCGAGCAGGCGAAGAAGAATGCGCCCTGCATCGTGTTTATCGATGAAATCGACGCCGTGGGTCGCCATCGCGGCGCGGGTCTGGGCAATGGCAATGACGAGCGCGAACAGACGCTGAACCAGTTGCTGGTCGAGATGGACGGTTTCGAGGCGAACGAAGGGATCATCATCGTCGCGGCGACCAACCGGCCAGACGTGCTCGACCCCGCGCTGCTGCGGCCGGGCCGCTTCGACCGGCAGGTCGTGGTGCCGCGCCCCGATATCGAGGGTCGCGAAAAGATTCTGGCCGTGCATATGAAGAAGGTGCCGCTGGCGCCGGACGTCGAACCGCGCACGATCGCGCGCGGCACGCCGGGCTTCTCCGGCGCCGATCTCGCCAATCTCGTCAATGAAGCCGCGCTGATGGCGGCGCGGCGCGGCAAGCGGCTGGTCGCGATGGACGAGTTCGAGGCGGCCAAGGACAAGGTGATGATGGGGGCGGAACGCCGTTCCATGGTCATGACCGACGATGAGAAGAAGATGACCGCCTATCATGAGGCCGGCCATGCGATCATCGCGGTGCACGAGCCGGCGTCCGACCCGATCCACAAGGCGACGATCATCCCGCGCGGTCGCGCGCTGGGCATGGTGATGCGCCTGCCGGAGCGGGACAGCTACAGCTATCACCGTGACAAGATGCACGCGAACATGGCCGTCGCCATGGGCGGTCGCGTCGCCGAAGAGCTGATCTTCGGCTATGACAAGGTGTCGTCGGGCGCATCGGGCGACATTCAATATGCGACCAAGCTGGCGCGCGACATGGTCACGCAATGGGGCATGTCGGACAAACTCGGGCCGCTGCAATATGAGGAGCAGCAGGGCGAGACCTTCCTTGGCTATTCCCAGAGCCAGCGCACGCATATGTCCGACGAGACGGCCAAGCTGATCGACAAGGAAATTCGCGGGCTGGTCGAGCAGGGCTATGCCCGCGCGCAGGAACTGCTGAAAGGGCATGAGGACCAGTTGCACCTGCTCGCCAACGCGATGCTCGAATATGAGACGCTGTCGGGCGAGGAGATCCGGACGCTGCTGGACAAGGGCGAGATCACCCGCGACGACGGGACGACGATCAAGCCGTCAGCCCTGCCGGCGGCGGGGTCCTCCATCCCCAAAACGCGCAGGCGGTCGGGTCCCTTTGGCGATCCGACGCCGCTCGGGGCCTGACGGGCAGAATCGATGTTCAAGGGCGGCGCGATGGGCCGCCCTTTTTCATTGGGGCATAGTCGTTTCAAGGCAGGCTAGTGGCAGAGCAACGGTCATCTTCGGACTATCAGTTCCAGCCGCACGAGCGGGCGATGATGCCCGGATCCCCCGCCAACCCCGATCATCCGACCCGCCGCCGGATCGGCTATTTCGCGGTCGGTCTGCTGCTCAGCATGACCGGGGGGTTTCTGAACGGGCTGCTGACCGCCAATCTGCCGCAGATTCAGGGCGCGCTGGGCCTCACCAATGTCCAGGGTGGCTGGCTGACCGCCGCCTATAGCATGACCAACATCTGTATGAGCCTGTTGCTCATCAAATTCCGTCAGCAATTCGGTATCCAGCGCTTTGCCCGCTATATCCTCGCCGGTTTTCTGATCCTCAACCTGTCGCAACTGTTCGTGCACAGCTATGGCACGGAACTGATCGTACGCGCAGGCAGTGGCATCGTGGCGAGCGGATTGTCGACGCTGTCGCTATTCTATTTCATGCAATCGATGCCGCCCGCCGCCCGGCTCGCGGGGATGATCATCGGCGTCGGCATGGGGCAGGTGGCGCTGCCGCTGGCGCGGGTGATCTCGCCGGAATTGCTGATCCATGGCGATGTGCAGAATCTGTTCCTGTTCGAATTGGGCCTGACGCTGCTGTGCCTCGCCTGCGTATCGCTCCTGCGCCTGCCGCCGAGCGAACGGTTCGAGGCGTTCGAGCCGCTCGATTTCCTCACCTTCAGCCTGTTCGCACCCGGCCTCGCGCTGCTGTGCGCCGTGCTGGCGCAGGGGCGCATTCAGTGGTGGTCGACGCCGTGGCTCGGCTATGCGCTGGCGGGCGCGATCCTGCTGATCGGGTTTGCGCTGATCGTCGAGCATAATCGCGCCAACCCGTTGCTCAATACGCGCTGGATCGGCAGTGCGGCGATGATCCGCTTCGCCATCGTCGCGGCGAGCATGCGGGTGCTGCTGGGCGAGCAGAATTTCGGCGCAGCGGGGCTGCTGACGGTGCTGGGCATGGGGCAGGATCAGCTGGTCGGCTTTTATGCGGTGGTCACGGTCGCATCGGCGGCCGGGCTGGCGGCGAGCGTTGCGACCTTCAACCCGATGGACCTCATCAAGCCCGTCATCCTGTCCTGCGCGCTGATCGCCATCGCCGCCTTTCTCGATGCGCACGCGAGCAATCTGACGCGGCCGGCGCAGCTTTATGCGACGCAGGCGATGATCAGCTTCGCCGCCGTCTATTTTCTCGGGCCGACGGTGATGAACGGCATTTTGCGCGCGCTGGTGAAGGGACCGAGCCATCTGGTGAGCTTTTCGGCGGTGTTCGGCATTTCGCAGCAGCTGGGCGGTCTCGCCGGGGCATCGCTGCTCGGCAGCTTTCAGATCATGCGCGAGCGGTTTCATTCGGAAGTCCTGACCCAGGCCATCGTGCCGACCGATCCGCAGGTCGCGACGCGGCTGGCGCAACTGGGTGGCGCCTATGCACGGGCGTTGGGCGATCCGCTGTTGCGGCAGGCCGAGGGCGCTGTGCTGGAAGGGCAGCTAGTAACGCGTGAGGCCAATATCCTGGCGTTCAACGATGTTTTCCTGCTGGTGGGGGCGCTGGCGACGGTCGCATGTGTCTATCTGCTGTGGCGCTGGAGCTATTATAGGTGGAGGGGGATCAACCCGCTCGCCACCGAACTGGCGGCATTGGCCGCGATGAAGAACAGGACCGCATGACCGAGCAACCGCCCCGCGCCCCCGAGCAAGAGCAGCGCCTCGACGACCCGATCGAGACGCCGCCGGAGGCGTCGCATGAACCGCCACCGCAGGCGCAACGCGGATGGGCACCACCGCGCGCCAGCCGGGGCGTGACCGTGCTGACCATTCTGTTCATCGTCGTCGGCATCGGGCTGGTGCTTTACGCATGGGGCCTGCCGCCCTTTTCGAGCGCCGTGCAGACCACCGACAATGCCTATGTGCGCGGCCAGACCACGGTGATCGCGCCGCAGGTTAGCGGTTATGTAACGCAGGTTACGGTGCAGGATTATGAGCAGGTGACGCGCGGCCAGATCCTCGCGCGGGTGGACGATCGCATCTATCGCCAGCGGGTCGAACAGGCACAGGCGCAGATCGCGGCGCAGATCGCCAATCTGGAAAATAGCCAGCAAAGCGAGCGGTCGAGCGAGGCGCAACTGGGCGGGCAGGCGGCCAATGTCGTCAACGCGCAGGCGCAGCTTGCCCGCGCGCAGGCCGATATGCGCCGGGTCGATCAACTGGTCGGCGAGGGATCGGTGTCGATCCGCGAGCGTGACCAGACGCTGGCGGCGCTGCGTGGGGCGCAGGCGGGCGTGTTGCAGGCGCAGGCGCAACGCAGCGTCGCGCAAGAGCAGGTGCGCACCGTGACCGTGGGGCGCGGCGGCCTGCGCGCGGGGGTGGAGGCGGCGCGGGCGGCGCTCAGGCTCGCGCAGATCGACCTTGCCAACACGATCATCCGGGCGCCGCAGGACGGGCGGCTGGGGGAGGTCGGGGTGCGGCTCGGCCAGTATGTGACGGCCGGAACGCAACTAACCTTTCTCGTGCCGCCGCTGGTGTGGGTCGCCGCGAACTTCAAGGAAGCGCAGACCGCGCGGATGGCGCCGGGCCAGCCGGTACGGCTGACCGTCGATGCGCTGGGCCGGGCGGAGATTAGGGGCCGGGTCGAGCGCATGGCTCCGGCGGCGGGCAGCGAATTTTCGATCATCAAGTCCGACAATGCGACCGGCAATTTCGTGAAGGTGCCGCAGCGGATCACGGTGCGGATCGCGGTCGATGCCAGGGACTCGCTTTATGCGCGGCTGCGGCCGGGCATGTCAGTGGAAGCGCGGGTGGACACGACGGGCGGCCCTTCGCCACGGGGACATTGATGCGGGGGATGCTGGCCCTCATGCCGATGCTGGCGCTTGCCGGGTGCATGGCGCCCGCGACGCCGCGACCGGATGCTGCCGCCGTGGCTCCGCCGGTTGGCTGGCGCGGCGATCCGGGCGGGGCGGAGACCGTCGATGCCGCGTGGTGGACCGGATTTCGCGACCCGGTGCTGACCGCGCTGGTCGAGCGCGCGCTGGCCCATAATGTCGACATCGCCATCGCCGTGGCACGGGTGCAGGAGGCGCGGGCGCAGGAGCGTCTTTCGCGAGCGGCGCTGTTACCGACATTGGGTGCTAGCGCGGGTGCGACTCATAGCCGGTCGGTTTCGGCGCTTGGTTTGGCGTCGGAAGGATCGTCGGCCCAGCCGGGGGTTCAGGCGGCCTACGAGGTCGACCTGTTCGGCCGGATCGCGGATCAGGTTTCGGCGGCGCGCAACGCCTGGCTGGCCAGTGCGGCGGCGCGTGACGCGGCGCGGCTGAGCGTCGCGTCGGCGGCGGCGTCGGGCTATATCGCGCTGCTCGGGCTGGATGCGCGGCGCGTCGTGGTGCTGGAAACGATCGCGGCGCGGGCGGAGGCATTGCGGCTGGCGCGGTCGCGGGCGGAGGCAGGCTACACCTCGCAGCTGGAGTTGCGGCAGGCGGAAGCGGAATATCAGGGCGCGGCCTTGATCCTGCCGCAAGTCGATCTGGCGATTGCGCGGCAGGAAAATGCGTTGCGGCTGCTGGCCGGCGATGAACCGGGCGCGGTGGTGCGGGGCGTGGCGCTGGCGGCGCTGGTCCCGCCGCCGCTGCCCGATGCCGGGGTGCCGTCGCAACTGCTGCGCCGCCGCCCGGATATCGCGCAGGCCGAATGGACGCTGGCGGCGAGCGACGCCAGCCTGTCGGCGGCGCGCAAGCAATTTCTTCCGAGCGTCAACCTGTCCGCTTCGGCCGGGGCGGTGTTCAGCAGCGGGCTGCCCGATCCGGTCACGCTCTGGTCGGTGGGCGGCAGCATATTGGCGCCGCTGTTCGAGGGCGGGCGACTGCGTGCCAATGTGGAAGGTGCGGCGGCACGGCGCGATCAGGCGGTGTTCGCCTATCGCAAGGCGGCGCTCACGGCCTTTCGCGAGGTGGAGGATGCGCTGGTGGCGGTCGCCAGCCTGTCGCGTCAGCGCGCCACTGCGGAAGCGCAGCGCGAAGCGATCGCGCAGGCGCTGCGCCATGCGACCAACCGCTATCAGGCGGGCTATAGCGGCTATCTGGAGCAACTCGACGCGCAGCGGGCGCTGCTGTCGGCCGATGTCGCGCTGGTGCAGTTGCGTGCCGACCAGTTGAGCGCGCTCGTTGCGCTGTACCAAGTGCTCGGCGGTGGGTGGGATCAGGCCCCGATACGCTAGGGATTGCGGCCCTTGCCGCCCGGCACAACAAAATGATGATCGGGGACTGGCCGTGGCCGGGGTTAATGATTACATGGGCCGCCACGAATCCCCGGCCGCTGACCCGGCCCATCGCAGCAGAAAGTGGCTCGCACCATGGAAATCCGCCTCGGTCTCACCTTCGACGATGTGCTGTTGCAGCCCGGCGAATCCGATGTGCTGCCGAGCCAGGCCGACACCAGCACCTTTGTGACGCGCGAGATCAAGCTGAACATCCCGATCCTGTCGTCGGCGATGGATACGGTGACGGAAGCGGACATGGCGATCGTGATGGCGCAATTGGGCGGCATCGGCGTGCTGCACCGCAACCTGTCGATCGAGGAGCAGGCGGACGCCGTGCGCGCGGTCAAGCGGTTCGAGAGCGGCATGGTGGTTAACCCCATCACCATCACCCCCAATGCGACGCTCGCCGATGCGCAGATGCTGATGCAGCGGCACAAGATCAGCGGCATTCCGGTCGTCGAGCAATCCGGCAAGCTGGTCGGCATCGTCACCCATCGCGACACACGCTTCGCCGAGCATCCGGGACAGCCGATCAGCGAATTGATGACGCATGAAAATCTCGCCACGGTGAAGGCTGGCGTCGGCGAAGAAGAGGCGCGCCGGTTGCTGCATGCACGTCGGATCGAAAAGCTGCTGGTGGTGGACGACGCCTATCATTGCGTCGGCCTGATCACCGTCAAGGATATCGAAAAGGCCGTCACCTATCCGCAGGCGACCAAGGATGCGACCGGCCGCCTGCGCGTCGCCGCCGCGACCACGGTGGGCGACAAGGGGCTGGAGCGCACCGAAGCGCTGATCGACGCCGAATGCGACCTGATCGTCATCGATACGGCTCATGGCCACAGCAAACAGGTGTCCGCCGCCGTCGAGGCGGTCAAGCGCATGTCGAATCAGGTTCAGGTCGTCGCTGGCAATGTCGCGACCGCCGAAGCGACACGGGCGCTGATCGGCGCGGGCGCGGATTGCGTGAAGGTCGGCATCGGGCCGGGGTCGATCTGCACCACGCGCGTCGTCGCGGGCGTGGGCGTACCGCAATTGACGGCGGTCATGGACGCCGCCGAAGAGGCCGCGAAACATGGCGTGCCGGTGATCGCCGATGGCGGCCTGCGCACCTCGGGCGATCTCGCCAAGGCGCTGGCGGCGGGCGCGGGGTGCGTCATGGTGGGATCGTTACTGGCGGGCACCGCCGAAGCGCCGGGCGAGACGTTCCTGTATCAGGGCCGCGCCTATAAGAGCTATCGCGGCATGGGCAGCGTCGGCGCGATGGCGCGCGGCTCGGCCGACCGTTATTTCCAGGCCGATATCAAGGACCAGATGAAGCTGGTGCCTGAGGGGATCGAGGGGCAGGTGCCGTTCAAGGGACCGGCCAAGGACGTCATCCACCAACTGGTCGGTGGCGTGAAGGCGGCGATGGGCTATACCGGCAGCCGATCGATCAAGGATCTTCAGGAGCGCGCGCGTTTCGTGCAGATCACCAATGCGGGCCTGTCCGAAAGCCATGTGCACGACGTCACCATCACGCGGGAAGCGCCCAATTATCCGACGCGTTAACGTCTTGGTAGGCTGGTCGGTCGAGGGATCGGCCGCGATATGACTCCATCCGCACGCATCCAGGCCGCGATCGACCTACTCGACGCCATCATCGCATCCGCGCGCGACGGCGGTCCCGCCGCCGACACGCTGATCGCCCGCTATTTCAAGACCCGTCGCTATGCCGGATCGCGCGATCGCCGGGCGGTGCGCGATCATGTCTATGACGCGATTCGCCGGGCCGGGGATCGTCCGGAAGGCGGCCGCGCGGCGATGGTCGGGCTGGCGCGCGAGCGGCCGGAGCTTGCGGCGTCGTTCGACGGATCGGCCCATGCTCCCGCGCCCATCGACAGCGAGGAGCCGGGCGCGGCGGCGGGCGCAGTGCCCGCTTGGCTCGCGCCGCTTTTTGCCGCGCCGGTGGAACAGGAAGCCCTGCTGGGCCGCGCGCCCGTCGATCTGCGGGTCAATCGGCTGAAAGCGACATTGGGCGATGCGGCGCTGTTGCTGCCCGATGCGGTCGCGATCGCCGGGGTGCCAGACGCCTTGCGCCTGCCCGAAGGCTCGCCGGTCGAACAGAGCGACGCGTGGAAGCAGGGGCTGGTCGAGGTGCAGGATGCGGGCAGCCAGTTGATCGCGCTCGCCTGTGGCGTCCAGCCGGGCATGACCGTGGTCGACCTGTGCGCCGGGGCGGGGGGAAAGACATTGGCGCTCGCCGCCGCGATGGGCGGCAAGGGCGCGCTGATCGCCGCCGACGCCATCCGCTCGCGGCTCGCGCGCCTGGGACCGCGCGCCGAACGGGCTGGTGCGACCTTCATCGAGACGCTGCTGCTGGATCAGGGGCATGAGGCGGGCGCGCTCAAGAGCCTCGCCGGTCAGGTCGATGTCGTGCTGGTCGACGCGCCCTGTTCGGGCACCGGCACATGGCGGCGCAATCCTGAAGCGCGCTGGCGGTTGACACCGGCGCGGCTCGACCGGCTGGTCGCGGAACAGGCGCGCATCCTGGATTTCGCCGCGCCGTTGCTGGCGTCCGGTGGCGCGCTCGTCTATGCCACTTGCGCATTGACCGAGCAGGAGGGGCGCGATCAGGTGGACGGGTTTTTGACGCGCCATAGTGGATGGGTGGCCGAGCCGCTCGCCCTGCCGCTCGGCCGGGCGCATGGGCCGGGCCTGCTGTTGACGCCGGGGGCCGATGGCACGGATGGTTTCTTCTTTGCCCGCTTGCGGCGGATGTCCTGAAAGGACGGCGGAAGCGGATGCCGGGAAACTGATGATGGACAAGAGCGTGCAAACGCGCGAGACTCAGGGGCCGGACCATCGACCGGCATCAATGCCTGAAACATGGCTGGAGATTTGCATGCGTTTCACCCCCGCCTCGGTCGCTTGTGCGCTCGTCCTGACCACCGTGTCGAGCGCGGGCCTGACGCAGCGTCCCGACGCGCAGATCGCGCCGCTGTCGCTTGAATGGCAAAAAGCCGGTGAAGCCGCGCGGGCTGCGGGCAATCTGAGCGGCGCGAATGACGCGCTCGAAAGCGCGCTCGCGGTCGATCCACGCAACCGCACCGCCTATATCGAGCTGGCGCAGGTAGCGCGGGCGCAAGGCTTGCAGGGCAAGGCGATCCGTCTGTATCGCGAGGCGCTTTTGCTGGACCCTAACGATGTCGCTGCGCTTGTGGGCCAGGGCGAGGCGATGGTCGAGAAGGGCGCGATTGCGAAGGCGAAGGATAATCTGGCGCAGGCGCAGAGCGCGTGCAAGACCGATTGTGCGGTGGTTGGAAAGCTGGCGGCTGCGATTCAGAAGGGGCCGCCCGCCGTTGCATTGACGGTCAAGGATGTGGCCCCAGCCCCCAAGTCCGTGCCGACCGAAACCCCCTGAGCGGGCAATTGCTCTCGTGATTCAGGCTGCGGATTCCTGAATGGCGGTAAGGGTTGGGTTTCTTTGAGGTTTGGCGACCCCCGTTTCCTCTCCTTTATCCTGCATCTGGGCAATGTCGGCCCACCATAGCGGGGCCGCCGGGCGCAGAATGGAAAGGCCGCCCATGCGAGGCAGGGCCAGCCAGCGACCCCCTATCCGCACGAAGCGCCAGCGGGAATCGCAATTGAGCGGAACTTTTTCATAAGCGGGAAGGGCGCTTGCAGCTGTGCCAGAGGGGCATGCGCGCAACTGGGCTGGGACGTTGCGCACGCTGCCGTCGGGAAATTCTACCGCGATTGCCACGTCCACGCTCCATCGATGCTATGTTGTTGCTTTCACAACGTTGCAGCGCCGATTGGGTTCACATAAGCACCGGATACGAAACGATTTTTAATGTTCGGATCCACAGGGCGATGCGCCTCAAGAGCCGCCCCAGCACCGCGCCAACGCGACAAATTCCTCGACGGTGACGGTTTCGGCGCGGCGCTGCGGATCGATGCCGACCTGTTCCAGCGCATCCAGTGCGCCGGGCAGGCCCTTGAGGCTCTGGCGCAGCATCTTGCGACGCTGGCCGAATGCGGCGGCGGTGAGGCGTTCGAGATGTTTGAGCGCAACGCCCTCCGGCGCGGCGATCGGGGTGATGTGGACCACCGCCGACATGACCTTGGGCGGCGGCGTAAAGGCGCTGCGATGCACCTTCATCGCGATCCGCGCCTGTCCGCGCCATTGGGCGAGCACCGCGAGGCGACCATAATGGTCGGAGCCGGCCGTAGCGACGATCCGCTCGGCGACCTCCTGCTGGAACATCAGGGTCAGGCTGGACCACCAGGGCAGCGGCGTCCAGTCGGCCGAAAGCCAATTCACCAGCAAGGCGGTGCCGACATTATAGGGGAGGTTGGCGATGATGTGCGCGCCGTCGCCCGCCTCCGCACGGGCATCCACCGCCATCGCGTCGCCGGAGATGACGCGCAATTGTCCGGGGAAAGCGACTTCCAGCTCGGTCAGCGCGGGCAGGCAACGCCGGTCGCGCTCCACCGCGACGAGTCGTGCGCCCGCGCGCAGGATCGCACGGGTCAGGCCGCCGGGACCGGGACCGACCTCGAACGCGGGCTGATCGCGGATCGGGCCGGGGACGGCGGCGATTCGATCGAGCAATTGTTCGTCGAGCAGGAAATTCTGGCCGAGCGCCTTGCTCGCCTGAAGCCCGTGCGCGGCAATCACCTCACGCAGCGGCGGCAGCGCGGGGCGAGTCTCAGCCGCCATGAGCGAGGCGCGCGCGGGCTGCATCGGCGGCCATGCGGATGGCGGCGATCATCGCTCCGGGATTGGCGCTGTCCGTGCCCGCGATGCCAAAGGCGGTGCCATGATCGGGCGAGGTGCGGATGATCGGCAGGCCGAGCGTGATGTTGACGCCATCGTCGAAATGCAGCGTCTTGAGCGGGATCAATGCCTGGTCATGATACATGCACAGTGCCGCGTCGTAGGTTTCACGAGCGCGGCTGTGGAACAGGCCATCGGCGGCGAGAGGGCCGACGATGTCGAGGCCCTCGTCGCGCAGGGACTCCACCGCCGGGCGGATGATCTCGATCTCCTCACGCCCCAGCGCGCCACCTTCGCCCGCATGGGGATTGAGACCGGCGACGACCAGACGGGGACGGGCAATGCCGAAATTGCGTTGCAGCCCCTTGGCCGTGGTGAGCGCCCGCGCGCGGATGAGGTCGATCGTCAGAACCGACGGCACGTCGGCGAGCGGGATGTGGATTGTGACCGGCACCACTTTGAGCGATGGCCCGGCGAGCATCATCACCGCATTCTGGGGCGACACGCCGCATCGTTCGGCGACGAACTCAGTCTGGCCGGGATGGGTGAAGCCGACGCCGTAGAGCTGCTCCTTGCCGACCGGCGCGGTGACGATCCCGGCGGCCGATCCAGAGCGGGCAAGGCCGACTGCGACTTCGAGCGCCTGAAACGCCGCGCGCGCGCCGTCCGTGCCGGGCGAACCGGGAATGATCTCCCCGGCATCGGCGACATGCAGGCAGGGGAGAGCGGTGTCGAACGCCGCCACGGCCTCCTGCGGAGCGGAAATCTGCACGACCGGGCCAAGCCAGACGGCGCGCAGGGACGCGATATCGCCCACCGCGAAGAAGGGCGGCAGGCCGCGCGCCTGGCGCATGACCCAGGATTTGGCGACGATCTCCGGCCCTATGCCCGCCGGATCGCCCAGCGGGATCGCGAAGGGCGCCAGAGCCGTCGGGGCAGGGGCCGCGTCAGTTATAGTCGATGACCGCATCGCGCCGCAGATCGCGCAGATAGATGCGAGCGCGCTTGTTAACCCGCTCTTCTTCCATTTGCGCCATGATCTGTTCGTAATTGGGTGCGGCGGCAGACCCGCCCTCGTCGCGACCGCAGACTACCAGGACGCGCACGCCCTCCTTGATCGACCCGAAGGGCGGCGTGGTCTGCCCGACCTGAAGGTTCAGCAGGATGTCCTGCAATTGCGGCGGCAGATCGCGGATTTTCACATTGTCATTATCGACAACGTCCGCACCCATCTTCGCGCCCATTTCATTGGCCTGGCCGCAGCCCTTGATCTCCTTGACCGCTGTCGCGAAGCTCGCCGCCTTCTGGCCGGCTTCCTGCTCGGTCGTGCCCGCCGGGAAATTGACCGCAAGCTGCTTGAGGCTGAGCAGGGCGTCGCGCGGATCGGAGGTCAGCACCTTGCGCTTGTCCATGACATAGAGGATCGACACGCCGCCCGGCACGTTGATGGGACCCGCGATCTGGCCGACCTGCATCTCGGCGGCGGCGCGCGCCAGTTCGTCGGGCAATTGCGCCGGGCGCACCCAGCCGAGGTCCCCGCCGACCGCAGCGGTCGAGGCTTCCGAAAACTGGCGGGCATAGGCGGCGAAGCTGCCGCCCTGCTTGATCTGGTCGATGATATTGTGCGCGTTGGCGCCGATCTGCTGCTGGTTTTCCGGCGTCGCCGACAGATAGATTTCGCCGATGCGATATTCGTCGCTGCCCTTGGCCTGGTTGAGGCGATCGACCACCGACTTCACTTCATCTTCGCTGACATTGACGAAGGGCTGGATATTGCGGCGGAGCAGCCGGCTCCACGCCAGTTCGCCTTCGATCTGGCGCTTGATGCTGGCGGGCGCGCTGCCCTGCTTGCGCAGAAAATCCTCGAACTGCGCAGGCGACTGGCGGAAATTGGCCGCAACCCGCTCATAGCTCTGGTTTATCTCGTCCGCGCCGATCCGGATGTCGTTGGCGGCGGCTTCCTGAATCTGGAGCGTTTCGTCGATCAGGTTGCGCAGGACCTGCACACGCAGCCTGTCCTTTTCCTCCGCCGCGACCTTGCCACCATTGGCGGCTATGATGAGCGCCAGCCGTTGATCGACATCGGTGCCGGTGATGATGCGGCCGTTGACGATCGCGGTCGCCTTGCGGATATTGGGATCGGTCTTGCCGAACACCGTCAAATCCTTGGGCAGCGCAAGCTGTTGTGTCGCCACGCTGTCGCCATCGTCCGGCACCGATTGCGCGATGGCGCCATTCATGCCGGTGGCCAGCAGGGCGGCGCATAGCGACAGCAGGCGCGCGCTCCGGCGGACGGAGGAGCCAGGGCGACGCAGGCAGGGAACGGCAGGCTTCATCTTCGACAAAACTCTCATATCTGGTCCGGTGCTGATGCTCCGGGCCGCCTGAACCGGCCCTGAGCGCCGGCGGGATGCGGGCTGATCCTTATATGCCAATATTGCGAAAAGCGAGTCGTAGCTGGAAGCTACTGCCCTTTCGCGCGTCGCCGGTGGTCTGATAGTCGCGCCGCCAGGTAAAGCCGAGCGTCAGGCAGTCATCCTCATAGGCGATGCCGAGCCGGTTGCGGACCGGCTCATAGCCGTCCGCGGCGCTCAACGGGTCCTCCTTCGCGTCGGTAAGGTCGACGACGGTGGAGCCGAAAACCGACCAGAAACGGGCGAACTGCACCCGCGCGCCCAAACGCAATTCTTCCCGGTCCTGCAAATCCTCCAGCGCTGCCAGCGCATTGCGATTGAGCCGCAGATAGCTGACCTGGACATAGGTTTTCGCCGACCCGATAGTCGTGTCGATTTCATTGCGACGGACGGCGAGATGATCCTTGTCCAGCCGGAAGCGGTGCGTGAGGCTGATGAAATTCTTGTAGCGGACCGTGGTGCGCCCAACGACGTCGGACATGCGGTCGGACAGGCCGGTGCCGTCGGGCAGGATGCTCTCGCGGCTATTGAGACGATAGCTTTGCCCGATCACGCTTTCGAGGCTGAAGTCCGGCAACGACAGGCTATATTCCAGGCCATAGGTGACGCGCGTCGAATCTTCGAAACGGTCATAGCCCGCGAAGCGATTGAGGGCGAACAGGTTGCTGTCCTCCAGATCGATGGCGCGGGCATCCTCATTGGGGACCGACAGGTTCGCGATTTTCGGCGCGGCGACGATCTGGACACGTGGCGCGATACGCTGGACCCCGCCAAACGCCTCACCCATGAAGGGCCAGCGCACGTCGATCGCGGCGGCGGCGATGCCGCGCGCCTTCCAGCCGGGATCGCCGGCGTAGAGGGGATTGGTAGCCAGATCATTGTTACTGTTGTGATAGACGTCGCCACGCAGATAGGTGGTGAAGGTCACTTCCTGCCCCATGGCGGTCAGCTTGCGCAAATCCCACTGAAAGGCGGCGAAGGCGCGCTGCGTATCTTCGCCATGCGTGCGGGTGATCGCCAGGCTGTTCGCCTGAAACTGGATCTGGCCGCCCAGCAGCGGGTCTTTCATGCGCAGGCGATAGTCGATCACGGGCAGGGCGATCGGCATCTGCCCCTGCGAATCGCCGACGCGCAGCGTCTGGATGGCCCAGCCCGCGACCGAGAAATAGCTGTTTTCACCGATCCGCTGCGCGCCGATGGTCGAGCGCAGCCGATCGTCGCCGTTCAGATAATAGCGCCGCAGGAAGGTACGGTCGGTGGTGGCGCGGATCGATCCGCTGACACTCCATTCGGGCGTCAGCTGAAGGCTGCCGCTCGCGTCGACATAGCCGCGGAAATCCTTTTGCGAGTCCGCCGGAAGAGTGGCGGACGTTGTGCTGCCGGTGGCGACGCGGCTGCCATAGGTGAGATAGCCGGTGATCTCATAAGCACCGCGATCCCACAGGTGCCGATAGTTGGTTTCGATCATCGGCAGGGTGTTGGTGTAAAGGTGCGGCGTGACGGTAAGGTCGCGATTGGGCGCGAGCTTGAAATAATAGGGCAGCATCACCTCAAAACCGTTAGCCTTGTTGTAACGGAAATTGGGGGCGAGCAGGCCGCTGCCGCCATTATCGCCGACCGGATGGGACAAGGCGGGCAGGGGAATGAGCGGGATACCGAAAATCTCGACCCGGGGCCGGGTATAGGTGACGCGTTCCTTCGTCGGATCATAGACGACCTTGACCGCCTTGATCTGCCAGGTGGGTTCCTTGGGACAACCGTCATTATCCACTACCGCGCATCCGGTATAGGCGGCATGGTGCAGCGTGTAGATGCCGTTCACCCGCTCGCCGGTCAGCGCAGCCAGTCGTCCGCCTTTCTGGAGGACCAGCAGCATATTTTCGACCGCGCCATCCTTGAGCGAATCCGTCACATCGAAGCGGTCGCCATAAGCGATATTGCCATCAGGATCGGTGACGGAGACATTGCCCTGCGCCTCGACCTTGCCCGTGGTGCGGTTCCACACCACCGTATCGGCGCGCAGGCGGTTGCCGTCGCGCAGCAACTGAACATTGCCGGTGGCCGTCACGATTTCGCTGTTGCTGTCGTAGGCGAGTGCGTCGGCAGCGAAGCCGATCTGGTCGTCGCTCTGGGGCAGGGGTGCATCGGCTGCGCCGACCGGCGCGGGCGGTGTCGCGAGCTGCTGGGCAAACGCATGGGGCGCGAGCGTCAGGCATGACAGCGCCGCGCCGGCAAGCAGCGCATGGCGGGATCGCAGGAACGACAAGGGAGAATGCTGCAAAGGATCTGGCTCTGGGTCTGGCTCGATGGGGCGCGTCTCGCTTCGCCTATCGCATTGCTTGACGCGCGCCGCAATCTGTCCTCGCGCGTCTTTTCCGGGAAAATCGGCCGAACGGCTTTGCCAGAAGCGAAAAGCCGCATTATCTGGCGGATAAACGCGTCCGTTCGATGACGCCGCCACTATCCGCGCCCTGACAAGAGGATCCTCGATGGACATTATATTCAGCCCGTCCCGGCCCGTGGCCGACACATTGGTGTTCGCCGTCATCAAGGGCGCGGCCGTCGCGGCCCCGGTCGCTGCGGCTGCAACGCTGGCGGCGGGCGCGCAGGCCGCCCGCTTCAGCGGCGATGCGGGTTCGAGCTTCGAAAGCTTTGTCGAGGAAGACGGCCGTGTCGTGCGGGTGCTGCTGCTCGGTGTCGGCGCGGGAACCGATGCGGATATGGAGAAAGCGGGCGGCGCACTGACGGCCCGGCTGATTAACAGCGGCGCCACCCATGCGGCCGTCGAATTTCTGGGGAATATCGGCGGCGAAAGCGCGGCCCGGCTTGCCTTTGGCGCGCAGTTGCGGAGCTGGCGGATCGACACCTATCGCACGCGCCAGCCCGAGACCGCCAAGCCGACCCTGACGCGGATCACGATCGTATCGGCCGATGCGGCAGCGGCTTGGGATCGTTTGTCGGCGGTCGCTGCCGGCGTCGCCTTCACCCGCGAACTGGTGTCGGAGCCGGCGAACATCCTGTATCCCGAAAGCTTCGTCGAGCGGTGCCGGCATCTGGCCGACATGGGCATCACGCTGACCGTGCTCGACAGGGCGGCGATGACCGATCTGGGCATGGGCGCGCTGCTCGGGGTGGCGCAGGGTTCGGTGCGCGAGCCGCGCATCCTGGCGCTGGAATGGAACGGCACGGGTGATGCGTCGGGCAAGCCGCTGGTGCTGGTGGGCAAGGGCGTGACCTTCGACAGCGGCGGCATTTCCATCAAGCCCGGCGCTGGCATGGAGGATATGAAGTGGGACATGGGCGGCGCTGGCGCGGTCGTCGGCGCCATGAAGGCGCTGGCGGGGCGCAAGGCGAAGGCGCATGTCGTGGGCATTTGCGGCCTCGTCGAGAACATGCCCGACGGCAATGCGCAGCGGCCGGGCGATGTGGTGACGTCGATGTCGGGTCAGACGATCGAGGTCATCAATACCGACGCCGAAGGGCGGCTGGTGTTATGCGACGTCATCACCTGGGCGCAGCAGACCTACAAGCCAGACGTCGTCGTCGATCTCGCGACGCTGACCGGGGCGATGATCGTGGCGCTGGGCGATCAATATGGCGGTATCTTCGCCAATGACGATGCGCTTGCCGACGATCTGATCGCGGCGGGCAAGGCGGCGGGCGATCCGCTGTGGCGCTTCCCGTTGGGCGAGGCCTATAACAAGATGATCGACAGCCCGATTGCCGACATGAAAAATATGGGCGCGCGCTATGCCGGGTCGATCACGGCGGCGCAGTTCATCAAGCGGTTCGTCGACGAGGGCGTCAAATGGGCGCATCTCGACATCGCCGGGATGGTGTGGGCCGACAAGCCGGGCGCGACATGGGACAAGGGTGCGACCGGCTATGGAGTGCGGCTGATCGACCGGCTGGTGGCCGACAAGTTCGAGCGCTGATGCTCGCCCGATAGGGGAAAGCCGTGCAAGTCGATTTCTACCAGCTCAGCCGCGATCCCGTTGAACAGGTGCTGCCCGCTATTGCGGCGCGGCTGCTGGGCACGGGCGAGCGGCTGCTGGTGGTGGCGGACGATCCCGCGCGGCTGGCGCGCATCTCAGAGTGCCTGTGGGCGGGGCCGCCGGAAAGTTTTCTGGCGCACGGGCTGGCAGGCGACGGGCGCGAGGATGCGCAGCCGATCCTGCTGTCGGGCGCCTGCGAGGCTGCCAACGGCGCGCGGCATATCGCGATCGTGGACGGAGTCTGGCGTGAGGAAGCGCTGGGGTTCGAGCGCGTCTTTTATTTCTTCGACGCGGACACGATCGAGGATGCGCGCGTCAACTGGCGTAGCCTGTCGCGGCGTGAGGATGTCAGCCCGCGCTTCTGGCGGCAGGAGGGGCGCAAATGGGTACAAGGCCCCTGACGGGTTGAGATCAACGCACTTGCGGGATAGGAAGGCGCAGTCTAAAGGGCGCGCCATTCAATCCCACAGTCCGGAGTTTTAAAGGCTTATGGCCGCCACTCGCACCTTTTCGATCATCAAGCCCGACGCGACGCGTCGCAACCTGACGGGCGCGGTCACCAAGAAGCTGGAAGATGCCGGTCTGCGCATCGTCGCATCCAAGCGCATCCGCATGAGCCGCGAACAGGCCGAGGGATTTTATGGCGTCCACAAGGAGCGCCCCTTCTTCGCCGATCTGGTCGCCTTCATGATCTCCGGTCCGGTCGTCGTTCAGGTGCTGGAAGGCGAAGACGCCGTGAAGCGCAACCGCGACATCATGGGCGCGACCAACCCCGCCAATGCCGATGAAGGCACGATCCGCAAGGACTATGCCGAATCGATCGAAGCCAATTCGGTCCATGGTTCGGACAGCGATGAAAATGCGGCGACCGAAATCGCCTTCTTCTTCAAGCCGGAAGAAATCGTCGGCTGAAGCTGACGCTGTCTGGCGGAAAAAGGCCCGGCGCTAGATACTGAGCGGCCGGGCTTTTTCTTGCCTGTCCGCGGTGGGCTATCGGTGCGGCGTCAATGCCGTCAGGTCGTTTGCGGCGGCGATTCGAAGCGGTCGATTACCCAATCCTCCGCCTGCGCGCCGCCGATCCATTCCTGCATCCACGGATGGGCGATGACCGCATGCATATAGGCCTGCGCGAAGCGCGCGACGGGCAGTTGATAGGTGATGAGGCGGGTGACGACCGGCGCGAACATGACGTCGCCGGCACCGAACTGCCCGAACAGGAAATCGCCTTCGCCGCCATAGCGGGCGCGCGCCTGCGCCCAAAGCTGCATGATGCGGGCGAGATCCTGCGCGACCGGCTCGGACGGCGGGACCGGCGCGTAAATCTGGCGGATGTTCATGCTGTGTTCGCGGCGCAGCGCGGCGAAGCTCGAATGCATTTCGGCCGCCATCGATCGCGCCATCGCGCGCGCCGCCGGATCGGCCGGCCAGAATTTGTCGCCGCCCGTCTTTTCGTTGAGATATTCGACGATGGCCAGGCTGTCCCACACGACGATGTCGTCGCCATCCCACAGGATCGGCACCTTGCCCGAGGATGGAGCGAACTCGTCGCCCTCGCGCCGCTTTTCCCATGCCTCGTCATAGAGGGGGACGACCACCTCCTCGAACGGCAGGCCGGACAGTTTGCACGCCAGCCAGCCGCGCAGCGACCAGCTCGAATAGGCCTTGTTGCCAATGAACAGCTTCATCATGCCACCGTCTTAGCCGCCGCGAAGCGCACAAGTCGAGTGCACAGATCATGCTTATTTCTAGCGAATTATCCTTCAAAGCGCGTCGTGAGGCGTGGCGATCACGCGGTCTTGCCCGGCGCTTCCATCGGATGTCCCGTAACGCCCTAGCGCCAGGGGGGCGCCTGGGCATCGACCTGCATGGCGCGGGCGAAACCGGGACGGGCGCAAGCGCGCGCCAGATAGGCGCGCACATTCGGTCCGAAGCCGCTCCCCAGGCCGACGATCTCATCGGCCAGATACAGGCTGTAGGCGATGGCAATGTCCGCGATCGTGAACCGTCCTCCGCACAGCCACTCGCGATTTTCGAGCGCCGCTTCGACGGCCCGCAACCGGCCGAAGAACCATTTTTCATAATCGGCGGCCGGTTGTTCGGCCCGCCGTTCGGGCGTCTCAAGCTGGCGGTATCGCAGGACGATCGACTGCGGAAAGGTAAGCGTCGCATCGCTGAAAAACAGCCAGTTCAGGTACAGGGCGAAGTCCGGCTCGTCGCTCGTCAGCGCCAGCGGCGTCGGGCCATAGCGGGTGGCGAGATAGACGCAGATGGCGGACGATTCCGTCATTCTCACCTCGCCATCGACCAGAAAGGGAATGGTCCCGAGCGGGTTGATGTCGAGATAGGATTTGTCCAGCACCCTGGGCGGGAAAGGCAGGAGGATGGGCCGGTAGGGCAGCTCCATTTCCTCAAGCGCCCACAGCGGCCGCAACGAGCGCGCACCCTGGCAATGGTAGAGCATCAGCGCCATCGGAACGCCCCGGTGCCGACTGCGCTCCCCGCTTTGGCATCTGGACAGGAAGCCGACGGATTCATGTCCGCTCCCGCAGCGCCGCAGACGCGATGTCGCGCAGGAGGTGCTTCTGGACCTTGCCGGTCACGGTCATCGGGAAAGCATCGACATAATGGATGTAGCGGGGCACTTTGAAGTGCGCGATCCGGCCACGGCAATAATCGATCATCGCCTGCTCCGTCACCGCCATGCCCGCGCGGAGCCGGATGCACGCGCACACTTCCTCGCCGAATTTTTCATCGGGCACGCCCACAACCTGCACATCTTCCACGGCGTCATGCTGAAAGAGAAATTCCTCGATCTCGCGCGGATAGATATTCTCGCCGCCCCGGATGATCATATCCTTTGAGCGGCCGACGATGCGGGCATAACCGTCCGCGTCGATCACGGCCAGATCGCCGGTGCGCATCCATCCGTCCTCAATGGCTTCGGCCGTCCGCGCGGGATCCTCCCAATAGCCGAGCATGACCGCATATCCGCGCGTGCACAATTCCCCCGGAACGCCACGGGGCACGGTTTCACCCGTGGCGGGATCGGCGATCCTGACCTCCAGATGCGGCTGAACGCGCCCGATCGTGGAGACCCGGCGTTCGACCGGATCGCTAAGGGCGGTCTGGAAACTGACGGGGCTGGTTTCCGTCATGCCATAGGCGACACCGATGTCGCGCATGTGCATCCGCGTCATGACCCTGTTCATCAATTCGATCGGGCAGGGTGCGCCCGCCATGATGCCGGTGCGCAGCGACGACAGGTCGTATCGCGCGAAGTCGGGATGTTCCAGTTCCGCGATGAACATCGTCGGCACGCCATGGAGCGCGGTGCAGCGTTCGGCCTCCACCGTTTCCAGCACGGCGCCCGGATCGAACGCCGCCGATGGATAGACCATGGTCGCGCCATGCACGAGGCAGGCGAGGTTGCTCATCACCATGCCGAAACAATGATAGAGCGGCACCGGGATGCAGAGCCGGTCGCCCTCCCCCAAGCCCATGGCCAGCCCCACGAAATAGCCGTTGTTCAGCACATTTTTGTGAGACAGCGTGGCCCCCTTGGGCATGCCGGTGGTGCCGCTGGTGAACTGAATGTTGATCGGGTCGCCCGGAAGAAGCCCGGCCGCCAGATCGGCCATGGAGGCGGGGGCTGCGCGACCGCGCTCCAGCACATCCTCGAAATCGATCCAGCCGCGCCGTGGCGATCCGCCGATCTTTATCACATGCCTCAGCGCGGGCAGCCGCTCGCAGTCAATCGCGCCGTCGCTGTTCGCCAGACCGGGCACGACTTCCTCCACCATCGCGATATAGTCGCTGGTCTTGAAGCTGGCGGAGCAGATCAGTGCGGTCGCCCCGACCGCGCGCAACGTATAGTCCAGCTCGGACAGGCGGTAGGCGGGGTTGATGTTGACCTGGATCATCCCGGCGCTGGCGGTCGCGAGCTGCGCTATCGTCCATTCGGCGCAGTTGGTCGCCCACACCCCGACCCGATCGCCACGCCGCACACCGAGCGCCGCGAGACCAAGGGCGAGGGCATCTGCCGCCTCCTTCAATTCGGCCCAGGTCAGGCGTAGATTTTGATGCCGCGAAATCAGCGCGGGCTGATCGGGCCAGCTTTCCGCCGCGCGTGCCAGCGCCTGCCCGATCGTCATGTCCAGCAGCGGCGGTTTGGTGTCGCCGACCACATGGCTTATTTCATGGGGCGGCATATATTATACTCCTGATATACTTGGAAAAACGAAGTTGCACCCGCGCGCGGCGGCAGACTTGGACGCCTTCTGGCAGAGGCAGAAAGCGGGATCGCGAGGGGCCTGCCGTGGCCGGACGCACAATCCCCATCCGGCCACAGCGGGTCATTATGCGGATCTCAGCGAGCGGCCTCGGCTGCGTAGAGCGCCTCCAGCAAAGCGGCGACCCGCGTATCGATCCATTCCGGGCCGGGGTTCCGCATGGTGTTGGTCGTATAGGCGACGCCGATCCTGAGCGCCGGATCGCCAAAAGCCACGCTGCCGCCAAAGCCCGGATGGCCGAATGAAGCCGGATTCGGTCCCATCCCGCCGTCACTAAGACGAAAACCGGCGGCGTAGCGGCCAGGGACGCCCATGGCCTGATCCACGCCCGTAATGCGCTCGCGGATCGCCTGCTCCAGCACCGCCTTACTCAGCAGCTTTGGCCCGGCCTGTCCGGCATCGCTGAAGAGCGCCGCATAGAGCTTCGCCAGGCCACGCGCACTTGCGGTACCGCCGGCCGCCGGATGTCCCGCCGCGCGCCAATAGCGTTGGTTGGGAAAATCCCAGGCGATCATCGGATTGGCCAGCGCGGCCGCCATGGCTTCGGGGTTCGGGACTTCGAAATCGCCGGTCGGGGTGTCCTCCGCCCCGAACATTTCGGCATAGCGATTATCTTCCTCGATCGGCAGCCCCATGAAAACGTCGATAGCGATTTTCGAAGCAATCTCTTCCTCGTAAAAGCGGGCGATGGTGCGGCCATCGACCCGGCGGACGAGTTCGTCGCAGAGGGTGCCGATGGTCAGCGCATGATAGCCCCACAGGCCGGGACGGAAGAATGGCTCCTGCGCGGCGAGCAGGGCGGCGACGCCGTCATGGGCGATATAATCGTCCAGCGTCACCGGCTCGCGCGCGCCGACCAGACCGGCCTGGTGCGACATCATTTCGCCCACGGTGATCGCCGACTTGCCGTTCGCCGCGAACTCCGGCCAATAGGCCGAAACGGGCGTTTCATAATCAAGCTTGCCCCGGTCGACCAGCATCGCGATGCAGATCGACGCGGCGCCCTTGGTCGTGGAATTGACCCCGAAAACAGTGCGATCGGTAATAGCGACGGAGCGATCTTCAGCGCGACTTCCGCCCCACAGATCCACCAGCGCGGCGCCATCGCGATAAACGGCGAATGCCGCCCCGACGTCCTGTCCCGATGCCAGATTATCCTTGAAGGCTGCGCGCACGCCCTCATAGCCGGGGGCTACGGTTCCCTGAACCTCGACGTCGCTGGTTTCCAAACTCATCACTGCTCCCAATCTTTTCAAGATGCGCAAACCTATGCGCCCGCTTTGTCCATTGCCGCCTTGGCGCTTCGACTTTTACAGCCTTCTGCCGGACTGTTTGGAGTATATGCCGGATCTACCGGGCCGTTAGAACCGATATTCCAGCGGTGGTGCATATGTTCGCGGCTTGGCAGGCGTGAAACAAGTAGCATAGATGTGCCGGCCTTTGCGGTCGCGCCAGCGGGCGATTGCGTGGAGCAGGGGGGACGAACATCGCGCACCGCGAGCGCCACTGGTCCAAATTCTCGCATCGCTCCTCTCCCATATGGCCCGCTTGCGTGCAGACCGTTTGCCAATTTCCGCGCCAACCAGACGGATGAAAATAAGGCGGACAGCCCAATCGCCTCCTGGCCTTCGGCGCGTCCGGTGGCCAGAAATGCGGTAAGGCCGGGGCCGCGTCCAATATGAATATCGCTTTCATTTATAAGAAAATCGTCATATTCGAAGGGGCCTCCAGGATTCCGCGTGCCGATAGACCCCAAACTCATGATCGATTTCGCGGTCATCGCGGAAGAAGGCTCGTTTACCCGCGCGGCGCTCCGGCTCCGCGTCGCCCAGCCATGGCTTTCGGCGCGTATTCACAAGCTGGAAAAGATCGTGGGCTATCGTCTGTTCGATCGCACGACGCGAAGCCTGTCCCTGACCGGACCGGGGGCCGAACTGTTCGAAGCAGCCCGTAATGTCGCAACGGCGGCGGATGCGGCCGAACGGCTGGCGCGGCAGCTTGGCCGCAGGGACAGAGGCGTCCTCCGGATCGGCGCGCCGCCCTATTCCAAGATCATTCGGGAGCGGCGTGAACTGATCGCCGCCTTTACCCTGGCCCATCCCACTGTGAGTGTGGAAATCGAGAGCGGCTGGTCGCTGCCGCTGCTCGATCGCGTTGACCGGGGCGACCTCGACCTCGCCTTCATCATGGGCGATGTCGATTCCGCATGCGTCGAAAGCCTGGTCCTCAAACAATATGGCGCGGCGCTCAGCGTGGATCTCCATCACCCCTGGGCCAGTGCATCCTCCATTCCGCCACAGGCGACGGCCGGTCGTCCTGTCGAGGTGTTCGTCCGCAATCTCAATCCCGGCCTGTGGGATCGGCTCCATGCGCCGTTGATTGAAGTCGGCGCGCATCTGGTCGAAGTGCCGGAAATGGCGGAGGGCGCGCCGGACAGGATGTCATCGCCAGATGCCATCGCCGCCTATTTCGATTTTGGATCGGACAATGCGGGTTCGACGAATGTCGTTCGCATTCCGCTGGCCGCTCCGCCAACGGTCGCTTTTCGGCTGGTGCGCCATATTGCTCAGCCGTCCAGAGCCGGCGAGGCATTCTGGCAGTTCGCGCGCTTTCGGGGCGGGGGGCGCACTGAATAGCTGCCGTCGGAATGAGGTCTCCCCCAATTGCGAGGATGTCGCGATATTCCAGCTTGCGGCTCGCAAACATGGTTTGGGATGTCACGGAAAACTGGCGATGACATGCCTTGCATTTGAACTTTCGCCGCATCTTGATCTCATAGAGCGCTGCACAAGTGTACCAGACGCAGTACGGTGTCTTCGTTCTCAGCGTAATGAATTGCTACGACGCCACATAGGCTTCCTCTTCGGACCTGCGAGCCACGACTACCGCATGAGCCGAACGGCACCGGTAGGTGATGGACAAAAGGCTTGATCGCTGGCGTCTGTTCCCGCCTCCATGCTGGGTCCACATCTTCGAGAAGCATGGCGGCGCTCTCGATCAACGCCTCCAGTCTCGGAATCCGAGCCTCAAGCTCGGCGAGTGTGGCAATCTCTCGTTTGATCCGGGCGATATTCCCGTGAACCTCCCGAAGCTGCCCGGTCAGGGCTGAATAGCGCTTCTCAAGGGAATGGCGAAGATTGGTGATACCCATCAGCCAAAGATAGCTGGCGGCGGGCTGGAAGGGCCAGATAGCCCTTGGTGCGTTTGCTACCTAATACCGAAATAATGGATGCCCGACAAGGACTCGAACCTTGATTGACGGAGTCAGAGTCCGCTCTCTTACCATTAGAGGATCGGGCATTAGACACGGGATAACCCGCATCGGAAGCGCGCAAATAGGCTGGTGCGGCACGTCGGTCAAGGGGGATTGGCTACATTCCGTATCAACGCGCCCAAAAGCAAAGCCCGCCGGACCAGCGTAGGTCCGGCGGGCTTCCTCGACGATCTTTAAGGATCGAAGGGCATGGGAGCCGCTCCCTAGATAGGGAGCGCCTCCCGGCCTTTCAAACCCCTCAGCCCTCGTCGCTTTTGAGCAGATAATCGCCCGCATCGGCGTCAGTGCCGTGGGTTTCCCCGCCGACCGCGCCCAGCGGATCGTCGCCGATCGCGGCTTCGGGACCCTGCGCCAGTTCCGCCTTATGCTCCGCAGCGGCGGACTTCGGCGCGATCAGGTCGATCTGGCTCGATGCCCGCAATGCGGCCCGCAGCGCCGCATCACGCGACGAGGCGGCGACCCGCAGACGGTTCATGCCAGCGCCCGTGCCCGCCGGGATCAGGCGGCCGACGATGACGTTTTCCTTCAGGCCGACGAGCGTGTCCTTCTTGCCCTGAACCGCCGCCTCGGTGAGGACGCGGGTGGTTTCCTGGAAGGACGCCGCCGAGATGAACGAACGCGTCTGGAGCGAGGCCTTGGTGATGCCGAGCAGCACCGGCTTGCCGGCGGCAGGCGCAAAACCGGGCGCGAGCTTGGCGTTGATCTCGTCCATTTCCTCGCGGTCGATCTGCTCGCCCACCAACAAGGTGGTGTCGCCGGACTCGATGATCTCGACCTTTTGCAGCATCTGACGAACGATCGTCTCGATATGCTTGTCGTTGATCTTCACGCCCTGCAAGCGATAGACTTCCTGGATTTCGGCGACCAGATATTCCGCGAGCGGCTCGATGCCGAGCACTTCGAGAATATCGTGCGGATCGGGTGAACCGCCGATCAGATTGTCGCCGCGCTTGACATAGTCGCCTTCCTGAACGTCGATCGCCTTGCTCTTGGGGATCAGATATTCGACCGGCTCGCCGCCATCCTCGGGATTGATGGCGATCTTGCGCTTCGCCTTATAGTCCTTGAGGAACTGGACGCGGCCCGAGACCTTGGCGATGATCGCATTGTCCTTGGGCTTGCGCGCCTCGAACAGCTCGGCCACGCGCGGCAGACCGCCCGTGATGTCGCGAGTCTTGGCGGCTTCGCGCGATACACGCGCCAGCACGTCACCGGCCTGCACCGTCTGGCCATCCTCGACCGACAGCATCGCGCCGATGGCAAGCATGTAGCGTGCCGCTTCGCCCGAACCGTCATCCAGCAGGGTGATGCGCGGACGCAGATCCTCCTTCGAACGGGTCGATCCGCGATGCTCCGTGACGACCTTCTGGGAAATACCCGTCGCTTCGTCGGTCTGCTCGGTCAGCGTCTTGCTGTCGATCAGGTCGACATATTTCACGATGCCGCCCTTTTCGGTGATGACCGGCATGGTGAACGGATCCCACTCGGCGATCCGGTCGCCCAGCTTCACCTTGGCGTCGTTCTCGAACAGGATCGTCGCACCATAGGGCAGGCGATGAACGGCGCGTTCGCGCCCTTCATTGTCGATGATCGCCAGCTCGCCGTTGCGGGCGAGGCTGAGGCGACGGCCACGGCTGTCGGTGATCGTGGGCATGTCGCGCAGTTCCAGGGTGCCGTCTGCGACGGCCTCCAGGTTCGACGTTTCATTGAGCTGCGCCGCGCCGCCGATGTGGAAGGTCCGCATCGTCAACTGCGTGCCCGGCTCGCCGATCGACTGCGCCGCGATGACGCCGACCGCCTCGCCGATGTTCACCGGCGTACCACGGGCAAGATCACGCCCGTAGCATTTCGCGCACACGCCCATCTTGCTTTCGCAGATCAGCGGCGAGCGGATCTTGACCGCCTGCGTGCCGATCGCCTCGATCGACGCGATCATCGGCTCGTCCAGCAGGGTGCCGATCGGGATCAGCACGCTGTTGTCCTTGCTGTCGACGATATCTTCGGCCGTGGTACGGCCAAGGATGCGTTCGCCGAGCGATGCGATGACCGAGCCGCCCTGAACGATCGCCTTCATCTCCAGCGCGCGATCGGTGCCGCAATCCTCCTCGACGATGGTGCAATCCTGCGACACGTCGACCAGACGGCGGGTCAGATAGCCCGAGTTCGCCGTCTTGAGCGCGGTGTCGGCCAGGCCCTTGCGCGCGCCGTGGGTGGAGTTGAAATATTCAAGGACGGTCAGGCCTTCCTTGAAGTTCGAGATGATCGGCGTTTCGATGATCTCGCCCGACGGCTTGGCCATCAGGCCGCGCATGCCCGCAAGCTGCTTCATCTGCGCCTGGCTACCACGCGCACCCGAGTGCGCCATCATGTAGATCGAGTTGATCGGCGCAAGACGGCCGGTCTTCGGATCCTTGGGCTGGGCGCGGATCTCGTCCATCATCGCGTTCGCCACCACGTCGCCGCAACGGCTCCAGGCGTCGATCACCTTGTTGTACTTTTCCTGCTGGGTAATCAGGCCGTCCTGATATTGTTGCTCGTAATCGGCCACCAGCGCCTTGGTCTCGGCGACCGTGCCTTCCTTCGAATCCGGGATGACCATGTCGTCCTTGCCGAACGAAATGCCCGCCTGGAACGCGTGCTTGAAGCCCAACGACATGATCGCGTCGGCGAACAGCACCGTGTCCTTCTGGCCGGTGTGACGATAGACCTCGTCGATCACGTCGCCGACATCCTTCTTGGTGAGAAGGCGGTTGACCGCGTCGAAGGGCACCTTGTGGCTCTGCGGCAGGCATTCGCCCAGCAGCATGCGGCCCGGCGTCGTTTCGAACCGCTTCATATATTGCTTGCCGGCCTCGTCCGTCTGCGGAACGCGGCTGATGATCTTCGAATGCAGCGTCACCGCCTTGGCATAAAGCGCCTGATGCACTTCTTGCATGTCGGCCAGCAGCATGCCTTCGCCCGGCTCGCCTTCGCGCTCCATCGACAGATAATAGATGCCCAGCACCATGTCCTGCGACGGCACGATGATCGGCTTGCCGTTGGCGGGCGAGAGGATGTTGTTGGTCGACATCATCAGCACGCGCGCTTCCAGCTGCGCCTCAAGGCTCAGCGGAACGTGGACGGCCATCTGGTCACCGTCAAAATCGGCGTTGAAGGCCGAGCAGACGAGCGGGTGAAGCTGGATCGCCTTGCCTTCGATCAGGACGGGTTCGAACGCCTGAATGCCGAGACGGTGAAGCGTCGGCGCGCGGTTGAGCATCACGGGATGCTCGCGGATCACCTCGTCCAGAATGTCCCAGACTTCCTTGCGCTCCTTTTCGACCCACTTCTTGGCCTGCTTCAAGGTCATGGACAGACCCTTGGCGTCGAGGCGGGCGTAGATGAACGGCTTGAACAGTTCGAGCGCCATCTTCTTGGGCAGGCCGCATTGATGCAGCTTGAGTTCGGGACCAGTCACGATGACCGAACGGCCCGAATAGTCGACGCGCTTGCCGAGCAGGTTCTGGCGGAAGCGGCCCTGCTTGCCCTTGAGCATGTCGGACAGCGACTTGAGCGGACGCTTGTTCGCGCCGGTGATGACACGGCCGCGACGGCCATTGTCGAACAGGGCGTCGACCGCTTCCTGCAACATGCGCTTTTCGTTGCGGACGATGATGTCCGGCGCGCGCAGTTCCATCAGCCGCTTCAGACGGTTGTTGCGGTTGATGACGCGGCGATACAGATCGTTGAGATCCGACGTCGCGAAACGGCCGCCGTCCAGCGGCACCAGAGGGCGCAGTTCTGGCGGGATCACCGGCACGACGTCCAGGATCATCCATTCGGGACGGTTGCCCGATTCCAGGAAGCTTTCGACGACCTTGAGCCGCTTGATGATCTTCTTGGGCTTCAGTTCCGACTTGGTGACGGCCAGCTCGTCCAGCAGGATCTGCTTTTCGCCTTCGAGGTCGAGGTCCATCAGCATCTGCTTGACCGCTTCCGCGCCGATCCCGGCGGAGAAGGCGTCCTCGCCATATTGATCCTGCGCGTCGAGCAGCTCGTCTTCATTGAGCAGCTGATATTTGTCGAGCGTGGTCAGGCCCGGTTCGATGACGATATAGGATTCGAAATAGAGCACGCGCTCAAGCTGCTTCAACTGCATGTCGAGCAACAGGCCGATGCGCGAGGGCAGCGATTTGAGGAACCAGATATGCGCGACCGGCGCGGCCAGTTCGATATGGCCCATCCGCTCGCGGCGAACCTTGCTCACCGTGACTTCGACACCGCACTTCTCGCAGACGATGCCCTTATATTTCATGCGCTTATATTTGCCGCACAGGCATTCATAATCCTTGATCGGGCCAAAGATACGCGCGCAGAACAGGCCGTCACGCTCGGGCTTGAACGTGCGATAGTTGATGGTTTCGGGCTTCTTGATCTCGCCGAAAGACCAGGACCGGATGCGCTCGGGCGAGGCAAGGCCGATCTGGATCTGGTCGAAGGTCTCGGTCTTGGCGACCGGATTGGCGAAGTTGGTCAGTTCGTTCATGTTTTCATTCCCTCATGAGGGCAAAATTTCGGACGGAGGGAGGGGCGCCGCCGAAGCGACGCCCGCATTCCTTATTCCGCCGCCGCCGCGAAGCCGCCGTCTTCCTCGGGAATTTCGTCCAGCGAGGTGAGTTCGACGTTGAGGCCGAGCGAGCGCATTTCCTTGACGAGCACGTTGAAGCTTTCGGGAATGCCGGCCTCGAACGTGTCGTCGCCCTTGACGATCGCCTCATAGACCTTGGTGCGGCCGACCACGTCGTCCGATTTCACCGTCAGCATTTCCTGAAGCGTGTAGGCGGCGCCGTAAGCCTGCAAGGCCCAGACCTCCATTTCCCCGAAGCGCTGACCACCGAACTGCGCCTTGCCACCCAGCGGCTGCTGCGTGACGAGCGAGTAGGGACCGATCGAACGGGCGTGGATCTTGTCGTCGACAAGGTGATGGAGCTTCAGCATGTAGATGATGCCCACCGTGACCTTGCGGTCGAACTTGTCGCCGGTGCGGCCATCATACAGGTCGCTCTGACCCGATGTGTGCAGCCCCGCCAGTTCCAGCATCGCCGACACGTCGGCTTCGCGCGCACCGTCGAACACGGGGGTGCCCATCGGCACGCCGCGCTCCAGATGCTCGGCCAGATCGACGATCTGCTCGGCCGAACGGCCCTCGATCTGCGCCGCATATTGCTCGCCATAGATGCTGAGCAGCCGATCCTTGACCGCGTCGGGCATCGCGCCCGCCTGCGGCGTCGGATTGGCCTCGCGCCAGTCCTCCAGCGCATGCTTGAGCTGCTGTCCAAGGCCGCGCGCGGCCCAGCCGAGATGCGTTTCGAAGATCTGCCCGACGTTCATGCGGCTTGGCACGCCCAGCGGGTTGAGCACGATGTCGACATGGGTGCCGTCTTCCAGGAACGGCATGTCCTCGACCGGCAGGATGCGGCTGATGACGCCCTTGTTGCCGTGACGGCCGGCCATCTTGTCGCCCGGTTGCAGCTTGCGCTTCACCGCGACGAACACCTTGACCATCTTGAGCACGCCCGGCGGCAGTTCGTCGCCGCGTTGCAGCTTGTCGACGCGATCCTCGAACTTGTCGACGATCGACTTCACCGCTTCGTCATATTGCGCCTTGACCGCTTCCAGATCGCTCTGGACCTTGTCGTCGGCGACCGCGAACTTCCACCATTCATGGCGTTCGACCTCGGCGAGCAGCGCCTCGTCGATCTCGCCGCCCTTCTTCACGCCCTTGGGCGCGGCGGTCGAGGTCTGGCCGATCAGCATGTCGGCCAGACGGTTGAAGGTCGCCCGGTTCAAAATGCCGCGTTCGTCCTCGCGATCCTTGGCGAGACGGTCGATTTCCTCCCGCTCGATCGCCATGGCGCGCTCGTCCTTGTCGATGCCGTGGCGGTTGAACACGCGCACTTCGACGACCGTGCCCGCAACGCCCGGCGGCAGACGCAGCGAGGTGTCGCGCACGTCGGACGCCTTTTCACCGAAGATCGCGCGGAGCAGCTTTTCTTCCGGCGTCATCGGCGATTCACCCTTGGGGGTGATCTTGCCGCACAGGATGTCGCCCGGCTCCACTTCGGCGCCGATATAGACGATGCCCGCCTCGTCGAGGTTGCGCAGTGCTTCCTCGCCGACATTGGGAATGTCGCGGGTGATGTCCTCCGGCCCCAGCTTGGTGTCGCGGGCCATGACCTCGAACTCCTCGATATGGATCGAGGTGAAGACGTCATCCTTCACGATCCGCTCGGAGATCAGGATGGAATCCTCATAGTTGTAGCCGTTCCAGGGCATGAACGCGACGAGCGTGTTGCGGCCCAGCGCCAGTTCGCCGAACTCGGTCGACGGGCCATCGGCGATGACGTCGCCGGCTTCGATCAGATCGCCGACCTTCACCAGCGGACGCTGGTTGATGCAGGTGTCCTGGTTCGAACGCTGGAACTTCTGGAGCGTGTAGATGTCGACGCCCGACTGGCCGGCTTCGATATCGCCGGTCACGCGGATGACGATGCGGGTCGCATCGACCTGGTCGATGATGCCCGCCCGCTTGGCGGCGATCGCGGCGCCGGAGTCACGGGCGACCGTGCCTTCCATGCCGGTGCCGACGAACGGCGCCTCAGCCTGAACGAGCGGCACCGCCTGGCGCTGCATGTTCGATCCCATGAGCGCGCGGTTGGCGTCATCGTTTTCCAGGAACGGAATGAGCGAAGCCGCGACCGACACCAGCTGCTTGGGGCTGACGTCCATCAGGGTGATGTGGTCCTTGGGCGCCATCAGGAATTCGCCGGCTTCGCGCGCGGAGATCAGGTCTTCCGCCAGCTTGCCTTCGGCCGTCAGCTCCGCGTTCGCCTGCGCGATCGTGTGCTTGGCCTCTTCCATCGCCGACAGATAGACGACGTCATTGGTGACGACGCCATCGATCACCTTGCGGTAGGGCGTTTCGATGAAGCCATATTTGTTGACCCGGCTGAAGGTCGCGAGGCTGTTGATCAGGCCGATGTTCGGGCCTTCGGGCGTTTCGATCGGGCAGATGCGGCCATAATGGGTCGGGTGAACGTCGCGGACTTCGAAGCCCGCGCGCTCGCGGGTCAGACCACCCGGCCCGAGCGCCGACACGCGGCGCTTGTGGGTGACTTCCGACAGCGGATTGGTCTGATCCATGAACTGCGAGAGCTGCGAGGAACCGAAGAACTCGCGCACGGCGGCCACGGCGGGCTTGGCGTTGATGAGATCGTTCGGCATCACCGTCGACACGTCCACGCTCGACATGCGCTCCTTGACCGCACGCTCCATGCGCAGCAGCCCGACGCGATACTGGTTTTCCAGTAGCTCGCCGACCGAACGCACGCGGCGATTGCCGAGATTGTCGATATCGTCGATCTCGCCCTTGCCGTCTTTCAGGTTCACCAGTTCCTTGACCACGGCGAGGATATCCTCGACGCGCAGCGTGGTGACGGTGTCCTCGGCATCAAGGTCGAGGCGCATGTTCAGCTTGACGCGGCCGACGGCCGACAGGTCATAGCGCTCGGGATCGAAGAACAGGCCGCCGAACAGCGATTCCGCCGTTTCCTTCGTCGGCGGCTCACCGGGGCGCATGACGCGATAGATGTCGGACAGGGCCTGGTCGCGGTCCTCGGCCTTGTCGGCCTTGAGCGTATTGCGAATCCATGGGCCGGTGCCGACATGGTCGATGTCGAGCAGCTCGATATGATCGATGCCCGCCTTGTCGAGCTTTTCGAGGTTCTCAGGGGACACTTCGTCGCCCGCCTCGATATAGATTTCGCCCGTGCTCTCGTTGATGAGGTCGAACGCGCTGTAGCGACCGTAGATTTCTTCGGTCGGGATCAGCAGCTTTTCGAGGCCGTCCTTTTCCGCCTTGTTGGCGGCGCGCGGCGAAATCTTGGTGCCGGCGGGGAAGATCACTTCGCCCGACTTGGCGTCGACGATGTCGAAGGCGGGCTTCAGGCCACGCCAGGCTTCGGCGAGATAAGGGATCTGCCAGCCGCCTTCGCCGCGGACATAGACCACCTTGTTGTAGAAATGGCCGAGAATATCTTCGGCGGTCAGGCCGAGCGCGTAGAGCAACGCCGTGACCGGCAGCTTGCGCTTGCGGTCGATGCGGACATTGACGATGTCCTTGGCATCGAATTCGAAATCGAGCCACGAACCGCGATACGGAATGACCCGCGCGGCGAACAGATATTTGCCCGATGAGTGCGTCTTGCCACGGTCATGGTCGAACAGGACGCCCGGCGAACGGTGCATCTGGCTGACGATGACGCGCTCGGTGCCGTTGACGATGAAGGTGCCGTTGCCCGTCATCAGGGGCATGTCGCCCATGTAGACGTCCTGCTCCTTAATATCGAGGACCGAACGGGTTTCGGTGTCCTGATCGACTTCGAACACGATGAGGCGCAGTGTCACGCGCATCGGCGCGGCGTAGGTGATGCCGCGCTGACGGCATTCCTCGGTATCGTATTTCGGGTCTTCCAGCTCATAATGGACGAAGTCCATTTCGGCGGTGCCGGCGAAATCGCGGATCGGGAATACGCTGCGCAGCGTCTTTTCGAGACCCGACACATAGCCGATCGACGGGTCGGACCGCAGGAACTGTTCATAGCTCTCCCGCTGCACCTCGATCAGGTTCGGCATCTGCACCACTTCGTGGATGTCGCCGAACACCTTGCGAATGCGCTTTTTGGCGCCGGTGTTGCTGATGGTGAGGGGAGCTTTGGTCGCCATGCGTATCCTGCCTTTGTTCGTCACGTTTTTTCCGCATCGCAGCGAAAATTCAGCCTGCCATGGGCGCTTTGAAGCTTGATTCGCTCCATCGCATCCACGCAAAAAAGTGCGGGTCGGGACTGTCCGATCCGCACTGCCAGCGCTTTTTGAACCCGCCGAAACCGCCCTATACTGCCGGAAACCGCCGCTAATCGGCTCCGGTCCCCGGGCGATCCGGAGACGATCCGTTCATCGCGCGAGGCGACGTCAGGACCGGATTTGAGATTGCGATATAGGAGATTTGCGGCGGCTTGTGAAGGGCCGATCCTATTTATCTGCCCGCCGAGAGAGGCGGCTCGATGGGTGCTATTTTCACCGTCTCGAACCGTTCCCGTCGCCTGACTCCCCGCAGTTCGGGCACAGCCGCGCTCGCCGGGGCGGCGCTGGGCATGCGCTGGCGCATGCATTCGGAGGGGTTGGCGCGCGGAGACTGGGCGCAATTCCATAAGGCGCGCTGCAACCCGCTGGCGACATTGTGAATATAGGCAAAGGCCATCGTAGCCAGTTGCGCATCGGCGAGTGGCAGGCCGGTCGGGGCGCTGCCAGCGCGCCACGCCATGATCCGGCATTCGGGCCGTCCCGCGCAGAAGGTCTGCGCCATCGCTGGCCAGTGGTCGGGCGCGGTCGCCCGGCTCAGCTCGACCATGAAGGCGCGCGCGCCCGGCGCGATCGCGATCAGGCGGGCACCGCCGATGGTCGTGCCGATGGCGTCCGCGCCGATCGCCTGCTGGGGCCGCGCGGCCATTGCGGCAGCGGCGCTCGCCATCGTCGTGGGCGTCACGACCGGGGGCGCATCAGCCGGGGCGCGGTGCACCGTCGACAGGCGCGCGATCCGCCCGATGATCGGTTCGGTCCCGTCATCCGATCCGCGAAACGCCGCAGGCGTGCCCCACCAGCCGCGCCAGCGGAAGAAGAGATGTGTGCCGACCGCCGCGACCTTGTCGAGGCTGCTGCTCCAGTAGGGCACGACCCAGTCGGTGTGATAATGAGTGGCGTAGCCGACCGGCGGGAATACCTGACCGGACAGCGCGGCCTGCGCGATCGTGCGCGCCCGGTCCCACGCTCCGGGGGAAGGTGTTCGGGCGAGCGCGCCATCGCAACTAAAGGTGAACTGGCACCCGGTCGCGCGTTCCTGTCCCTGAAACACGACGCCGCACACCGTCTTGGGAAAGGCGGGGTGGCGCACCCGGTTCAGCACGACCTGAGCGACCGCTTTCTGCCCCACGGCATAGTCGCCCGCTTCGTAGAGTTGCGCAGCGGCGAGGCAGTCGGTCGCCCGCGCGCGATCGGTTCCCGACCCCATGAAGCGGAACGGGCGAGCGGCTGCGACCGCGCCTTTAAGGAAGGGGATCGCCGCGTTGAACGCGCGCGCCCGATCGACGTCGAGCGCATAGACGCGCACCGGCTCCACCGCCGGCGGAGGCGTCGCCGGGCGGTGAGTCAGGGCCGCCGCTACCGGAGGGAAGGGAGCCGCCGAGCGCCGCGCCGTTCCACTTTCCCATGACGCGACAAGCCCCGGCAGGCCGATGAACAGCGCTACCCACAGCAGCCCCACGGCGGGATGCAGCCGGATATCGGACGGATCGTCGCTCATGCGGAGCGCGGCACGCGCTCGCCCCGTTTATTCCGGCAGGAAATCGGGCACCGACAGATAGCGTTCGCCAGTATCATAGTTGAACCCCAGAACCCGGCTGCCCGCCGGCAGTTCCTTCAGCTTCTGATGAATGGCCGCGAGGGTCGCACCCGAGGATATGCCGACGAGCATCCCTTCCTCGCTCGCCGCGCGCCGGGCATAATCCTTGGCGTCGGCGGGATCGACCTGGATCACGCCATCCAGCAACTGGGTGTGGAGGTTGGCCGGGATAAAGCCCGCGCCGATGCCCTGGATCGGATGCGGGCCGGGCTGGCCGCCGCTGATGACATGCGACAGGGTGGGTTCCACCGCATAGACTTTGAGGTTGGGCCAAAGCTGTTTGAGCACTTGCGCCGCGCCGGTGATATGGCCGCCCGTGCCGACCCCCGTAATGAGCGCGTCGATGGGCGCGTCGGCGAAGTCGGCGGCGATCTCCTGCGCCGTCGTCCTGACATGCACGTCGATATTGGCGGGATTTTCGAACTGCTGCGGCATCCAGCTATCCGGCGTTTTCGCGACCAGTTCCAGCGCGCGCTCGATCGCGCCCTTCATGCCCTTTTCGCGCGGGGTCAGGTCGAACGACGCGCCATAGGCCAGCATCAGCCGCCGCCGTTCCAGAGACATGCTCTCTGGCATGACGAGGATGAGCTTATACCCCTTGACCGCAGCGACCATGGCGAGACCCACGCCGGTGTTGCCCGATGTCGGCTCGATGATCGTGCCGCCGGGCTTGAGATCGCCCGAGGCCTCCGCCGCCTCGATCATGGCGAGCGCGATCCGGTCCTTGATCGACCCGCCCGGATTGGCGCGCTCCGACTTGATCCACACTTCGGTGCCGTCTGGCGCATCGCTGAACAGCCGCTTGATGCGGATGTGCGGCGTGTTGCCGATGGTTTCCAATATGCTGTCAGCTTTCATGGCGTCTCTCCTGGCTGAGGTTCATGTGCCTTCATGTCGGGCGGATCGAAGGTGCGCGCAAGCCGCAATTCGGGAAAGAGTCGCGCCCAGACGAGGGTGATGATGATCGCGCCGATGCCGCCGCCGATCACCGCCGCGACCGGGCCGACCAGTGCCGCGAGAAAGCCCGACTCCGCTTCGCCCAGTTCGTTGGAGGCGGAGATGGTGAGTTGCGACAGGCTCGACACCCGCCCGCGCATCGCATCGGGCGTGTGCAACTGGATCAGCGACTGCCGGACATAGACCGAAATCATGTCCGCGCCGCCCAATATGACCAGCGCGACGATACCGATTTCGATGGCGATGCTGCGGGGCGCGAAGGCGGTGAGGCCAAAGGCGATCGTCGCCAGCCCGAACAGGATGACTGCCGCCAGCATCTTGACGCCGACATCCCGTTTCATCGGCCGGAAGGAGAACCACAGCGCGGTCAGCCCCGCGCCCACGCCGGGCGAGGCCGCCAGATGGCCCAGCCCCGCTGAACCGACATGCAATATGTCCCGCGCATAGACGGGCAGCAGCGCGGTCGCGCCGGCCAGCAGCACCGCGAACAGATCGAGCGTGATCGTCGCCAGCACCAGCCGGTTGCTGCGGACATAGGTCAGCCCGTCGATCATCTGCCGCACCGGATGGCGGGTCATGTCGCGCGGCGGCTGGGGCACCGGCCCGATGAAGAACATGCCGGTCAGCGCGACCGCGAACAGCGCCGACGCCAGCGCATAGGCGCCCCACGGCGTCGCGGCATAGGCATAGCCGCCCAGCGCCGGGCCGATAATCATGCCGGTCTGCCAGGCGACGCTGGACATGGCGATGGCATTGGGCAGCGCCTCGCGCGGGACCAGATTGGGCGCGAGCGCACTGTAGGCCGGTCCGTTGAAGGCGCGGGCGATACCGACGATCGCGGCGATGCCGAAGATCAGCGGCAGGCTGACCCAGCCTTCATAAGTCGCAAAAGCCAGGATCGCGGCGGCGACCACCAGCAGGCTGAGCGTGATCCGCGTGATCTTGCGCCGGTCGAAATGATCCGCAACCCATCCGGTGACGGGGGTGAGGAAGAAGAGCGGCATGAACTGCGCAAGGCCGATCAGCCCCAATTGCGCCGCAGCGCCCGATGTCCCCATCGTTTCGCGCGCGATATTATAGGCTTGCCACCCCAGCACGATCATCATGCTGTACTGCGCCAGCACCGCCGCCAGCCGCCCGACGAGATAGGCGCGGAAATTGCGGTAGGACAGGGGATGCGAGACGATCGGCGCGTTCATCGGCCCGCTTTAGCGCTGCGCGCGGGTGTCAGGCAACCGCATTGGTAGACAATGGACCGCAACCATTAATTGGGGTGGACATGGCCTGACTTTGCCGATCCGTGCGATGGTCAAGGTTGCAGCTTGATGCCGCTGACCGATCCGTTGCGCACCGAACAGACGAAGGAGACAGGGCCGTGACCGTCGCGCGGATCGACGCCGCCTTCCACTTCCCAGCCGGTGGCCATCGTGCTGGCGCGCGGCGTGCCGACGATTTTCGATCCGCGCCCTGCTTCGGCCAGTGCCTCGCTGGCGCAGGCGCGTCGCGCGCCGGTGGCGCTCCTGATCGGGCCGTAACCGGGGGAGGCATAGGGCTGGCGAGCGGCGTCGCGTTCGGCCTGACGGTCGCGGGACACATCGCTCAGGATCGCGGCATCCGCCGCGCGGCGCAGATCGCGATTGCTCATACTGTCCTGCGCCAGTGCGGGACCGGCGACCAGCACCAGTATAACGGCGCAAGGGACTGTGAAGCGGTTCGGCATGACGAATATCCTCCCTGTGCCGCCTCTTCTGCTCCCCCAGCGCCGGGAAGTCGAGGCCGCCGCCTTATTTGAACAGGCTGCCCAATATCCCGCGCACCAATTGACCGGCAATGCCGCCCGAGGAGGATCTGCGGCTCGATCCGCCGAACACCGCGCGGCCTAGTTCGTTCGCCACCTGCCGGCCGACCGACGATCCGGCGGCGCGAGTCGCTGACTGGACCGCCCGGTCCAGCGCGCTGGGCTTTGCCGCTTCGCGCGCGGCGGTGGCGTCGGCGCGCGCCTTTTCCTTCAGCGCCGCTTCCTGTGCCTTGGCCTCGACCTTGGCCTGCTGCGCGGTGGCTTTGTCTGCCTCATCCTTCGCCTTTGCGGCCTGAGCCGCGGCGGCGGCGGCATTGCCCCGCGCCGCCAATATCTCTTCGGCGGATTCCCGATCCACGGCCAGGTCATATTTGCCGGCGCAGGGCGAGATCGACTGGATGATCGCGCGCTCCTTCGCGTCGAGCGGGCCGAGGCGGGAGCGGGGCGGGGCGATCAGCGTGCGCTCGACGATATCGGGCGATCCATCCTCCGCCAGCAGCGAAACCAGCGCCTCGCCCGTCTTGAGTTCGGTAATCGCGGTTTCGACGTCGAGATCGGGATTGATGCGGAACGTGTCGGCGGCCGCCTTGATCGCTTTCTGGTCGCGCGGGGTGAAGGCGCGCAGGGCGTGCTGGACCCGGTTGCCAAGCTGGCCCGCCACTTCCTGCGGCACATCGATCGGATTTTGCGTCACGAAATAGACGCCGACGCCCTTGGAGCGGATCAGGCGGACGACCTGTTCGATCTTGTCCTGCAAGGCGGGCGGCACATCGTCGAACAGCAGATGGGCTTCGTCGAAGAAAAAGACGAGCACCGGCTTTTCCGGGTCGCCGACTTCCGGCAGCGTCTGGAACAGTTCGGACAACAGCCACAGCAGGAAGGTCGCGTACAGCTTGGGGCTTTGCATCAGCTTGTCGGCGGCGAGGATATTGAGATAGCCGCGCCCTTTCTCGTCCACCTTCAGAAAGTCGTGGATATCGAGCGCCGGTTCGCCAAAGAAATGCGCGCCGCCCTGGCTGTCGAGTTGCAGCAACTGGCGCTGGATCGCGCCGACGCTGGCCTTCGTCACATTGCCATAGCGCGCCGAAAGCGCATCGGCATTTTCCGCGCAATAGGCCAGCATCGCCTGCAAATCGCCGAGGTCGAGCAGCAGCAGCCCTTCCTCATCGGCATATTTGAAGGCGATCGTCAGCACGCCTTCCTGCGTTTCATTCAGGCCCATCAGCCGGGCGAGCAGCAGCGGCCCCATCTCGCTGACGGTGGTGCGGATCGGGTGGCCCTGTTCGCCATACAGGTCCCAGAAGATCGCGGGATTATCGGAATAGCTGTAATTTTCGAGGCCCACCTCTTTCGCGCGGGCCACCAGCTTGTCGGCATTTTTGGCGGTGGGCGAACCGGCCATCGCCGCGCCGGCCAGATCGCCCTTCACGTCGGCGAGGAACACCGGCACGCCCAGCGCCGAAAAGCTTTCGGCAATGCCCTGGAGCGTCACCGTCTTGCCGGTGCCGGTCGCGCCCGCGATCAGGCCATGGCGATTGGCCCGCCGCAGGTTCAGATATTGCGGAACGCCGCCGTTTTTTTCGGGATCGCCAAGGCCGATGAAAATGCCGTCGCTCATATAATCCCCCCTCGCTCTGTCATCCCCGCCTTCGCGGGAATGACAGAATACCAAGATGCCCCGGCCGGACGAAAGCTGCGCTTTACTTATCGCGCAGGCGCACCGGCAGGAAAGTGATAGGCTGGCCGCGCCGCAGCACCTGAAGCAGGACGGCGTTGCGGCCCTGCGCCGCCACCGCCTTGACCGCCGCATCCAGATCCGCCTGGGTTGCGACCGGACGGTTGTTCGCACTGATGATGACATCGCCGCGGCGAAGGCCCTTCGCGCCAGCGTCGGTCGACGAATCCACCGCCGTAATGACGACGCCGCGCGTATCGGCGGCAATGCCGAGCTGGCGGATGATGGCGGGCGTCAGCGGAATGGCGGAAATGCCGATCGACTGCTGCGTCGCCTGTCCGCCCTTCGACGGATCATCCTGCTGCTGGTTGAAATCATCGTCCTGCGACGGCGCGAAGCTGGTCAGTTCGTCCTCGGACGGGCGCTCGCCGACGATCGCGGTCACGGTCTGGCGCTGGCCGCCACGGATCAGGATGATCGGCACGCGCGATCCGATCGGCTGGCTGGCGACGATGGACGAGAGATTCTCGTCGGGCGTCACTTCCTTGCCGCTGACGCTGACGATGACGTCGCCGGGCTTGATCCCCGCCTTGTCCGCGCCCTTGCCCGGTTCCACGCCCTGCACGAATTCGCCGCGATTCTTGGCGAGGCCGAGCGAGTCGGCCAAGTCGTCGCCAAGCGGACTGATTTGGATGCCGAGATAGCCGCGCTTGACCTTCTCGCCCTTGCGCAGCGTGTCGATCACGGGCACCGCCTGTTCTGCGGGAATGGCGAAGCCGATGCCGACATTGCCGCCCGACGGCGACAATATCTGGCTGTTGATGCCGATCACATTGCCGCGCATGTCGAACATCGGGCCACCGCTATTGCCCTGATTGATCGATGCGTCGGTCTGGATGAACTTGTCATATGTACCGCCGGTCGCGCGATGGACCGCCGAGATGATGCCCGCCGTCACCGTGCCCGACAGGGCATAGGGATTGCCGATCGCGACCACCCAGTCGCCGACGCGCGCGCGCGTGCTGTCACCGAATTTGACGAAGGGCAGGGGCTTGGTCGACTGGATTTTCAGCACCGCGAGGTCGGTGGCTGCGTCGCGGCCCACCAGCTTGGCGGGATATTCCTCGCGATTGGTGAGCGTCACCGTGATGCTGTCGACGCTCGCGCCTTCCGCGCCTGCCGACACGACATGATTGTTGGTGACGATATAGCCGTCCGCCGAAATGATGAAGCCCGATCCCAGCGACTGCGCCTGCCGCGTCTGGGGCTTGCCGCCGCCCTGCTGGCCGAACAGGTCGCCAAAGGGCGTGCCCGCGAACGGATTTTGCACCGTCACCCGCTGTTTGGTCGAGATATTGACCACGGCGGGTTGAAGTTTCTCCACCATGTCGGCGAAACTGACGGGCGCGCCATTGGGCGCAGCGGCCTGCATCCCCTCATTCTGCGCCGTCTGGGCGCCGACATTGGAGCTGGTGGTGACGGCGATGGCGGTGCCGCCGAGCAGCAGGGCGCCGGTGATGGCATAAGCGTAACGCACTCGTGACGGTCCTCTCATGAAACTTGGGGAGCGGAAAAGCGGGACTCAGGGTTGAGTTTCGGGCTGAGTTTGGATGCGCCGCCTTGTCTGAACCCATTTTGAATGACGCTGGTTCCGTAATGAATTTTCGCTGGCTCCTTTACCGCCCCTGAAACTGGCGCAGGAACTCGTTGTCCTTCGACAGGATCATGTTTGACTGCCCCTGCCGCTCGGGCGAGAAGGTGTAGCGATAGGACTGCATCGCACGATAGAAATCGTAGAATTGCGGGTCCTTGCCATAGCTTTCCGCATAGATGCGGGCCGCATTCGCGTCCGCCTCCGCCCTGATGATCTGCGCCTGCTTCGCGCCCTGCGCGCGGATGGTGAGCGCTTCCTGCTCGCGCGCGGTGCGCATGCGGGTGAAGGCGCTTTCGAGCGGGGTGCCATCGGGCAGGTCGGCGCGCTTGATCCGCACGTCGACGATTTCCGCACCATATTGGCGGGCGACACGGTCGAGGCCCGCTTCGATATTCTGCATCACTTGTCCGCGCTCGGGGCTGAGCAGCGCGGCGAACGGCCGCTTGCCCAGCTCGTTGCGCAGCGCCGACCCCAGGATCGGGCGCAAGGCCTCGGACACGCGTTCCTCGCTGCCCGCCGCGATATACATGCGCAGCGGATCGACGATGCGATACCGCGCGAAGGCATCGACCTGCAAGCGTAGCTGGTCGGTCGAAAGCACCTGCTGGCGCTCCATTTCCACCGACAGGACCCGCTTGTCGATCCACACCACCTGATCGATGAACGGCCAGCGCAGGATGACCCCTGCGCCGGTCTTGCCGAAACTCTCGTTCGGGCGATAGCGGTTGATGATCTTCTTGGGATCGCCGAAGCGGACGATCACGCCCTGCCGGGTTTCGGGGACGACCGCGACCGTGCTGCCGACCAGGATCAGCAGCGCGATGGCGATCAGCGCGAGTGCGACGGGATGGCGCAGCAACGGCGTCATTGCTGAGCCTCCCCGGTGGTGGTGGGCGAGGCGGAAGCGCCCGCCTGCGGCTGCGCGCGCCGCTTGAGTTCGGGCAGCGGCAGATAGGGCGTCACGCTGCCGCTTTCGACGATCGTCTTGTCGACGTTGGACAATACGCCCTCCATGGTCTCGTAATACATGCGGCGGCGGGTGACTTCGGGCGACAGCTTATACTGCTCATACACCTTGTCGAACGAAGCGGCCTCGCCCTGCGCCTTGGCCGTCACCTGCTGGGCGGCGGCGCGCGCTTCGTTGAGATAGGTCTGCGCCGTCTGCTGCGCCGCCGACACCGCCTTGAACGCGTCGTTGACGGCGGTCGGCGGATCGGCCTGCTTGATGGCGACGCCCTGCACCCGGATGCCCGATTTGTAGCCGTCGAGGATTTCCTGCATCCGCTGTTCGACCTGCTGCTCGATCTCGGTGCGACCCGCGCCCAGTGCGTCGTCCAGGCTGACACTGGCGACGACGGAGCGCATCGCGCTTTCCGCCACTTCGCGAATCGACGCGTCGGGATCGGCGAGCTGGAACAGGTAGAGTTCGGGGCTGCGGATGTTCCAGCGCACCGAATAGGCGAGGTCGATGATGTTCTGGTCGCCGGTCAGCACCAGATTTTCGCTCTCCGCGCTGGCCGATCCGACGTCGATCGTGCGAATTTCCTCGACATCTACCGTTTTGACGGACTCGAACGGCGCGGGAAGGGTCAGGCTGATGCCCGGCGAAAGCGTGCGGCTGTAGCTGCCGAGCATGGTCACGACGCCACGCTCCTGCGGGCCGACGCGGTGGAAACAGGTGAGCGCCAGCCACAGGATCACCAGGATGGCGGCGCCGATCGGCCATAGCGCACGGCCGTCGGGCCGCTGCGGCAGTCCGCCAAAGCCGCCGCCATTGCCGCCGAAGCTTTCCCGGCTGCGGCGTAGCAATTCCTCGATCGCCGACGCGCTCTTTTGCCCCGCGGCGCGGCCCGGCTGGGTCCAGGGATTGCGCGGGCCGCCATCGCCGGGCTTCCCATCGCCACTGCCGCCCGGCCCGTCATTCTTGCCGCCCCAGGGGCCTTGAGCCATGGCGCTTGTCCAACCGCTTAAGATGCCTGGCATCCACCCGAAAATTCTCTTCATCCGGTCTGTATAGGAAGGGCGGCTCACGAAAAACAGTGCCCATCGCACCGAAACTTGCCTAAAGCGCCTGCCGATGACCGATGTTGAGACTTTCGCCGCCCGCCTCAAAAGCCTGACCGACGGTCGCGCCAGCACGCCGCGCGTCAAGGACGGGATCATGACGCTCGCGCTCGATGTGGGTGGCCTGCCGCCCGAACGGCGCGATGCGGTGGCCGCCGCGATCCGCGAAGGCGCGCTGACCGTACCGGGCGTCACCGACGTCCGCATCGCCTTCACCGCCGAACGCAAGCCGCTGAAAATCATCGCCGTCGCGTCAGGCAAGGGCGGGGTCGGCAAGTCCACCCTGTCGGCCAACCTCGCGGTTGCACTGGCGCGGCTGGGCCATCGTGTCGGGCTGGTGGACGCCGATATCTATGGTCCCTCGCAAGCGAAACTGATGGCCAGCGAGGATCGCAAGCCGCAGGCGCGCGACAAGAAGCTGATCCCGGTGGATAGCCCGTTCGGCGTGCCGATGCTGTCGATGGGCCATCTGGTCGAGCCGGGCAAGGCGCTGGCCTGGCGCGGGCCGATGGCGGGCAACGCGCTCGGCCAGTTGATAGACGCCGATTGGGGCGAGACCGAAATCCTGATCGTAGACATGCCCCCCGGCACCGGCGACGTTCAGCTCTCGATGATCCAGAAACACAAGCCCGCCGGCGCGCTGATCGTATCGACGCCGCAGGATCTGGCGCTGATCGATGCGACCCGCGCGGTCAGCCTGTTCGAACAGGCGCAGGTGCCGATGATCGGGCTGGTTGAAAATATGGCGGGCTATGCCTGCCCCCATTGCGGCGAAATCTCCGATCCGTTCGGACAGGGCGGGGCGCAAGCGGCGGCGGCCCAGATGGGCATGGCCTTCCTCGGCCGCATTCCGCTCGCCATCGACATCCGCCGCGCGTCGGACGCGGGCGATCCCCCGGCGGCGGGCGAGGGCGTATATGCGGCGACCTTCGCCGCGATCGCGGGCAAGGTGGTGGACTGGCTCGACGCATCATAGCGGAACGACTTGCACCCGGCGGCGTCCTCCCCATCTCGGGTTGCTACAAAGGAGACCGCCCATGCCGCTCACCGCCGCGCAGGATATTGCCGATCTGCTGAACGAAACCCGCACGATCGCGCTCGTCGGCATTTCGGACCGGCCCGATCGCCCGAGTTTCGGCGTGATGAAAACGCTCCAGAACCATGGCTATCGCGTCCTGCCGGTCAATCCGCAGATCGCGGGCGAGCATGTCCATGGCGAGTTCGTCTGGGCGAGCCTGGCGGACATCGGCGTCCCGATCGACATGGTCGATATTTTCCGCAACAGCGCCGCCGCTGGCGAGGCGGTGGACGAAGCGATCGCGGCCGGCGCGAAAGCGGTGTGGATGCAGCTTGGCGTCATCAATGAGGCGGCGGCGGCGCGCGCGGAAGCGGCGGGCCTCAAGGTGGTGATGGATCATTGCCCGGCGATCGAGATCCGGCGGCTCGACCTGACGCCGGTCGCCGCCGATTAACCCTTTGCATGCCACAGGTCCCGCCCCTATCAGTCGGCCATGGGGCGCAGTTCGCGGAAGCAGGCAAAGGGGGGCGGTGGCGTCGATCGGCGGACCCTGCTGGTCGGTGGCGGCGCGGCGGCCGGGCTTTTGCTGGCCTGGGCCGCATGGCCGCGCAGCTATCAGCCGCGCCTCAACGCCGGGCCGGGCGAGACGGTGTTCGACGCCTTTCTCAAGATCGACCGGACGGGTGCGATCATCGTGATCGTGCCCCAGACCGAAATGGGGCAGGGCGTCACGACGCTCTTGCCGCAAATATTGGCCGATGAGCTGGGCGCGGACTGGCGCACGGTCGCGGTGCAGAGCGCGCCGATCAGCCCCCTATACGCCAACACGCTGCTGGCGCGCGAATGGCTGGCGAGCGACTGGACCCGTGTCGCGGGCGGGGCGGGCGACTGGGCACTGGACCAATATGCGACGCGGCAGGCACTCATGCTGACAGGCGCGGGCACGTCTGTCCCCATGTTTCGCGACGCCTATCGCGATGCGGGCGCGGCGGCGCGGGTGCTGTTGTGCAAGGCGGCGGCGGCGCGGTGGGATGTGCCGTGGGAAAGCTGCGATATTACAGACGGCATCATCAGCGATGGCGGCAAGCGCAAGCTGACGCTGGGCGAGGTCGCCGGGGAGGCCGCTGGGTTCGACCTGTCCGCCATCCTCCCGTATCGGCAGGGGCCGGACGGACGGCTCGCGGGGGAAGATCTGCCGCGCCTCGATTCACCCTCCAAAATCGACGGCAGCCATAATTTTGCCGCCGATATCCGCTTGCCGGGCATGGTCTTCGCGTCGATCCGGCAGGGACCGATCGCGGACGCCACGCTGGCGCGCTTCGATGAGAAGGCGGCGAAGTCGGTCGCGGGCTTCATCCGGCTGGTGCGCAACGAACGCTGGCTGGCGGTGGTCGGCGCGAACTGGTGGGCCGCGAACAAGGCGCTCGATCTTGCCGACCCGGTCTTTGCGGTGCGGGGCAAGCCGGCCGATAGCGGGGCTATCGACGCCGCGCTCGAAGCGGCTTTTTCAGGGACGGCGGGGCGCAGGCTCTATGCGCAGGGCGATCTGTCGCCCGTGTTCGAGGGCGCGACGATCCTCGCCAGCGAATATCAGGCCGACGCCGGACTGCATCTCGCCCCGGAGCCGATGAGCGCGACCGCGCGGGTGTCGGCGGACGGCGCGGAAGTCTGGATGGCGACGCAGTCCCCCGGCCTCGCCCGCGCCGCGATCGCCGACGCGCTGGGCCTTCCTGCCGATGCGGTCACGCTCTATCCGCTCCATTCGGGCGGCTCTTATGGGCGTGCGGTGGATTTCGAGGCCGGAGTGCAGGCCGCCCTTATCGCGCGCGAAGCGGGACGGCCGGTGCAACTGCTCTGGTCGCGACTGGAAGATGTGATTCAGGATCGGCCGCGCGCCCCGGCGCACGCGCGGATGGCGGCCAAGATCGGTCGGAACGGCAGGATCGAAGGGTGGCTGGCGAAGGTCGCGGCCCCCTGCGCCCTGACGCAGACCTGGGCGCGCATCGCCCATGGCGCTTCCTCACGCCAGGCGGCGGAAGATGCGGCGGACAAGGCCAGCAGGCTCGCCGTGTCGGGCATGGCCCCGCCCTATGCCATACCCCATTATGCGGTGGATCATTATCCGGCCGATGTCGGCCTGCCGCTGGGCTTCGCGCGCGGCAATGCCGACCTGTATGGCGCATTCTTCACCGAATCCTTTGTCGATGAACTCGCCCATCTCGCCGGGATCGAGGCGATGTCCTTCCGCATCCAGATGCTGGGCGGCAATCCCCGGCTCGCCCATTGCCTGTCAACCGCCGCCGCGATCGGCGGGTGGCAGGGGGGCATCGCCGGCAGCGGGCAGGGCATCGCCGCGCACAGCATGCACGGCATATTCGGCGCAGTGATGGTGGAGGCCGGGCTGAGCGGCGGCAAGCTGAGCGTCGGGCGCATCGTCGCGGCGGTCGATTGCGGCGATCCGGTCAATCCCGATATCGCCCGGCAACAGATCGAAAGCGGCCTCATCCATGGACTGGCCGCCGCCATGGGCGCTTCTGTCCCCTATGAGCGCGGCCTGCCGACACGCGCGATACTGGGCCGGATGGGCCTCCCGCGCCTCGCCGATGTCGGCGACATTACCGTCGAACTGATCCGCAGCACCGCCGCGCCGGGCAGCGGCGGCGAAATCGCGGCGGTGCTGGTCGCGCCCGCCATCGCCAACGCGCTATACAGCGTCACGGGCCAACGTTTTCGCGGGCTACCGCTGCTGTCGCAGGATTGATCGGCATCATGGGCAAGACCGGCATTCTCCTCATCAATCTCGGCACGCCCGATGCGCCGGATGCGGGCGCGGTCCGCCGCTATCTGCGCGAATTCCTGTCCGACCCGCGTGTCGTGGAAATCCCGCAACTCATCTGGCAACCGATCCTGCGTGGCGCGATCCTGCCCACCCGGCCGCGCAAATCGGCCCATGCCTATCAGCAGGTCTGGACGGACCAGGGTTCGCCGCTGGCCGTATTCACGCGCGCCATCGCGGACGGGCTGCGTACGCGCATGGGCGAGGATGTGATGGTGGATTGGGCGATGCGCTATGGCAATCCGTCGATCGAAAGCCGGATCGACGCGATGATGGCGCAGGGATGCGACCGCCTGCTGGTCGCGCCGCTCTACCCGCAATATTGCGCCGCCACGACGGCGACGGCGCTCGACGCGGTGTTCGCGGTGCTCCAGCGCCGTCGCGTGCAGCCCGCGATCCGCAGCCTGCCGCCCTATTATGCCGACCCCGCCTATATCGAGGCGCTGCGCGCATCCACCCGGCGCCAGCTCGATGCGCTCGATTTCGCACCCGATCTGCTGCTCGCCAGCTTCCATGGCATGCCGGAGCGGACGCGGACACTTGGCGATCCCTATCACGATCAGGCGCTGGAAACCGCGCGGCTGCTTTCCATCGCGCTCGACCGGGAGGTGCGCGTGACGTTCCAGTCGCGCTTTGGCCGGGCGAAATGGCTGGAGCCGGCAACCGATACCGTGCTGAAACAACTACCCGCGCAGGGCGTGCGGGCCGTGGCGGTGCTGACCCCCGGTTTCGCTGCCGACTGCCTGGAGACGCTCGAAGAAATCGCGATCCGGGGCAAGGAAGATTTTATTGCCGCCGGAGGGCGGTTTTTCGCCCATTTTAGTTGTTTGAACGGCTCGGACGAGGCTATCAACCTGTATCAGATTCTTAACCGCCGAGAACTGGCCGGATGGATATGATGGAGAGCTGACTGATTGATAAAGGAGAGACTGATATGACCAAAGTTGCTGTCGTTACGGGTGGAACGCGCGGTATTGGCAAGGCGATCAGTCTGGCATTACAGGATATGGGATATAAGGTCGCTGCCAACTATGCCGGCGACGAGAAGAAGGCGCAGGCCTTCTCGCAGGAAACCGGCATCACGACCTTCAAATGGGATGTGGGCGATCATCAGGCCTGCCTCGAAGGTTGCGCGCAAGTGGCGGAAACGCTCGGTCCAGTGGACATCGTCGTCAATAATGCGGGCATCACACGCGATGGCGTGCTGGCCAAAATGAGCTTTGACGACTGGAATGACGTCATGCGCATCAATCTGGGCGGCTGTTTCAACATGTCGAAGGCGACGTTCGGCGGCATGCGCGAGCGCGGCTGGGGCCGGATCGTCAATATCGGTTCGGTGAACGGGCAGGCCGGCCAATATGGCCAGGTCAATTATGCCGCGGCGAAATCGGGCATCCACGGCTTTACCAAAGCATTGGCGCAGGAAGGCGCGAAGTTCGGCATCACCGTCAACGCGATCGCGCCGGGCTATATCGACACCGACATGGTGGCGGCGGTGCCGGCCCCGGTGCTGGAAAAGATCGTCGCCAAGATCCCGGTCGGGCGGCTGGGCGATGCCTGTGAAATCGCGCGCGGCGTGGCTTTCTTTTGCAGCGACGCGGCGGGTTTCGTGACCGGCAGCACCCTGTCGATCAACGGCGGGCAGCATATGTACTGATGGAAAAGGGCGGCGATCCAGTCGGCGCGTCGCCCCTTTTCGCCCCGCCGGTCAAGCGCAGCGTCACCATCGCGGGGCACCAGACGGCGATCAGCCTCGAACCTATATTCTGGGATGCGTTGCGAGCGGCGGCGGTCGAGCGTGGCTTGCCGGTCAATGCGCTGATCGCGGCAATCGATGTCGAGCGCATGAAATTCTCCCCCTCGCCCAACCTCGCCAGCGCCATTCGCTGCTGGTTGTTCGAGCGCCACGACCGTCCGCAATAATAAGAATGTTTTGCAATAGCGTTTGACTCTGAGAACTATTCGCAATAGCAGGCGCCCCAGCAACGAAGGGGTTCCTGCCACATGTCCAAATCCAACAACGGTTCATCATTCCTGGCCTTGAGCTGCGTCAGCATGCTCGCGATGGGCGCCGCCGCCCACGCACAGACCGACGCGCCCGCGCAAAAGCTCGGCGGAATGACCGTGACCGACACCGCAATCGACGAATCGCCGGTGAAGGTCGAAAAGGCCGCGTCGCCCAAATATGTGCGCCCGCTGCTGGACACGCCGCAGACGATCACCGTCATCGGCAACCAGACGATATCCAAGCAGAACCTGCTGACGCTGCGCGACGTCTTGTCCACGGTCCCCGGCATCACCTTCGGCGCGGGCGAAGGCGGCGGCGGCTATGGCGACAGCATCAACCTGCGCGGCTACAGCGCGAACAACGACATCACCGTCGATGGCGTGCGCGACAGCGCGCAATATACCCGGTCCGACACGTTCAATCTGGAACAGATCGAAGTGTTCAATGGCGCCAACGGCGCGGTTTCGGGCGCCGGTTCGGTCGGCGGCAATATCAATCTCGCGACCAAACTGCCCAAGGCGCAGGACCTGACCGTCATCAATGCGGGCGTCGGCACGGACGGCTATTATCGCGCCACTGTCGACGCCAACAAGCGGATCAATGACTTCATGGCGTTCCGACTGAACGGCATGTTCCATCGCAACGACGTGCCGGGCCGGGATTATGAGAAATTCAAGCGCTGGGGCATCGCGCCTTCGCTTACGCTGGGTATCGATTCCCCGACGCGCCTGACCTTCGCCTATCTGCATCAGGAAGATGACAATATCCCGCAATATGGCGTGCCTTATTACGCCATCGCGGGCGGCGTGCCGCAGGGCTTTGACCGGAAGGGCTATTACGGCCTGCGCGGCGTCGACAGCCAGAAGATCAACCTCGATTCCTTCACCGCGATCTTCGATCATGATTTCAGCGACAAGGTGTCGATCCGCAACCTGACCCGCTGGCAGGATGTCCGCCAGACAACGATCGCGACCGCGCCGCAGGGTACATTCTGCCTCGCATCGGGGCTGACGCCGACGGGCGGGGCTTGCACAACGGCGACGTCCGCTGCGTCGGCGGGTAGCGCGACCGCATTCGCCGCGCCCGCAGCGGTGGCCATTCCGGTCCCGACCGGCTCCTATCTGCTGACGGGTCCGCAGGGCAATGTCCGTGATACCCGCAATCAGCTCGCCTATAACCAACTCGACCTGAAGGCGACGTTCAACACCGGCGGGATCGAACATTCGCTTGTTCTGGGCGCGTCTGCGACCTGGGAGAAATTCGATCTTACGGGTGGCGGCGTCCTGCGCAATGCGGACGGCACCAACCCTTATGATCGCTCGACCCTGTTGCGCCGTCTGCCGTTCGGCAATATCGCCGATCCGGCGAGCGCCAACGTCTATACCGGTCCCTATAATTTCACCCAGACATCCTATTCGGTCGGCGAGCAGACCAATTATGCGGTCTATCTGTTCGATGCGATCAAGCTGACCGACTGGCTCGAACTCAACGGCGGCGTCCGCTACGAGAAGAACGAAGGCCATAACCGGACCGACGCGGTCGCGCCCTTCAATGGCATATTGTCGCGGGGTGTCGCTTATCAGCGTGGCGATCATCTGGTAGGCAAGACGTTCCGTAACAAGGATAATCTCTTTTCTTACCGCATCGGCGTGGTCGTAAAGCCGGCGCCCAACGCCAGCATCTACGCCGCATTCGGCAACAGCAAGACGCCGTCCAAGGCATCGGTCAACGGCGCCTGCACGGACGCCAACTGCGTCGTGGCGCCGGAAGGCGCGAAGAATTACGAGATTGGCGGTAAATGGGATCTGGTCGACAGCCGCCTGCAACTGACCGCTGCCTTCTTCCGCAACGAGCGCACCAATTACCGGGTGTCGCCGTTCGAGCCGGGGCTGCCCGATATTCAGGTGCTCGACGGGCGTTCGCGGGTCGACGGCATCGCACTGGGCGCAACCGGGAATATCACGAAAAACTGGACGATCTTCTCCAACTTCACCTATCTGAAGAGCAAGGTCATCCAGAGCGTGTCCGACTATTGCCTCGCCAATCCCGGCCTCCAACCGCCGGCGACTCCGGGCGGTGCGTCCACCAACCCTTGCGGCAATTCGGCGGCCATCCCCGATCCGCAGGCAGGCAACGAGCTGAACAACACGCCCAAATATTCGGGCAGCCTGTTCACCACCTACCAGCTGCCGTTCGGGCTTCAGGTCGGTTATGGCTTCACCTATCAGGGGTCGTTCGCGCTCAATAACAGCGCGCTGACCGCCGCGACGCCAGTGCCTTCCAGCACGCTGACGCCGATCTATCGGTCGAAGGATTATCTGACCCATCGCGCCTTCCTATCCTACGCCTTTAACAATGGGCTGACGGCGCAGGTGAACGTCCAGAACTTCACCAACGAAAAATATTACACCCGCATCCGCAACAATGGCTGGGCGACTCCGGGGGAAGCGCGGTCGGCCACGCTGACACTCGCCTATAGCTTCTAACGCTGTATTCCCCCGGCATTCGTCCCTTGCCGGGGGCACGAACGGGCGGCGGGCCTCCTCCTCGGATCGCCGCCCGTTCGACCAATTTGTGGTCACGGCATGTGTGCAATTGATTCGCATTAGGGCATAAGCTATGGGCTTGTGCTCGACGCCGATGTCGAAGGGGGTGCAGCACCATGCTGAGAGTGGCCGACAGGTTTGAAGAGGACGCCAGCAGCGCGGACGCCATCTTCGATTCGCCTCTTACCGACCCCGTCATTCGGCCGCTGACCCCGGCCCCGACGAGTGGCCGCTACGGTTCCCATCGCTCCGTCAGTATCGGCACCATCCTCCTTGTGCTTCTGGTACATGCGGTCGCGATCTTCGCCATGATCCAGGTGCGCAGCCATTATATCCGCCACCAGGAAGAAAAGCTGACGGTCGTGAATCTCACGCCGCCCCCACCGCCCCCTGCGGAAGACGTACCACCACCGCCCGCCCGGCCGGAGATCGTCGCACCACCGCCGATCGTGCAGACTCCCCTCGCACCGCCGCCGGTCATGACCACGCCGGAGCCTTCGCCTGTGACCGCGAAGATCGCCGTCGCCGCGCCTTTGCCTCCCGCGTCCGCGCCTAGCGCTCCTGCCGCGCCCAGCACAGTGCAGGCCGGCGACATTTCCGCCCAGATGCTGTCGGGCAAGCCGCCCCGCTATCCGGTCGAAAGCCGGCGTAAGCACGAGCAGGGCACCGTGCTGCTTTCGCTGGTCGTCGGACTGGACGGACGGGTCGCGAGCATCTCGGTTTCGCGCGGCAGCGGCTTTGCCCGGCTCGACGATGCCGCGCTTGATGCGGTGCGCGGATGGCGCTGGTCGCCGATCATTCGGAATGGGCAGCCGGTGATGGTCAAGGGGGTGGTTGAAATCCCCTTCGTCCTCAAGGGCTGAGAGCGTAAGCCCGCTACCATGCTGATCGCCATTCCCGACCTCCTCGACGCGGCCGACGTCGTTGCCATCCGATCGCTCATCGACGCCGCCGAGTGGGTCGACGGTAACATCACATCCGGCCACCAGTCCGCCCTCGCCAAGCGCAACCTGCAACTGCCCGAAGACAGCGAAGCGGCGCGGCAGGCCCAGCAGATCGTATTCGGCGCGGTCGGAAAAAATCCGCTGTTCATCGCCGCTGCCCTGCCGCAGCGCATCTTTCCGCCGCTGTTCAACAGCTATGCGGGCGGACAGGCGTTCGGCACCCATGTCGATAATGCGATCCGCATCCAGAAGGGCACGACCTTCCGGGTGCGATCGGACCTTTCGATGACCGTGTTTCTCGAAGATCCCGACGCCTATGATGGTGGTGAACTGACGGTGGAAACCAGTTTCGGCGTCCAGCAGGTCAAGCTGCCCGCCGGACATGCGGTGCTCTATCCCTCTTCATCGCTGCATCGTGTCGAGCCGGTGACGCGGGGGCGGCGGGTCGCCAGCTTCTTCTGGATCCAGTCGATGGTGCGGGACGATGCGGCGCGCCAGACGCTGTTCGATCTCGATAGCAGCATTCAGGCGGTGGCGGCGAAGTTGGGGCAGGATGATGCCGCGGTCATCCGGCTGACCGGCGTCTATCATAATCTGCTGCGCCGTTGGGCCGACGCATGAGGGCCATCGCCTAATCCAGCATCGCCGCGAGGGCAGGGGTCATATATTCCTGCGCTTCGTCGTCCATGCGGCGCACCAGCCGGACGGCAAGTCCTTGCCGCGTTGCCAGCGCCATGCCGCGATCATGCCCCATGACCGTGATCGCGGTGGCCCATGCATCAGCGAGCATCGCGCTGTCATGCAGTACCGTGACGGACGCGATGTCATTGGCGACCGGCCTGCCAGTGGTGGGGTCGATACTATGCGACAGGCGTGCGTTGTCCTCGATCCTGAAGCGGCGATAGTCCCCGGATGTCGCGATCGACAGGCCGTACAGCGCGACCCGCAACGCAGGGACGGCGAGGCCCGGCGGCGCTTCCACATCGACCCACCACGGCTGAAGGTCGGGCTTCACCCCCGAGCCGCGCAACTCTCCGCCAATCTCCACGATAAAATGCCTGAGGCCCATTTGCCCGAGCGCTCCGGCCAGCGCATCGACGGCGAAACCCTTGGCAATGCCGGAAAGGTCGAGCAAAACATCGCGCCGTCGCCTCGCTCGCCCCGGTTCGATGTCGATCGATTGCCACGGGGAGGGTGATGAAGTGGCAGGAGCGCGTCCGGCGCTTTCCAACGGGCCAAAACCCCAATCATCCACCAGCCGCCCGATCGCGGGATCGAACGCCCCGTCCGATTGCCGGGCGATGTCCAGCCCGGCCCCCAGCACATGCAGCAACGTGTCGGGTAGAGCGACCCATCCGCCTACCGGCGCCCGGTTGAAACGGCTGACGTCCGACCCCGGCTCCCAATTGCTCATCTCGCCGATGATCTGCGCCAGGACGGAGTGAATCGCACCAGCGCAATCCGCCGGTGCATCGACGATGCGGGCCGACCATGTCGTTCCCATGGTCGGCCCGGACAGATCGGTTATCCGCGCGCGCCGGTCGATCCCGTCGAACTGGTCGGGGGACAGGCCCGGCGGAATCGCAATGCGGACGGCGGGGAGCGGCTCGCTCAGGGCGCGAGTACTTCCAGAGTCGCGCTGTATCCGGCGCGACGTTGTGGTGGGCCTGAAGGAGCGGGGCGCGGCCCGCCGTCGCCGCCCTGAGTAGCACCGGGGGCGCGTTGCGCACCGCCCATTCCTTGTCCGCCGCCCGGCCCCCCTTCGCCGCCTTCGCGGCCGCCACCCAAGCTTGCATTCAGCCAATACATGCCGGCGGACGGCCAGGTGATCGCGACCTTGCCATCTTTGTCGGCGATGAGGTCGATTTGACCCAGCGCGTCGCGATAGCGGTTGCCGCCGGGGATGACGGTGACCTTCAGGCCGGAGGCCGGCTTGCCGTCCAGCAGAAACTGGAAGGTCGCGGCCTCACCCGCCACGAGGTCATCGGGATGGGTGACGGGGGCCAGTTCGATGCCGACGCCGGTCGGCTTGAAGATCGTGGTGGTGGGCGCGCCGAGCGTCACGAAAATCTCGTTCCGGTTCGATGCTTCGGCGGTCTGGACGTTGGTCGCGCCAGCGGGGATCGCCGCTGCCAGTGTGTCCTTGGTCGTGCCGCGCGGCAGGCGCTTGACCTCGCCGTTCAGCGAGTAGCTACCCATCAGTCCGCTTGATACCGATGCGATGCGATAGGTGCCGGGCTTGGTCAGGTGGACATCGAAGGTCGATCGATAATGGCCTTTGGCGGCGTTCTCGATCTTGCCGATCGCGCCGTCCGGCTCGGTCACGACGATATTGTCGGTGCCCATGGGATTGTGATCGAAATAGAAGAGGTCGTTCGAGACGGCGGCATCGACCGTCACCCAGCCGTCGGTGCCCGACAAGATGGTGGAGGATGGCAGCATCCACTGCCGGTGCGCCTGTGCGCCGCTCGCCAGGGTGAGGGCGCCCAGCGCCGCTGCGATCAAATATCTGGCCTTCATATGACTATCCCCTTGTTATTTGCCGATGGTGAGGCTTACGGCCCCGAGTTCAGCGTTACCCTGCGCCTTGACTGTCGCGCCCGGCTTGGCCGGCCATGCGAAGGGCAGGCGCACGAGTTCGCGCCCGCCGACTTCGCGGGCGGCTTCCACCACGAGCGTATAATTGCCGGGCGTCAGCGCGCCGAGCGGGCCCTTGCCGGTGATAAAGCTGATTTTCTGGTCACCCGGCGCGCGGGTCGCGCCCGTCACGCCATCGGCGGGAAAGCTCATCGTTCGCCCCGACACGCGCCACCACTGGCGCACGTCGCGCAGCCATTTCGTGCCTTCGCCCTTCGCCTTGTCGAAATCATACCAGACCGAAAGGGTGCGCGGTGCGGCGCCTTCTTTCTCCAGCCAGATCGCGACATAGGGCTTGTGATATTCGGCGACGGTCAGGCGTGGGATGGCGACATTGACCGTCAGCGTTTCGGCTGCGGCGGGCGTCGCGATCGCGCCCAGCACAACGCCGCCCAGCATGAATTTTTGGCCGGTCTGCATGCAATGATTTCCTTTAATGAATGAAGACGAGGGCGAGGATCGCCGGAATGGCGAGGCCGATGGCGACGAGCGGCCAGGTGCTTGGCCGCTTGGCGGCATGAAGCTGGAGCAGCAGCAGCCCGGTCAGCGCGAACAGGAAGCAGGCGACGGCGAATATGTCGATGAACCATTGCCACACGCCGCCGGTGTTGCGGCCCTTGTGCAGATCGTTGAGATAGCTGATCCAGCCGCGGCTGGTCGCCTCGCTCGTCATCGCGCCGCTGTGCCGGTCGATCGAGACCCAGCCATCGCCGCCGGGCCGGGGCAGGGCGAGATAAACATCGTCGGCGGACCATTCCGCGACGCCGTCCGCCGGCTGCCCGCTCGCCTGCTCTACCCACCGGGAAACGGGGGCGGGGAACGGCTTTTTCGTGTCGGGCGCATTGTCGGGCGCGATCAGTTTCAGCAGCGGCGCGGGCAGTGTCGCCGACTTGGATACCGTTTGCGGCGATCCTTCGAGATCGGCGGCGTGGTTGAGGGTGATGCCGGTAAAAGCAAAAAGCAAAAGGCCAATCAGACTGAACGCCGAACTGATCCAATGCCAGCTATGGAGCTGTTTGAGCCAGAAGGTCGGGACCTTTTTCTTCTTTTTCGGCTTGGCGGCGACCGGGGCGTGCATGGGGAGGGGGATTCCTGCGGCGGGGATCGCTCGAATAACGCGAACGACTCGCAATTGCAAACCGGCGCGCGCGTAAATTTGTATTTAAATGTAACGCGCCGCGCCTACCGCCCGAGCAGCCCGCGCGCCTGCCCGGCGATTTCCGCGAGCATCGCGACATTGGGCGCGGCGGCGGTTTTGGCCCGCTGCACCAGCGCGCGGAACTGGCGGACGCGCGCCTGCTTGCTCTCCAGCCAGCTATCGACATGGGCGGCGATGTCGTTCGCGCCGCGCTTGCCATTGCTCTGTCCCACGCCCTGCGCCAGAAATTCCAGCCGCACCTGCTGCATGTCGCGCGCCACGCCGGAGATGAGCAGCCGCTCCCACGGATCGCTTGGCGTCATGCGCGCGGCGGCCGATTGTACCCAGTCGATGCCGACCGCTTCGCCCAGATGGGTGAAAGCGCGGGTCAAGGCGACCTCGTCGATGCCCAGCCGTCCGGCCAGCACCGCGATGCCGACCGCCCCGTCCAGCTTGAACAGATCGGCGGCGCGATGGACGAGCGTTTCCGGCGCGCCCAGCGCCAGCAGGCGGTCGGTCACGGCGGCGGTTCGGCGGGTCGCCTCACTGGTGAGCAGCCCTTCGACCTCTGCGGCGAGTTTCGCGACGCCGCTCGCCAAAATCGCATGACCGGCTTCGGGCAGCGCGCCAGCGGGCAGGCTGCGCAAAATATCGGCGATTTGCGAGCGCATGCCGCCCGCAATGTCGCTGAACAAGGCCAGCCGCGCCGCTTCGGACATGTCCGCTTCATCGATGTCGGCCCATAGCCGCCCGATATCATAGAGCCGCTCGGCGATCAGGAAGGCGCTGGCGAGGTCGGCGAGCGAGCAGCCCTCTTCCTCCGCCAGTTCGAACGGATGGATGATGCCGAGGCGATTGACGATGCGGTTCGCAACCTTGGTGGCGATGATTTCGCCGCGCAGCGCATGGGCGGCGATGGCGTCCGCCTCCCTTTCGCGCATCGCGGGCGGAAAGGCGGCGGCCAGTTCGCCCGCCATGCTCGGGTCGCCCGCGAGACCGCCATGTTCGATCGCATCCTGCAAGGCGAGCTTGGCGGTCGAAAGCAGGATCGCGAGTTCCGGCCGGGTCAGGCTCTGCCCCTCCTGACCGCGCCGCAAAAGCTGGTCATTGGCCGCCAGCCCTTCCACTTGCCGGTCGAGATGGCCGTCCTCCTCCAGCGTCTCGATCAGGCGGACATAGCTGGCGAGATCGGCCGTGCCGCCGCTTTCGGCGATGGAGAGGCCCAGCGCCTGAAGGCGGTTATCTTCCAGCACGATTTCCGCCACCGCATCGGTCATGTCGATCAGCAGCCGGTTGCGCGCCTCCAGCCCGAGGCGGCCATCGGCCATTTCCTTGTTGAGCGCGATCTTGATGTTGACCTCATTATCCGAACAATCGACCCCGGCCGAATTGTCGATGAAGTCGGTATTGATGCGACCGCCATGCAGCGCGAAGGCGATGCGCCCGGCCTGCGTCACGCCCAGATTGGCGCCTTCGCCAACCACCCGCACCGCAAGCTGTTCGGCATCGACGCGCAGCCGGTCGTTGGCGGGATCGCCGACCTCGCCATGGCTTTGCGCGGCCGCTTTGACATAAGTGCCGATGCCACCGAACCACAGCAGGTCGGCGGGGCTTTTGAGGATCGCCGAAATGAGCGCGGCAGGCTCCATCGCGCTGTCGGTGACGCCCAGCATCGCCTGCACCTGCGGGGTCAGGGGAATGGTTTTGAGCGCGCGGGGAAACACGCCGCCGCCGGGCGAAATCAGGCTCTTGTCATAATCGTCCCAGCTTGAGCGCGGCAGGGCGAACAGGCGGGCGCGCTCTTCCCAGCTTGCCGCCGGGTCGGGATCGGGATCGAGGAAGATGTGGCGATGGTCGAACGCGGCGACCAGCCGGATCGCCTTGCTGAGCAACATGCCGTTGCCGAACACGTCGCCCGACATGTCGCCGCAGCCGACGACACGGACCGGCTCAATCTGGATATCGACGCCCAGTTCGGCGAAATGGCGCCGGACGCTGATCCACGCGCCGCGCGCGGTGATGCCCATCGCCTTATGGTCGTAGCCGTTCGAACCGCCGCTGGCGAAGGCGTCGCCCAGCCAGAAGTGGCGTTCCAGCGCGATGGCGTTGGCGATGTCGCTGAAGGTCGCCGTGCCCTTGTCGGCGGCGACGACGAAATAGGGATCGTCGCCGTCATGGATGACGACGCCCGAGGGATGCATGACCTTGCCGTCCACCAGATTGTCAGTGACGGACAGGAGCGACCGGATGAAGATGCGATAGCTTTCGGTGCCCTCCGCCATCCAGGCGTCGCGATCGACCTGCGGGCTGGGCAATTGTTTGGGGTAGAAGCCGCCCTTCGCTCCGGTTGGCACGATGACGGCGTTCTTGACCCGTTGCGCCTTCATCAGCCCCAATATCTCGGTGCGGAAATCGTCGCGGCGATCGGACCAGCGCAGGCCGCCGCGCGCGACCGGGCCTGCGCGCAGATGGATGCCCTCGACGCGGGGCGAATAGACCCAGATTTCGCGCCAGGGGAGGGGAGCGGGCAGGCCGGGCACCTTCGCGCTGTCCAGCTTGAAGGCGAGCGCTTCGGCAGCCGCAGTGCTGAAGAAATTGGTGCGCAGCGTGGCGGTGATGACGGCCCGCAGCAGCCGCAGCACGCGATCTTCATCGATCGCCGAGACTTTTTCGAGACCGGCGTCGATCGCCTGCTGCGCCTGTGCGACGCGGGCGGGTGCATCCGCCCGGCTTTTGGGGTCGTGCAGCGCCTCGAACAATGTGACGAGCTGGCGCGCAATCTCCTGCTCGCGGCGCAGCGTGTCGGCGAAGGTCGCCATGCTGTAGGCCATGCCGGTCTGGCGCAGATAGCGGAACAGGGCGCGGAACAGGACCGCCGAGCGCGGCACGATCCCGGCGGTTACGACCAGTTCGTTGAAGCGGTCGTCTTCCGCCACGCCTTCCAGCACCTGGGCGATCGCTTCGGTCACGATATCGGCGCGGGCGATCACGGCTTCCGCATCCCCACCGGGCGGCAGTTCCAGCACGAAGCGCTGGACATGGCCGAGCGCGCCACCATCGACCGGGGTCGTCATCTCGTCGATGATGCGGAATCCGAAATTTTCAAAGGCGGGCACCGCGTCGGACAGGGCGACGACGTCCTGGCTGTAGAGTTTCAGCCGCAGCCGTTCCGCACTATCCTCTTCATTGCGGTAGATGCGGATCGATTTGTCGCCGGGACCGGACAGGCCATGCAGGCGGCGGATGTCGATCGCCGCTTCGGCCGGGCCGGCGCCGTTGCGATAGGCCATCGGAAAGCCGGGGGCGAAGCGCTGGGCCAGGGCGGCGGCCCGGCCTGCTTCCTCGGTCTCGGCCAGCGCTTCCTCGACCGAGGGGAGCCAGCCGCGCACCATCTGCTTCAACTGCCGGTCGAGCGGCTCGTCATCGGGGATGATGCCGCCTTCGCGCAGATCCAGCGTGAAGCGCAGCAGGGCAAGGCCGCCTTCCTCCAGCGCGATCGACCAGCTGAGCACATGGCCGTGGGCCGCTTCCGACAGCATGTCCTGCACCGCCACGCGGCGCGCGGTGGTCAGTTCGTCGCGGGGCAGCCAGACGAAGGCGTAGAGATGCCGCGCCAGCGCGCTGGTGGCCAGCGCCAGCTTGGGACGGGGCCGGTCGGTCAGCGACATGAAAGTGAGCGCGAGCCGCTCCAGCGTTTCCCGGTCGAAGCCGATCAATATGTCATGGGGCAGGGCGGTCAGCGCGTGGGCCAGCGTCTTGCCCGCATGACCGCCGGGGTCGAAGCCGAACTTGTCCATCAGCGATGACAGCGCCGACCGCAGCAACGGCACCTTGTCGGGCGTGGCGGCCAGCGCGGCGCTGGTCCACATGCCCGCATGCACCGACAGCGCCGTGACCTGCTTGCCATCCCGCACAGGCACGATGATAAGGTCGATCAGGACATGGCGGTGGACGCGCGACAGCAGGTTGGACTTGAGCACGAGGGGGGTGCGTTTGCCTTCCTCGAACCAGGTGAAGGCCGCCTCGATCGATGCCGGGGCGAGCAGCGGCTTCTTCTCCACCGTGCCGATGCCCAGCCGATGATCGACCCGGCCGCCGCGCAGATGGCGCTCATGGCCGATCTGGGTGAAGTGGCGCGCGAGGAACCAGCGCAGCAGCGCCGCGCCTTCCTCGTCGGGGATGGCGTCCGCGTCCGCCGCCATCGCCTCGCGCATGCGGGGCCAGTCGGTCACGGCGGCGCGGACATCGGCCAGCGTCTGGCGCAGCGAGGCTTCCAGCGCCCGCCGCGTCCGCGCATCCACGCGGTCGGCCTCGATATAGACGATCGATTCCCGGCGAGCGCCCGGCGCATCATCCTCCAGAATGGCGGTCAGCGCGCCGTCCGCATCGCGCGCGACCGACAGGACAGGGTGGAGCAGTCGATAGATGGTGATGTCCATCGCCGCCAGCGCATTGCCGATCGAATCGACCAGAAAGGGCATGTCGTCATTGACGATGGCGATGCGCGTGAAGCGGCCGGTGGCGCCTTCGCCCGATGTCTCGATCGCGATCGCCGGATGAGCGGGCGTACGCATGGCGGCCGCCCCGGCGATGAAGGCGGCGGTGAGCGTCACCGCGTCGGCATCGAACCCCTCGCTTTCGCCCGGCAGCGCACCCTGCGCCAGCGCCGCCTCCAGCGCCTGCCGGACGGAGGGATCGGCAATGTTCGTCTTGGTCGTCACCGGGGCCGTCATGCGCCTACCTTTTCAAGGCGGACCCGCAGCCCGCCTGTACGAGAACGGAGAGGAGCATGGATCGCCGCCATGCGCCTTCCTGTCTGACGCTTTATATGCGCGCGACCAGGCGACGGCTCAACCGAAAGTTGAAATATAGTTTCGCGCTATTGTAATAATGATGCGATGCAACATGCCCTCGACCGGGAACGGGAACGCGCGAACCTGCGGCGGGTTTCCCCGTGCCTGCTATCGCGCGATCAGCGGGCGGCGGCGGCGGCCATGACGCGCTGCCCCAGATCCGATCCTTCGGGCAGGGCGGCGACGATCGCGAGCGATCCGTCCGCCTCCCGCCGGGCGACGACGACGGCCAGACCATCCTCATCGGTGGCGATGGCCAGCGGATCGAGCGCCGGCGCGGCTTTCATGGCGTTGCAGCTACTGCTGCGGCTGTCCATTTTCGGCGGGGTTTCGCTGCGGCGCAGGGTGCGCTCGTGACGCACCAGTTCCTTCAGCCCGCCGACATAGTCGCCCAGATAATCGCCCAATAGCCCTGCGGCCAGGCCGGCCGCCCAGCCATGATCGAGCGCGGTCGCATATTCGGTGATCCGCGTCTTGTCATATTGCGAGCCGAAGACGAGCTTGACGACCGCCGTCATCGGGCTGCGCGCCTGCGCCCTGATCCCGGCGCGGTTCAGCAACTCCGCATAATCTTGCGGCGCGTCACGGGCCGCGAGGGCGAAATCATAGGCCATGCCGATTGCGCGATACAGCGCGCCGTGGCTGCGGGCTTCGGACGTGCGCGCCTGTTCGGCGACATCCTGTGCCAGCGCCAGCCAGTCGGCGAGCGGCGCGCCATGGGCGGGCGGGGGCGGAGCGGGCGGATCGTCATCGACGGGCGCTTCCGCCCGTGTCGGGATTTTCGCCCAGATCGGCCTGACCGTGCTGACGGAGGGCGCGCTTTGCAGGGCCGCGTCGACCTCCTGCTCCAGCGCGTCCATCTCGTCCAGCCCGATCAGTTCCTTCCAGTTGATGACGCCGAATACGAAGTCGATCGCATCGCCATCGGAGGAAAAGGGCATCAAAATGCCGCGATACAGGATGTCGGCGCCGCGCTGGTTGATGAAATCGGCTTCGAATCCGATCGGCGCCGCACTGGCGAGGATCGGGCGATAATGTTCGGTGATCCGCGACAGCAGCGATCGCGCCGGCACCTGCCCGATGCGGGTGATCGTCCCGTCAATCCCGCATTCCTGCCGCAAATCGGCGCCCAGATAGACGATGGCGGGGTCTTCCGCGCCCTTGGTGAAATCCAGCAATATGCTGCGCGGTCCGAATTCCTCAAGCTGGTCCGTCGACAGATCCTCGATCGAAGGGAGCGCGCGATCGCCCAGCAGCGAGGCCCAATAGCTATAGGCACGCACCTGGAGCCGGCGCTCATCGGTCACGACGGCGGGCGGGGATTCGATCGCCGATTCTTCGGCACGATCGAAATCATCCTTGTCGCTGGGGCCGTCGTGCCCCCGCAGAGTGTCCATCGCATTGTCCTTGAGCGGAAAGCTGCCTTGCGGACTCACAGTGGCAGGCGATGGTAAACATGCCGTAAAGACGCGAGCCGCGTCCACGCGGGCGGTCGAGGGCAATTGCCCGCTTGTTCTTCGCTCAAAGCACTGTTATCTGCCCGCCCAACGCCGCTTTAGCTCAGTTGGTAGAGCATCGCATTCGTAATGCGGGGGTCTACCAAAAAGCGAGGTTCCTTTTGGAATTCACTTCCGCTAGGGACGCGCGGCAAGTCCGGGTTTATGCCGCTTTAGCTCAGCCGGTAGAGCACATCATTCGTAATGATGGGGTCAGGTGTTCGAGTCACCTAAGCGGCACCACTCTTCCTCCTATATACCCGTGGTCCGGAGACCGGCGCCGTGGCGCCGCATTTGTGGCGCGTTTTCGGCGGCTTAGCTTTCCGATTTTCAGGTCGGCCCAAACAGAGACCCATAACGTCCGAGGATATGCCGCGCCCTGCCGCGATATCTCTGAAGGCCAAGATGGTGGTCCCGAGATTTTCCTAGGCCGAACGAGAAACGGGGCGATCGGCCCCGTGTTTTTGCATTCACAGATCGGGTGGGAGGTCAGCTGAACCCGAACAAAGCTTCCTGCTAACCCAGCCGAGCGGGATGCGGTTCGTCTGCACGAGTTGCTTGCGACTGAGGTTCGCTGGCTGGCGCCCCTCGATGATGGCCTGGATGATGGACGGCGCGAGATAGCTGGTACGCAACATGTCGGCGAGATTCTCCCGCCCACAGCCCAGGCGGCTAGCCACCTCCGTGAAGCTGCCACCCTTGTCGATTTCGGCCCGCGCGGCAAATGCCTGTGCCACCAGTTTGAGGAGCGATGGATTCGGTAATTGCTCGCGCGAGGCCGGCGGGGGAATGACGATCTTCACCTGCCGGCCGTTGCGAACGATGGCGATCGCAATCTCTCGTTGATATGATCCGGCCAGGCATTGGTCGATGCTGTCGAGCAATAGGGTGATACGAATGCCGTCCTCCGCAAGGTCGATGCGTTCTACGAGTGGAGCAGCCGCTCTCGGAGCGCAGCGGTTGCAGTCTGCGCCAACGCATCCAGCACGTGACTGCACCGATCACGCAGGACGTGGATGGCATCACCGCTCAGTTGGCATGCTGACGGTACCCGCTGCATGGCATCCATAATCGCTGCCTTCACCTCCTCCAGCACCTGAGCTTCCAGATCAGATGCCGATACCCGCCACGCTGGCGTAGTCGTGTCGGCATGGCTCTCGACCTGCGACACATAGTAGCGATAGCGCTTCTGATGCCGCACCGCATGCGAGGGCGTCATACGCCTACCATGAGCATCCCACACCATGCCGGCGAGCAGGCTCGGGTTCGTGGCACGGCTACCTAGACGCTTCTCGGTGCGACCAAGCGCAATCTTCTGTTGAACGGCATCGAAGGTCTCGATGGCGATGATGGGCGCGTGCTGTCCGGGATAGATTTTATCCTTGTGGACCACCTCACCAATGTAAAGCCGGATCTGCAGGATGGCATATAGCGCACCCCGGCTGATCGGCTGTCGGCCATGGACCCTTCCATGACGGTTGATACGCTCTTTGCTGCGATGGCCGTCACGATCGAGTTCGGCGACGACCCGCCGCCCGGAGCCGAGATCGAGATAGCGCTGGAAGATATGCTGGATTAGTTCGGCCTCCACGGGCTCGATGTGCAGCATGCGATCCTCGGCCCGATAACCGAGCGGTACGGGGCCCCCCATCCACATGCCCTTTGCCTTGGACGCAGCGATCTTGTCGCGAATGCGCTCCCCTGTCACTTCCCGCTCGAACTGGGCGAAGGAGAGTACGACGTTGAGGGTCAGCCGGCCCATGCTGCTTGTGGTGTTGAACGACTGGGTCACCGACACGAAGCTGGCCTCGACTTTATCGAGGACATCGACGATGCGGGCGAAGTCCGAAAGGCTGCGCGTGAGCCGATCGACCTTATAGACGACTATGACATCGACGCGACCCGCCGCCACTTCGCCAAGCAGGGCTTTGAGGGCAGGACGGTCCATGGTGCCACCGGAATAGCCACCATCATCATAATAGTCCGGCACCAGCGTCCAGCCCTCATGCCGCTGGCTCAGGACGTAGGCGGCGCAGGCCTCACGCTGAGCATGAAGCGAATTGAAACTTTGCTCCAGGCCCTCTTCGGTGGATTTACGGGTATAGATGACGCAGCGCATAGTCCGCGCGGTATCACGCGATCTGGCCAACGACGCTCTCCTTCGCTCTGGTATTCAGCCCGAAGAAGCGTGGCCCCGACCAATGTGTGCCGGTGATCTCGGAGGCGATGCTGGTCAGAGATCGATATCGCTGATCGCGATAGAGATAGCCATCGTCAAGAACCAGTACATGATGACTGTCGCCGCCCCAATCGCGCACCAGCCATGTGCCCGCTTTAATCCGGCTGGCCGATGCAGGCACGGCCTCACCGGTGCGTTCAACCTCGCGCATAAGCCGAGTGATCTCGCGCTGGATCGCGAGAGGCAAGCCGCCCGACGCCCGTTCCTGTAATCTCCAGGCGATTCCGCGGCCGAGCAGATCGGTGCTCATGTCAGGCGCTGGGTGCCGATAGAGCTGGCGCCATTCGGCCCGGAGCACGGCCGACGACAATGTCGTCAGCCGCGCCAGTTGCACCTCCAGCGGTTGCATCAGGCCGTGGCCTCGATGCGGTAGCAGGTGGCTTCGTCCCGCTTGCTCTTCGCGATGACATGCCCCTTTTTACGGAGGCCGGTCAGGGCCGCTCGCGTCGTGTGTGGCAGCCAGCCGGTTGCGTCGATGAGTTCGACGAGGGTGGCTCCGTCCTCACGTGTGAGGAGCGCGAGAACGTTCGCAGCCTTGCTCCCGTTGCGTGGAGCCGGGGACACCGATGGCTGCTTATCTTCAACCGCCGCCGGAGGCGCGTATTCAACTTGCTCACTACATCCGATCGCCGTTCGGCCAGCGTCGGTGATCGCAACGCCAAACAGCTGGCCGGCATCCTCGCGCCATGACCGGCTATCGTCCTGAACTGATATTTCGGTCGCAAACGTCTTCTTGATCATGCTCTCGACGGAGCGGCGGATGCGGTCGCCATATCGACCTAGGCTTTCGGCGGGCGGGAGAAGGCTGCCGTCGGTGCGCGCGGCAGCGGTCGTCAGCAGCACAAGCTGCATATCGGTAAGTTTGGTCATGGGCGTTCTCCTTGTGGGACGCGGCGTTATGCCGCCCCACTGCCCAGAGCCCCGGGGATCACGCGTCCGGGGCAGCATCGGCTATCGCCAAGCCGACTCACACGAACACCAATGCTCGACGTGCACAGGAAGTCGAATGGAATGTGGAAGAAGCGGGCGAGCGCTCAGGTTCCGCCAATTATTTCAGATAGTCTGGCGATGCCCCCCGAAGGCGGCACGTCCACAACTGGAACCGGAGGTGCCGTCTGCTTTATGGCGAAGGTTGGGACATGTACGAACCCGCTGCGCGGGAGTGGCTCCTGACCCTAGGTCTTTCATCGCTCTGGTGCAGCGCCATGATTGAGCCCTGCTCAAGGTAGGCAGACCATTCCGACTCCTTTCAACCAAGGAGTCGAACGATGATCGAGATTATTTCCGACTTTCCAGTCAGTTCGTTGCGCCAGCGCATGATCGACGAGATGAACCTGCGCCGGTTCGCGCGTAAGACCCAGATCGACTATGTTCGCCACGTAGAGCGCTTTGCCTATTATCTCGGACGGCCTCCCGACACAGCGACACCGGAGGATCTGCGTCAGTTCCAGATTGATCAACAGGATGCCGGCGTCGGTCTGCCTACGATGAACAGCATTGTATCGGCACTGCGCTTCCTCTTCACACGCACACTCGATCGGCCCGATCTCTCCCGCAGACTTTACTTCGTCAAACACCCTCGATCGCTGCCCACGGTCCTTAGTCCCGACGAGGTCGCGCGCCTGCTCGGCGCGACCACCTCGCTCAAGCATCAGGCCGCATTATCGGTGGCCTATGGCGCAGGCCTGCGCGTGGCTGAGGTGGCGATGCTCAAGGTGCGCGATATTGACAGCGAGCGTATGCTGCTCCGCGTCGAACGCGGCAAAGGCGGACGATATCGCAATGCGATCCTGCCAGCTGATCTGCTTATCCTGTTGCGCGAGTGGTGGAAGGTTGGGCGGCAGCAGGGTGTCATGCATGCCGATGGATGGCTGTTCCCGGGACAGCATTATCTCAAGCCGATCAGTACGCGCCATCTCTATCGGATTGTCGCGGAGGCGGCGCACGCGGCCGGGATCGCGAAGAAGGTCGGTCCTCATACCTTACGACACAGCTTTGCGACCCACCTGTTGGAGGATGGCGTGAACATCAGGGTAATCCAGGCACTGCTAGGGCACGAGAAGTTGGAGACTACGGCCTTTTACACCAAGGTTGCGACCCGAACTGCTCGGGCTGTCATCAGTCCACTCGACAAGCTGGCCTTGCTCCCCGCACCCCAACTACAGGCGGCGCCAGACGGCTGAGCCGTTGCGCACCCCTTTCGAGGTCGCCGATATCTTCCGTGCAGCCGGACCGGCCTATCGGGCCGCCCATGCCGGACATCTGAGCCTCACCCAACTCAAGGTGATGACGGCGATCGAGAACTGTCGCACCGCAGCGCTTGGCGGTCACGTCGAGGCCTGCGAGGACTGCGGGCATTGGCGGATCGCCTACAACAGCTGTCGCAACCGGCACTGTCCCAAGTGCCAGGGCGCGGCCGCGCGCACCTGGCTGGCGGAGCGGGAGGCAGATCTGTTGCCGGTCGGCTACTTCCACGTCGTCTTCACGCTGCCGGCAGAGATCGCCAGCATCGCGTTCCAGAACAAGGCGGTGGTCTATGACCTGCTGTTCAAGGCAGCGTCGGAGACGATGCTGACCATTGCCGCCGATCCCAAGCATCTGGGCGCAAGGATCGGGATCACTGCCGTGCTCCACACATGGGGCTCCGCGCTTACGCACCATCCCCACGTGCATATGGTCGTGCCGGGTGGTGGGATCGCACTCGACGGGACGCGCTGGATATCGACGCGGCCAGCCTTCCTTTTGCCGGTGCGTGTCTTGGGCAACCTGTTCCGCCGACTGTTCCTGAGCCGGCTGATCCAGCTTTACGACGCCGGGAAGCTTGCCTTCTTTGGATCATTGGCATCGCTCTCCGAACGGCGTGCCTTCCTGCGTCATCTGGCTCCAGTCCGGAAGGTGCGATGGGTGGTCTATGCAAAGGCCCCCTTTGCCGGCCCGGAAGCGGTGCTCGCCTACCTGTCCCGCTATACCCACCGGGTTGCTATCTCGAACCGGCGGCTCATCTCCTTCGACAAGGCCGGCGTCAAGCTAAGTTACAAGGATTATCGTCGCGATGGACCCGAGCGCCAGAGCATCATGACGCTTGCCACCGACGAGTTTATCCGCCGGTTCCTCGCGCACGTACTTCCGCGCGGCTTTCACCGTATCCGCCACTACGGCCTGCTGGCCAGTTCGTCCCGCAAAACCAACCTCGCTCGCGCACGGACCTTGCTGGAAGTTGCCGCGCCGCCTGACGAGCCTATGCCCGACGCACCCACCGATCTGCGTCCTCCTTGCCCCTGCTGTGGCGGCCACATGATCATCGTCGAGACCTTCGAGCGCTGGCGACAGCCGCGGGCACCGCCAAACATCCCGACCCGTATCCCGGAGTTCGCGCCATGATCGGGCATGGCCTGCCCTATATGTATCCTGCCCAGGAACCGTGGCGGAAAGCGGTGACGCTCGTGCCGCACATCGTCAATGCCGCCGTACATAGCCGAAATGATGCGCGCCGGCATCGACCCTCCCGCTTGAGCCGGGCAAATTGTCGTCCGCCTGCTCCGCACGGATCGCCCGAAATCAGCGATGGTGCCAGTGCGCGTAACGGCGCTGATCCGAAATCCCCATAGCCAAGCTCCTGAGGCCCCGCGGGTCGTACATGTAAGACTTTCGTACGCCTACCGGCGCCCGAAACCCTTCGACCTTGCTGCTAGTCCGCCTCAGAGGGTTGTAGGTTAACCACTGCCTGTGTTCGAGCTGGCAAAACCAATTTGAGGCAGCCGATCCCTATTTCCGATCATGACGTTAGACGACTCAGGGCTAGCGAGGAAAATTGTTCTCAAGAACCCTCAGGTTGTCTTGAATGATAGGCCGGCAAGGGCTTGATCATCTTGAACATGTTTTAGGCTCGCCAGAGCTGGTGCTTGGAGCATCTTTAGTTCAACGATCCGAACCCGTTCATTTATGGACTTGGTATTCGGCCAAATCACTGCAGTCACTTCATTGTCGCCCGTAAGATACAGGCTCGTAGCCATCATATTGCCTAGAAGCCCCTGCCCGGCGGCGGTCACTAAGCCGTCATAGCCAATAGCCTTTTCCACTACGACGCCCTCAAAGCTCAGATTGCCTACCAGCACCCGCAGCGCTGCCCCAGCCCCATCAAACATGACGAGATAACTTCTGTCGTCCGATCCAAACACGCCTTTGGGCTTGGCTGCATTGCGTTCGAGAGCACGCATTGCGCGGGCGATCACAGAACGATAGCGATTAGCCTCGTCGGTAGTGAATGCGACAAACTCCTCCAATCGTTTCGTTGTTTTCCGACGGGCCTCCAAAGACATGGCCTTCGTCGACGAAATATGTTCGACCGAATCCTCCATATCTACAATGGTATCGAGCAGCTTATCGGCGACTGAAAAATAACCGTCCTGGATTAAATTACGTGCCAGATTTGAGGTGGCCAGAGCGTTACCCTCAGCCATCGCTCGTGAATAAAATTCCGTTGAAATCGACTTATCCAGCCCGCTGAAAAGGACGCCTCTGTTGTTGAGTGACCAGATGAATTGACGGCTGTCTGGCTTAATCTGGCAATATTGGTTGAACGCAAAGGCCCAGCTTTTTATATCGTCTCCATAACTGTAGGCGAGTTGGAAACGATCGGCGCCGCGGGCGGGATCAGATAAGATCGATATTTCTGTCGCGGCACGGAATGCAAACGCATTAGTAGAGTTTTCAAATTCAGATGCGAGAGTTGAGAAGGCAATGGCCCGTTCAGCGGAACTTGCTCCTTGTGCGACCATCTCTTGAAAGAATTGCAAGGCGCGATCGGCGGAATTAAGCCGATAATAGGCTGAGATCACCGCAGGCAATACGCTGAAGCTTGTTTGCCTGGTTCGGCGCGCGAGAAGCTGCTGTATCAGGGTCGTCGCTCGGTCCGCATCATGCGATTCCACTGCAATGCGAAGAAGCGATATCAAAGGATTGACCCACCCTGGATTTGCTTCTGCAAGAGCGATCAATTCCTCAGACGTTCCCGCAACCCCATATTCCCTTTTGCGTCCGACATAGAAGCTCGTCCAGAAATCACGGTCTCTGTAGTTTCGTCGCTCGCTTCAAAGACTTTGAAAGCGCCGAGATTATCCGAGAACAAGAGTTGGTGGGCCGGGCTGTTGAGATCGTCTCCCGCGCTCTCAGCGGCCTCTTCTGAAAGAATGTCTGTCGGTTGTTCAGGCTCAACGACAGTCTCTGAAACCAAAGAGAGCGGATCGATCTGATGAAGCCCGGCATCCTCTGGTACCGCTGTGGAACTATCGGCAAGTTGCTGTGATGCATTGGCCTCAAAGGACACCCAATCTTTAACGCTAAAACCGATCTTGCCGCTTTTGGTGAGGATCATTCTCACGATTAGCAAGGCCACGATAGATGCAACGATCGTTGCGATCGGCCAAGAAACAGCCTCGGCAAACTTTACTACGTCCATCAGCCCCGACACCCGCGCTTCTTTGGCCGCCCCAAGCCCCAATATTATAAGCTATCGTGGCGCAAACGTCATAGATAGGCAAGCCATGATGGTTTAAGTAAATTTCAAAAAACGGTAATCGAAATTTTATAATCAAAGTAACGTGTTGTTATATCAACAAATACATTCTAAATTTTCTTAAAATGAAATTCGAGATATCAGCCTGATATGCAAGCAATGCTCATGTATATAGACGCTGTCAGAACAATAGAAAAAATGGGCGGTGCGGATCGTCAAGAGCTAATAGGGAAGAAAGATATGTTCAATCGACCCCGACGACGACACGCTGGAGAAACGCGGCCGTTACATCAAATTCCAACTCATGCGAAAACCGTGGGATAGCCATCTCTGTTTCTTGAATATCCGCCTGCCCGCAAAGCGGCTATGCGCGCAGATCGCCTTGGGCGAACCTGACCATCCGTAGCTATGCGGCAAAAATTGGCTCCTGGGTGTCCTAAGGGGGGCGGTAGTGGCGAGCGCTCCGCAGGTCACCTACATGGCGGACAGGGGCTTCGAATGAACGGGAAGCACATCAAAAGGCCGAAACTGGCTAATCGCAAAGCCGCAATGTAAGTTGGGAAATTCCACGCCAAGAGAGAAACACGGTCCTATTTCCTGTCTTCTGGATCGCTTTTGAACAGAAGTCTTGGCGGCGGGTATTGCTCAGCTAAGATAATCGACATGGCGCCCGATCTAACGTCATCCAAAGCAGCGTTACGCGACGCCTTATCAGGGCTTAAGCCGACAGGGGCTGACGGTTTTGAGGGGCTGATCGCCGGCGTGCTCAGCGCCGCAACTGGCTACGTGTTTCGCTTGGCGGCTGCAGGCACCCAGGGTGGACGCGATGGCGGCGGCCATGGAACGGAAAATCATATCGCATTTGAAGCGAAGCTCTACGGCAGCACACTGCCGCGCAACGAAGTGCTCGCGAAAATCCCGCTGCTATTGGCGTCTGCCGTACCGATCGACCTATGGATTCTTGCCGCGAGTTGCGAAGTACGCGCGCAAATTGGCGAGACACTTGAAAGCATGCGAACCCATGGTCTTGCGACGTTGATCCTAGACTGGCCGGACCATATTAAGGTGCCTCCACTCCTGGCCGCCTTGATGATCGCGCCTGAAGTCACCACTGCCTTCCTAGCGGAACATGGCTTGGACGTGGATTTGGAGGCCATCAAAACCGCCCTCAGCGTACTCGAAGCAACTGCGGAAGCGCAGCAAGCGATCCTGGCGGTGCGGGCGGAGTTGGAAGGGCCAGCGCTAGGTTTGGGTGCTGCTCTCAAGTCCAACAATCTTTGGTTGCGAAAATCTTTCTCAGACCGCCGGGCCGCCTGGAGCAGCTTTGGTCAAGCGCTTGCCCCCGCCGCGACGATACGTCTTTCAGCGCGGGGCCGTCCCGGCGTGGATCCGCAGATCGACGCGGCTCTAGAGCGCCGCTTGACCGATATTACCATCATCATCGGTCCTGAAGGCACCGGCAAATCCTGGGCGGTAGCGCTGCGTTGGCTGGCTGCTGAAAATCCTCCTCTGACTCTGTTCGTACCAGCAGCAAGCATCTCCACTCCACTTGATGAGCCAGGTGCGATTGAAGCGCTGCTTGTCGCGCGCCTGCTTGAGCAAACGGGGGATTTTAGGGCACCAGGCGCGGCCGAAAGATGGCAGCGGCGGCTGTCCGCGTGGCGACGTACATCGGCCGGGGACAGGCCTCGCCTCGTTCTCGTGATCGATGGATTGAATGAGAATCCTGCGCGCAACTGGGCGCTATTGCTCGATCGCCTCGCGATCGCCCTTGAGGAATATGGCGCCAATCTCATCGTTACATCTCGCGAGAAATTTTTCACGCTGCGGATCAAGACTGGCCTCATTACGAAGGCGGTAATTTGTCCTTTGCGGGAATGGACGCGTGCGGAATTAGGGTCGCTTCTCACCGAACTTGGCATTGATGCAAGCCTCCTCGCTTATCGCGTCATTAACGCATTGCTCAATCCGCGCCTCCTCGGCATTGCGGTCCAATTGCTTGATGCCGGGGATCTTCGCGCCGCCGAGGAAATATCGCGCGAACGTCTCCTGTTCGAGCATATCCGTCAACTGGGCAATGCGAGCGAGCGGCGGCCGGAATTGTTTATTCGCTCGCTTTCGGATCATGCCGCGAGCATCCTGGCTGGTAATGGTGGCGCCAAGGCCTCACTCGTGTTCGACACAGTTGCCAGCCATACCTCGCCGAGAACAGTGTATGCAGAACTAGACGCAGTTGTGGGAGAACGGTATTTCACCGCCCTGCCAGACGATCCAACTCGCTATGTGCTCACTGAGGATGGTCTTTCGATGGCGTTGGGCGTTGCAATCGTTAGGTCGCTTGCCGATGTCGCGCGATGTGAAGGCGACATTTACGAGACGCTAGACCGCCTGCTGGAGCCAGTCGCAGCGCTCGATAGAATGACCGAAGCAATGTCGGCGGCTCTGCTTATAGTTTCGATCGACGTAGGGCCTGCGGACGCCGTTCGGATTGCGCTAGTGCGCGGCTATTTGCGTCTCCAGAATGTCGATGAGCGAAGCTATCGCGGCTTTGCCGCGGCGATCCGCTCAATGCCTGTTGCGGGCCTTGAGGCACTCAAAGTGATCAGCCAAGGTGTGGTCGATCCGCCACGCCTTCGTTGGCTGACGCTTGCCTTGCGCGCGGCGCGGCAGGACAGTGACAGCGCCGCTTTAGTGATCGCTCATGCGCGGACATGGTTGCAGCTATATAGTTTGAAGCCCGATCGCAACGCGGACAGGCACAATCCCCGGCCCGACGGCGAAAAACGTCGGGTAGAGGAACAGGAGAAGCATGAAGCCAAAATCGCGGCGTTGTCGCCAGCGGAACGTACCATATTGGCTCGTCTCGAGCGCAATGACACGATCGATCCGGCAAGGCTTGCCGCGCAGGCAATTATTCTGCTTGCTGGCCTGCCATTGGCATCCCTTGTCGAGGATTTGGTCGGCTGGACCTTCGCCAGCACACTCAACATCTCATTTAGCGACCCGGATAAGGAATTTGCCGCGCTGATCCGTTTCAACCGCGTTGATTTCACCCAAGCCCGAACCGCTCTGCTGCGCGCCGCCGAGCCGTTGATGGCGACCGATGTTTCGCTTGTCGGCAAATGGGCGCTCGTTAGTTTATTGCGTGCGACTGGGACGCTAAATGACGCGGAACGCGAAGCAGCGTTAGTCGATGGTCTCGTCGATCGCTCCGAATGGCCCAAGAGCTGGCGCCTCATGGAGGACTATTGCGCGACCGATCCTTGTGACCCTCAGTCACAACAGCCAGAGAATCTCCAGGAAACCGTCGAGCGCTATCGCGCAATTCCGGTCGAAAAGCTTGCGGCAGGGCGCATGACAAACGAACATGACCATTTTCTCGATGATGGCGCCACCAGTATGGCAAGGTTCGCGCCCGAAGCGGCAATAGAGATGCACCGCGCCCATGCCGTTAATGTACTGGGCCGGACGGGCGAGCCATTGCGAATGGGTGTCTTCGATCTCGATGGGCATGGCGCGCTATTGCACCCTCTTGTCCCGGAATTGCTCGGTCTCTCACAGGCTCTCTACGAAGATACCGATGTCGAGGACCTTCAGAAGTCGCATATTTGGATCGTTCAGCAGATGACGTTGCTCGGTGCCTTCCTCCATCTGGACGGCGATGCACAAGTCGAGGCTCTACGGAACCTGCCGCCCCACGGCCCGCTGCTGATACAGTTCAATCAGGTGTTTCGACCAGCATCCTCCCAGTCACTCCACAAGTTGCTTGGCGATGCACTCGAAAGCGGAAGCGAGAACCGCATCTTGGCGGCGCTCGCCTTTGCTTGAACCTCCGGTACGCCCGTATCGCCCGCAGGCGTCGCGGTACTGGAGAGGCTACTGGATCGCAGCGAATCGTCCATTCGTGCCCTGACTTTGGCGGCGCTGAAAGGTTGCAATGATGCAGGCGCGATTGCAAGATTTGCGTCTTCGGATTGGAGCGCGGGACCAGAGCGCGACGCGACTTCGACTCATCTTGTCGCCGCCTATGGTTCCCGCCTTTTGCTGGAAGCCGCCCGGCGAGAACTTCTGCCGCCCGATGAGCTGGTGGCCCGCGTCGATTCAACGCATCTCGGGGCTGTGGCGTCCATTTGCGGGAACAAAGCCGCGCCGTTCCTGCTGGCGCGACTGAATGCCGCGTTCGACGCGGCAATGGGCGCGCAAGCATTGCCACCGGCACCATTGATCGAGCTTGATCTCGAAGGTGACGAGGAGGTGGGACCGCATTTTGTGTCCGTATCGGAACGGGAGAGGAAACTCTCTCTCGAAGAGTTTTTCGACCAGACGCGCGAAACCGATGAGGAATTCGAGGCAAAGCAGCGTAACTATCATGCGCGCTATGCCGCGCTCAATGGCGCGTTGAGCGCACAAGGCGCGCATCTCGTGCTTAACCATGTGAGCGCCACCGCATTGTCGGCCATCGTCGAACAGTTCCCTCAGGCCGCCTTGGGGTGGAGCCGCCGAATTCTGGCGCTTAACACTTTCAACCTACCTCGCATCTGTAATTTCGCGCTGCAGCTCGCACGTGTTTTGTCGCGTCACGACGCTGAACACGCTAAATTGCTCTTCGCTAAGGTGGGTGCCACCCACCCGATCATGCATATCCGCATCGGCTTGGGAGAATTACCGCTAGAGGCGCATTGTATCTGGCAAGCCAGCGATGGCGATGCGATGCGGCTATTGCGCCGCGAGCGCCTGCTCCAGGCCAGTGACGATGCGGAACTTGCCACCGAGACGCTCGCCGCTTGTCGTGCCGGCAAATGGGCTGAGGCAAAAGAGACCGTCGACTATCTTCTGGCTAGCGAGATGCCGACTGATAATGCGCGGGCCCTTATGATCCTTGGCTATGGAGACCAGGATAGCAGGAGCGAAGCGATATTCGCACGGTTCGGAAATGCGCAGGGTCTGCTGGGTGATACGCTGGAAGCCGCGCGTGGCGCTTATGACCGGAATGTCTGGGCTCGCGAGTGGCATCGCAGAATGACGAGCGCCCTGAGCCTGGAGGAATTCTGGTGTGCCTCGGTACTGCTTCGAAAGCTTATCGATGGCCGTATCGATCTGTGGGAAGCCGAGCATAGTCCGCAGCATGGCCTTGCCGAATGCTACGCTCTGCTTCGTCGCCGCTATAACAAGCGCATCGCAAAATGGGCAAAGTCGCGCTCGGCTAAATTGTTCGGCCTGGACGCTCCTGATCCCGTTTTTCTCGGATGTGAGGATGTCGAGGAATAAGATCAGACATATTCCTACCATGCATCGGACGTTTCAAGTCCGCCAAGTGGCGCAGCACCCTACCATTTTCGCACTTCCTTGCCGCCGATTGTTCTTCTCTGCTCTGTCGCTGGCTATTGCTACAAGCAGCTATTCCGCGACCAGCCAGTCTTGGCCAATCAAAATGAGCAAGCGTACGGTCCATATTTGAGGACGGAAAATCTGCGGCTGAGCAGCCACGAAGGATCGAAATCGGCGGGTCTTGGGACAAAGCCGACGCCATGAGTGGACCGTAAAGCGTCGGCTTCAGCCGGAGTCCGCCATTCGTGGGTTTGAATGCCGCTAACATCGTTGAGCCATTCTTCGTCATCAAGTTAAAGCGGTCACTACCAAGCTATTCTCAGCGACAGGCGGACCTGTCGCGGCTCGACGGGATGGATGTGTCGGTCTTCCACACCTTCTGAGCGTTCGCCGCGAAGGCGGGAGGCATAGAAATAACTGATGTCCGCGTCGCTGGCATCGAACAGGTTGAGCACGTCCACACCGATTTTTGTCCGCCCGACGCGGTAATAGGCACCCAAGTTGACGAGCGTCGTCGGATTGGACCGGACGCTGCCGTTTTCAATGAGCGGAGATGCGCCGAAGTGGCGGAGGCGTAGCGAGCCGCTGAAGCCATGGTCTAGTTCTACGGCAGCGCCGGCCGATATTACCTCACTTACTGAATTGGGAATGCGGTCCTCGCCGGAAGGGGCATGGTGAAAACGGGCATGGGTGAAGGCGGCGGCGGCATCGATCGTCAACCAGTCGGTCGGACGCCAGAACAGGCTGGCTTCCGCGCCATGGCGGCGGGTCGCGTCATTGGCTTCCGTGCCGCCGCCGTCACCGACGAACACCAGTTCCGACGCCAGCCCTAGGTAAAAACCGACCAGCGACATCGTCAAACGCGGCGCTTCGATGCGCGCGCCGATCTCGGCACCACGGGCCTTGACCAGCGCCTGCACCCGGTCGACCGGATCGCCGGTTACGGGATCGATGCTGATCGTTGCCCCGCGCACGTCGTTGGAATGGAAGCTCTCGCCATAATTGGCATAAAGTTCAAGCCGGCCCAGCATGCGCCATGCGAGCGCCACCTTCGGGCTTAGCATGAAGTCCGATCCCTTGCCGCTATTGGCAACTAGGGTCTTCGCGGCCACCTCATAGCCATAGAGGTCACCACGCAGGCCAAGCGTGAGGCGTAGCCGATCGGTCAGCGATGCGGTGCCCTCAGCGAACAGGGCACCGCTATATTCATCGACCTTGTCCTGACGGATCGTTCCGCTGGTCACGCCGCCGACCGAGCTATACAGGCCAATCTTGCCGATATGATCCCACCGCGCATCCCCGCCGATGGTCAGGTCGACCGGCAATCCGGCGATGCGGGCCGCCCACTTGCGCCGCACCGATCCGCCGAACACGCCGCGCTGGTCGCGTTGACGGAACTGGTCGCCATTGACGGGATCGTTGAGGAAGAAGGTGAAGTTGGATGTCAGTCCAAAGCGGTAATATACGCCGTACAGGGTAATTTGCGTGTCCCCCAGCGTAGCGCCGGCATTTAATCCCAGCCGGGTCGTCTCGCCGCCCAATGTCGGGTCGATATTCCCCCGGCGGCTGATGAGGCCGCTGGCGATGGCGCGTTCGGGCACCTGATCGGTCGCATTCCAGCGCGCATGATAGCCTGTAAAGCTCAGATTCCATCCATGATCGGGCGTGCCCTGCGAATATCTGACCAGCGCATTGACCTTTTGCAGATCCTCGTCGAGCGTCCAGGGTCCGTTGGACAATGTGCCTTCCAGCGCGACGAGCAGGTCCCCGCTTCCCATGGCGGCGCTTCCGGCGGCGAGCGCGCGATAATAGCCATAACTGCCCATGGTGGCCTCGATGATCGGTCTCGGCAGGCTGTCCATCGTCTTGAACATCACGGTGCCGGCGGCCGAAAAATCGCCGACGTCGGCAAAATAGGGGCCTTTGCGATAATCGATGCGTTCGACCAGTTCCGGGATCAGGAAGTTAAGATCGAGATAGCCCTGTCCATGCCCATGGCTGCGCATGTTGACGGGCACGCCATCGACGAAGGCGGCAAAGTCGGTGCCGTGATCCAGATTGAAGCCGCGCAGGAAATATTGGTTGGCCTTGCCCGCGCCGCTATGTTGGGTGGCGATCATTCCTGGCACATTTTCGACCAGTTCCCCCACGCGGGACAAGGGCCGGTCCTCGAAGTCGCGATAGCCCACGACGCCTTGCGACCCGGAAATTGCCGAGCCGATCTGGGGAAGCGCACGGCCATAGACGATGATGTCGTGATCGGCGTCGCGGGGCTGTTCCTGCGCCGCGACAAGGGGAGAAGCGGTCAGAATCAGGATCCCGAAGAGAGCCGAAATGGGACGCTCCAGGATATGGCGTCCATCAGGTGGATACATTGATCGCATGCTCCGTGGAGGTTTATTGCTTCCGCGCGGCGCGGGTTTGCACGCGGGGGCATTTTTCTGCGATGCTCGGGATCAGCTGAACAGCGCGACCGTGCGTTCGGCGAGCCAGTAGGAGGCGAGGGTTCCGACGATCGCGGCGCTGGTATGGCGCGCGATGACTGGCGCATCGGCGCGCAGGCGCAGATGCGCCCAGGCCCTGCGCAACACCAGATACAGCGCGATCGCGACGATCACGAAGATCAACTGGCCGATCTCGACGCCCAGGTTGAAGAACAGCAGCCCGGTGACGAGTTCCGTCTGCGGCAGGCCGATCTGGCCCAGGACGGCGGCGAAACCAAAGCCATGGAGCAGGCCGAAGCTGCTCGACACGGCGATGGGATAGCGCCAGCTCAGCGTGTCGCGCTGCCCCTTGTAGATTTCCACCGCCAGAAAGACGATGCTCAGCGCAATGGCCGCTTCCACCGGCGGCACCGCCACCTGCACCCACCCCAGCGCCGAAAGCGCCAGCGTGACCGAATGCGCCAGGGTGAAGCCGGTAATCGTCAGCAGGATGCGCCGCAAGCCACCGGCCAGCCACAGCAGGCACACCAGAAACAGCAGATGATCATACCCCATCAATATATGTTCGATGCCCAGACGCAGATACTGGCCCGCGACGCCGGCCGCACTTTCGGGCTGCGGCAGCGTTACGCTGGTTTCGCCGGGCTTGAGCAACAGGGACCGGGTTTCGCCCGACGCCCAGTTGATCCGGACGAGGCCCGGCACCGCGGGCGCCGAACCGGGATAGACCAGTCGCAAGTCGCCGCCGAGGCCGCGTGGGCATCGGTAAAGATCGGTTCCATGATCTTCCCGACCGGCGATGCGCTTGCACCGTTGATCGATCCGCACGCCGGGCGCGAAACGGTCGGGGAAGGACGGCGGCAGCCTCAGGTCCACGGAATAGAGCGCGCCGCCCGTCTGCCGTATGTTGATCAGCAGCGGGAACGCATCGTGGGCATTGGCAGGCACGACTCCTGCCAGAAAATACACCAAAATCAGCAGCAGGCGGGCCATGCTCATTTGGTCATGCGCTTTTGTACGTCGCTGTCGATATCCACCTTGAATTGCGCGATCAGGCCATCGGCGAAGGCTTCGCGGCGGGCGGCTCTGGCGTCCTTCGCCGCATCCTCCGCGACTATGGCTCGCGCCTGGGCGAAGGGCAGGGGACGCCCGGCATCCTTGCCTACGATTTGCACGAGATGAAAGCCGTATTTCGAGCGCAGAGGACCCTGCCAGCGCTCGCCCTGCGGCGTCATCGCAAATAGCCGCTCGGCAAAATCCTGACCGAAATGGCTCTCGATGATCTCGGGTGTGCGTTCGATATAATCATTGAGGTAGAGGAAGCGGTCGGCGGCGGGAACGCGCGCCTGCTGGCCGCCCGCGTTCAGCTTGACCAGCGCATCGGCCGCCAGCCTTTTCGCGCCATCCCATCCATGCGCATCGGCGCTGAAGAAGGCGTGGGAAAAGCTGATCGATGGCGCGTCCACATAACGATCGCGATGCGATTCATAATAACGCTTCAGCGTGGCGTCATCCGGCGGTCCGGCCGATTCCGGCGCGCCCTCTGCCAGATATTCCAGCGACTGGACCAGCCGCCGGCGCATCACATAATCATTCTTGTCGAGGCCGAGGCGCAATCCTTCGCGATACATCGCCTCTTCGCGCACCAGGTCCTTGACCATCGTGGCCACTTCCTGCGGCGACATCTGTTCCAGGAATTTTCCGGCCCCCCGTTCATTGAAAGAACGCGCGCGAAGCTGCATGAATTGCAGCAGCCTGTCGCGGTCTACTTCGATCACCCGCGAGGCGGCGACATCCTCACCCGGACTGACCAGAGCATGCAGCCCGAAAAGCGAAAGGCCCGCGAGCAGGAACCAGACAAGCGGTTCCCGTCGGACGCGCGCGACGATGTTATTCATGCCTCTATACCTGTCTCAATCTGCAATCTTCCCATGCCGCCGTGGGTCAAGGCGTATACCAGATGGGTGAACTGAAGGCGCGATCCTGCACGACCATCGGGATATTGGCAGGCATCTTCAGCTTGAAGAATGCCCCATCATAGGCGGTCCATCGCGGCTTGGGGATTTCCAATACCCGCACATAATAGAAAGCACGCTGCTTGGGATCGAAATCCGGATCGGTCCACACCGTCGCCAACTCCGGCGCGCCGATACTGTTCGTATAAGAGGCGTCGGCCAGGTTCACCGTGCTGCCGACGGCGGTCAGCTTGCCGGTTTTCGGATCGACCCTGCGGCCGCCCGATACAGCGACGTCATATATTTTCTCGTGTGTGACACCCTTGGCATCGACCCAGCCCTTGATCACCTGGGCGCGATCAAGATTGGCGTCGTCGGGGTCCTTGGCGGCGGAGATCATGAACATCGGCGCCCTGCCCCCACGGCTTCGGGTCAGGTCGCCGCCCATCGGCACGCCCTTTTCATAGCCGATATGTACATAGTCGGGCCGCTGTACGTCGGACTTCGCGAAATTCCACCCGCCAAATACGCGCAGTTGAATGCGCGAGCCAGTGGTCGCATAGACTTCCCGTCGCCGGATCGCGTCGAATATCGATGCGCGGGTATTTTCCTTCGCCCAAACCGCCGCAAGCCCCGACGCGCCGATCTGCCAGTTCCACTGCGTTATCTTCGTCTCCGCCACAGGCAAAGCGTAACGGCGGGCAGACGGCTCGGAATTCGGCAATTTCCCGAAAAAATTATCCTCTGCGGTGGTCGTCACGCCGATATGCGAATCGGTGCTGCCGATCATGCCGAACTTGAACGGATTGGCGCCCAGCTTCTGCTCGTATAGCAGCCCGTCCTTCAATGCTTTGCGCGCATATTCATATTGCAGCATCGCGGGAGTCTTGCGGACAGCACCCTGAACATTGGTGGTATCCCACAGTTCGAAACCGGCAAATTCGTCGGATGGGGACAAGGTCGGATGGGTTTCGCTGGTGCCCTTGGTCTGCGTGACCTCATAAACCGGCTCCCACCGCGCCCGCTCGCGCGCATAGGATGCGGTGAACGGCTGGCCCGTGAAAGTCTGCGGCATGAACATGCGGCCATTGCTGAGATTGCCATTATGGGGAATGGCCAAAACCTGTCCGCCGGTCTTTGTCTCATATGCCTTGAGATAGGCCCATAATTTCTCCGGGTCCGTGCTGTCCATTGCCGAGAATGGCACGACCTGAAGGGTCTTATCGGCGCCGTCCCGGAAAATGACGTTGCGGTGCAGGTTGTCGCCCCCTGGGGTGGAACTCCATTCATAGCCGATGAGTGCGGTGAAGTGGCCCGGATCATTGAACCGGTCGGCGGTGTTCACGACATCCTGCCAGATCGACTTCACCAGCGCCCCAGGCTCCGGAGAACTGGACCCGCCCGCACGAAGAATGCCGAAAAATTCGTTCATCGCCGTTTTGACGTCGCCAGCTTTCAGCAAATCGCTCCAGCGCTTGCCCTGTTCCCAGGGGCCTTCGGTGCTGCCGCCCTTGGCCAGCCGCGGGAAAACGCCGATATATTCCGCATGGTCCGCCACCACGAGGAAATCGAGCGGACGGCGTAGCTTCACGTGCAGACCGCTCGTGCCGGCCACCTCCTCACCTCGCGCCAGCCGATAGGCTTCATCCGGGCTAACCGTGTGATTGCCAAAACCAAAAGCGTCGGCGGAGTAACTGGTGTGGAGGTGCGTGTCCCCCCAATAAAGATTGGTGTTTTCGTTGGCAAAGCGTACCGGTGGAGAATAGGCCGGTGCGGCCGAACCACCGGGCACCGCAGCCACAGTCGCGGCCGGCGCTTCAGCTGGTTCGGCCAACAAAGCCTTGCCACCGACAAGCAGAAGCCCGCCCGACATGGCCGCCAAAGTCGCCCATCTTGCACCCCTCGACACCATCTTGCGCTTCCCCATCACCTCATCATCCTTTCCCCGACGAACGACCAGACGAGCAGTGCGCCACGCAAACGTTTGATACTATATGCCATATTTATCGCGATGTTCCGAACTGACTGGCGTGCATTGCGCCGTCACTTCCCGGGATCGTACCAGATCGGCGAACTGAAGGCGCGATCCTGCACCGTCATGGGGATGTTGGCAGGCATCTTCACCTTGAAGAACTGAGCGTCATAGGCGGTCCAGCGCGGCTTGGGGATTTCCAGTACGCGCACATAATAGAAGGCGCGCTGGTTCGGGTCGAACGCCGGATCCGTCCAGACGGTGGCCAGTTCAGCGGCGCCGATGCTGTTGGTGAAGGTCGCATTGGCGATGTCGACCGTATTGCCCACCGGCGGCGCCTTTCCGGTCCTCGGATTGACCTTGCGGCCACCAGACAGCGCGACATCATATATTTTCTCATGAGCCTGGCCTTTGGCGTCGAGCCAGCCCTTGATGACCTGAACCCGGTCGAGATTGGCATCGTCGGGATCCTTGGCCGCCGCGATCATGAAACTCGGTGCCCTGCCTCCCGCCTGTCGCATCAGGTCGCCGCCCATCGGCACGCCCTTCTCATAGCCGATATGAGCGTAGTCGGGCCGCAAGACGTCGGATTTCGCGAAATTCCATCCGCCAAAGACGCGCACCTGTATCCGCGAGCCGGTTGTCGCATAGACTTCGCGCCGCTTCATCGCGTCGAAGATCGCCTCGCGCGTATTTTCCTTCGCCCATACCGCCGTGAGACCCGCCGCGCCCAGACGCCAGTTTTCCCGGACATTCTTCACCGGCGCCATCGGGCGGCTGTAACGCCCGACTGCCGGTTCGGAATTGCGGAACTGCCCGATGAAATTATCTTCGCTCGTGGTGGTGAGTCCGTTATGCTGGTCGGTGCCGCCGACCATCCCGAACTTGAACGGGTTCACCCCCAGTTTCTGCTCAAATTGCAGCCCCGATTTCAAAGCGGAGCGTGCATATTCATAAGGCAGCATCCAGGGCTGCTTCGCAGTCTGCGTGAAATTGCCGAGATCCCAGATTTCGAAATCGGCGAATTCGTCGGTCGGCGACAGGGTCGGATGCGCCTCGCTCGTCCCCTTCATCTGGGTGACCTCGACCACCGGCTCCCACCGCGCGCGTTCGCGGGCATAGGCCGCCGTCAGCGGCTGGCCGGTGAAGGTCTCGGGCGCGAACATGCGGCCGTTGCTGATGTTTCCGTTGTGGGGGATCGCCAGCACCTGACCGCCTGTCTTGGCTTCATAGGCTCTCAGATACGCCCAAAGCTTTTCCGCATCCGTGCTGTCGAGCGCGGAGAAAGGCGTGACTTGCGTGGCCTTGGCCGCGCCATCGCGAAAGATCACGTTGCGATGCAGATTGTCGCCATTCGGCGTCGATGACCATTCATAGCCGATAAAGGCCGTGAAGTGACCCGGATTGTTGAACCGGTCTGCGGTCTTTGCGACTTCCTGCCAGATGGACTGTGTCAACTCGGCCGGCACATAGGCCCCTGAATGAAACTTGGAATAGATGCCTGATAGTTTCTGCGGATCGCCGGACTGCAGCAACTCGCTCCACTCCCGGCCCGGTTGCCAGTCGATCTTCGAGCTATCGGCTTTGGCAAGTCTGGGAAGTACGCCAAGAAATTCCGCATGATCGGACACGACGAGGAAATCGAGGGGGTGACGGAGTTTGACCGGCTCACCGCTTGCGGTGACGATTTGCTGACCCATCGCAAATCGGAACGCCTCATCCGGTGTGGTGGTGGCCCCACCTAAGGCGATGGCGTCCAGGGAATTGTTGGTGTGGAGGTGGGTATTGCCCCAGTAAACGTTCATATCCTCATTGGCAAAACGCACGGGGGGTGAATAGGGCCGTGTTGCGGAGTCCGAGATGGAACCCGCCTCGCTGGCTGCGCTCGCAATCGGTTCCTTGCCACCGGTAAACAACAGTCCTGTAGCAATCGCCGCACAGGCCACCCAGGCCCCGTGCATCACAACCATCTTGCGTTTTGCCATGGGAATTCCTTCAATTTTAAGACAGGCTTTCGCTACGCTTCTTATGAACGAAGTCCCTGATCTTACTTATTAGGTCCGCCATTTTGACGGAGTCTTGTATTATGCTCTCATTCCCATGGCAAATGCGTGCGGGCGTCGGCTAATGCGTCCCTGCTTATTGCCCGAAGGCGACCGTGACGCGGATCATGATCTCCCGTCCCCGGTTGATCACGGCATATGTGTCAGCCGGTGTGAAAGCGTTAGGGGTGCCCGACGGCGTCAATCCCGTGAACTGCAACTGCTGACCACTGGCCCAATAATATTTCTGGGTCAGATTGCGACCGATCAGCGCCACTTCCCACGCGCCCTTGGCATCGCCGATCCGCGCGGTGGCGTCCAGCAGGGCGCGCTTGGGCGAGATCAGGAGCGGGTTGATGGCGGCGTCGGTCGGCACGCTGCTGGCGAAAGTGACGTCGGTCGAGAAACCGAGCTTGAGCGCCGAGCCAAGCGGGGTTTCGTAGTTGGCGCCTGCATTCCCTGACCATTCTGGCGCGTTGACGAGTTGCTGTCCGGCCAGATCCTGGTTGTTGCCAGTCTCGCCGGGCAGGATCGGGCGAGCATTGCCGCCGCCGATCGCCCGGAAATTACAGCCCTGCCCCTGCGACTGCCCGCGCCAGCAAGGGCCGAAATAGCTAAGGTAGCGCGCGCGATTATAATTAATGGCGCCTCTGAGCGTCAGCCCTTCGATCGGCGAGCGATAGTTCATGTCGAACTCGATGCCCTTGGTCCGCACTCCGCCGGCGTTTCGAATCGTGCCTATCCCATTCTCGAAGGCGGTTATCTGAAGGCCGCCAACTTTATAGTTATATATCGACAGATTAGTGCGCAGCGCGCCGTCGAGCAACGAGGCTTTCACGCCAGCTTCAAAGCCCTTGATCTTCTGCGGGCCATAGTTGAGCGGAAGGCCGGGAGTCGCCGTGCTGCCGTTAAAGCCGCCCGATAGAAACCCTTTTTTGTATGACCCGAACAGGGTCAATCTCTCGGTGGGCCGGTAGGTAGCCGTCAATTCCGGTGAGAAATTGTTAAACGAAATCTTGCGCACGGGTGTCGCATAGGGTGTCACCGAATTGACACGCGAAAGGGTCAGATCCGCAAGCGTGACGGGAAGCGATTTCTTCTCGTGCGAATAGCGCCCGCCAGCCGACAGTTCGAGTTGCGGCGTCAGATCGAAGCGAGCCTGACCGAACCCCGAATAGGCAACGCCGTCCTGAGCGGCGAAAGAATGGACCAGCTCACGCGGATCGTCCATATTGTACATGGCATGGGTGAAGATCGATGATCGGGTGTCAGAGTAGATCCCGCCGAACGTGAAATTCAACGGCCCGTCAAAGTTGCTGCTCGCGCGAAGTTCCTGCGAAATCTCCCGGTTATAATAGGTCAGAAAAGATGGAAACTGTGGCAGGCCAAAACTTCCGAATTGTCCGATGGGAACAACCGGATATGTCGCAAATTGATCGATGTTCCTGAATTTGGCCTGGTAGAAGCCGGTCACGGAGGTCAAATCGATCGTATCGCTAGGCTTGTAGTTGAGTTCCAGCCCGACCAGAATTTGCCTTTGCTTCGAATAGGTGTGACCATCGCCGAAGGCCGGCTCATAGGGCGTGAAAGCGGTGCTGACATTATCGGTACGGTTGATCCGCCCGTCGGCCTTGCAGTCGCTGACCACGCCGGTGAGCTGGGACCTTCCGATAGGGCAGTTCACCACCTGCGCATTGCCCGTGGCAGCAGCGCCCTTGACCGTGCCGTAGGAGACTTTGAGCCGCGCGCTGAACGCGTCGGTCGGGTCGAACTTCAACGTGCCGCGCATATCGAGTTCGCGGCTGCGGGGGCCATAGCGATGGAAGGGCGGGCTGATGCTGTTCGCCGGGACCACGCTTTTGACCCAGCCGCGCATGTCCGAGCCATAAACGGCGAGCCGCGCGCCGAGCGTGTCGGTCAGCGGGCCGGAAACGAAGCCTTCGCCGCGCCACTCATGCGCATTGAATTCATAACCGACCGATGCCTTGGCCTGGAAGTTCGGCGTCGGGTCGGCCGTGCGCAGCGAGATGATGCCGCCGGGGCTGTTCTTGCCAAAGAACAGCGACTGCGGCCCCTTGAGAACCTCGACCTGCTGAAGATCCATGAAGGCCAGACGGCGGACGCTCGACTTCGCCACCTGAACGCCATCGATGTTGAACGACACCGCCTGGTCGCCGAGCGGATTGGTGTCCGGACCGGCCACGCCGCGCAGTGCGATCGTGCCGCCCTGGGCGCCGCCACCCGCGCCCGCGATCGTCAGGCCGGGAACGAGCTGAGACAGCGCGTCGGCGCTGTTGATGCCCCGCCGCGTGAGTTCCGCCCCGCTTACTGCCGTCAGAACGACCGGAACGGCTATGGACGTCTCGTCACGCTTGCGTGCTGTCACGATGATGTCGTCGACGGGTACAGGGGCTGCCTGGCGCGGGGCGCTCTCGGTGGACGGGGAAGCCATTTGAGGCGCCGCCGAGGCGAAGGCCGAAGCAATCTTCCTGGGCTGCGCGCTTACGATGAGATAGGCCCCATTGCTGCTGCGGCTGTAAGCAAGGCCACTGCCCCGCAGCAGGCTGCTCAGCGCCTGATCCGGCGTCATCGTGCCATCGACGGATGGTGCGATTTTCTTCGCCGCGAGGGCAGGTGGAACGAACACGGAAATCCCTGTCCTGCTCGCAAGCTCCAGCAGTGCGACGTCCAGCGGTCCGGCCGGGATTGAAATGGTTTGCGATGCTGCCTGCGCCACCGCCGGTTGCACCATGCACGCAGCGGCCGCGATACCCAGCGTCAACGCCAGCCTCGAACACGCGCCTGCCAGTCCATTGCTCGCGCGGTGCGATACCGTTTTCTGAGAAATATGATTCCTCTGCATGCCCCTGATCTCCCCTAATATTATCAATTATTTGAGGTCACCCCGGCGGACGCCCCTGTGAAGAGACGGCGCAGCTTAAAAAATATTCCAGGTTCTTCGAAAAATTTATGCAAGCTGTTCATTATAAAGAATATTTCTCTACGGTCGTCCCTCCTTCCGTCTATCTTTTAGGTCGGATCCTGACGCGCGACGGGGTGCGATCTATCTGTAGCGGAGCCGTCGCCTCAAGCCCCGACAGCAGGGTGTCGGTCTGATCGGCGCGCACTGCCATCGTAATTTTCATATCGCCGAGGTTTTCATTGGCCAAAACGATCTTGTCGACACGATAACGGTTCACCTCCGCCACCACATCACTCAGCCGGGCATCACGATAAATGAGCAGCCCCGTCCGCCAGAGCGCCGCATTGGCGGGATCGAAACGCTCGATGGGACCAATGCGCCCATCTACAGCGGATAAGACGCGCTGACCGGCGATCAATCGGACGCCGTCATTGCGCGGCGCCCGGCCAGCAAGCGGTACGACGCGCACGACGCCCCTTGCCACCGCCACGCGCACATTTTCTGGTGCCCGATCAACATCGAACTGCGTACCGACCACTTGAATATGTGTCGTAGCGGCGAGGACGGTGAACGGTTTTGCCGGGTTGGATGCCACATCGAACCAGGCTCTGCCGTCGATCAGTTCCACCCCACGACGCCGCTTCGAAAATGTCGCCCGGATCGTGGTATCCGCCCCAAGCGTAACCCGCGTACCGTCAGAAAACGAGACGGTCTTTATTTGCCCTACAGCCGTTCGATAGATTTGGACGGTGGGCGTATCGAAAAATCCCAGGTGCCAGATTCCCAACGCCAGCAATAGTGATGCGGCCACCGCCATCGTCGCCGCGATCGCGCCCCGCCGCCCAGACCAGGAAGAGAAGTCGCTCGCGCGGCTTTCGAAGTCAACGATATTGCTTGCGGAGTTGTGGTCGGATGCTTCCGTCGAGAACATGCTCTGGACGCCAGCGAAGATCATATCGCGCCAGATCTGTTCCACATTGCGATAGGCGACGACATTTATGGTCGATTGATCCAGCCAGGAAGAGAATTTCGCTCTACCGTCGTTGGTCGCCTCACCTGAGTATAAATAGGCCAACCAGCGCACAGCTTGATCCTGCGGCGCGCCCGCATCGTCTCCGGGAGACCTAATGTTCGCTATGTCGCTCATTTATCCTCCGTCGGTCCGTTGGCGATCGCTGCCTGAACGGCGACCATGGCGGCGCCTAATTGTCGTGAAATGTCAGCGCTGCTCCAGCCCGTTTCCGCGGATATCCGGGCGTAGGTCTGGCCTAGAAAGCGGCTCCTCCTGATGATTTCGCGTTGCTTGCTCGACAGGCCTTCCATGGCTTGGGAGAGCAGGGTCAGTTGCTCCCTTCCCTCATAGACGCGTTCGGGCGTAATTTCTTCCAGGGCGTGGCCGGTGCGATGCAGTTCATGGTCCGTGAAAGCATCAGTACGTTTAATCCATTTGATCTCGTCGAGCGCCACATTGACAGCCATGGCATAGAGATATGGTTTGATTTTTTCGATCCGTTGGATGTCGTCAAGCGCAGCCAGTTTGGTGAAGGCGATTTGCGCAATATCCTCAGGCGACGGCGGGCCACCACCATAGTGCCGCCGCAACCACCCCACTAGATTGCCTATATGGTCACGGTATAGCCTATCAAGAAAGTGCCGCCGGTGGCGGTCGAGCGATGTAGGCATAGCGCCCTCGCTCAACTTATCAGGCATCAATCGTTCCTCTGCCCTAACGGGCATATGCGTCTTTTGCGATTTCGGTCCATGCCATCATTTGCGGCAGAGAGGCAATTAAATCGGGCGAGCTTCTGAAACCTTTCTGAACAACTTGGCCCAGACAACGCTTCTCGACGGCTCTGTTCGCTGGCCTTCATCCGAAATGGCTCCGATGGGTGAGGGGATGCAACCGGGCATTGCGGGGCTTTCCTGCTCCGCCCAGCCGACCGTGGGAGGCGGTTGCGGTCAGCGTCGCGTCCGATGATCGGACGCCGACGCCCGAGGAAAGGACGCGAGATAACTGTTTATCTGCATGTCCAGTTAATACGCTGGCTTCCGCTCATTTCCGCCACCAGTGTGCAGCAAGGCATCGTCGCGCTGAGGTCAGGCGACATTTAGTGCTAGGGATGATGTGGTAGAAAAATGATATCCGACGTGGGGTAATTGGCCGCTCGCATGTCCTAGCGTAGGGGGGAACCATGGAGGAAGAGCAGATCAAGGCGTGGTTCACTGCACTCGTTCTGCCGATGGAAGCCCAACTGCTTTCCTTTTTCCGGTCCCGTTGGAAGAACCAGGACGAGGTCCGAGACATGCTGCAAGACGTTTATGAAAGAGCATTAACAGGCGCGCGGCAGGGAATTCCTCACAATGGCCATGCCTATGTGTTTGCGATCGCGCGCAACCTGATGATTTCGCGCGCGAAGCGCAACAAAATCATATCATTCGATTTCATCGCCGACCTCGATCAGGTGACCAATGAGCAGGATTATCTTACCCCCGAACGCTATGCCACCGCCCGCGAGGAATTGCGTCGCGCCATCGTGGCGATGGAGCATCTGCCGCCGCGTTGCAGGGAAATGGTGCGGCTGCGCAAGGTCGAGGGGATGACCGTGCGCGAAGTTGCCGAGCAGATGGACGTAAGCGTCGCCGCAGTCGAACGCCAGCTGACGCTGGGAATGCGCACGCTCGTCGATTTCATGTTGGGCGACAGCGGTCGGGTGAAGCGGGAAAAGCGGTTCAGCGCCCTGCGCCGGGCGAGGCGGGAAGAGCATGACTGAATCGGTTGAGCAGCGCGCCGCGCTCTTTTTGCTGAGCCGGGAGGAACCGGACTGGTCGCTCCAGCGGGAAGTCGAGTTTCAAGCTTGGCTTGCTTTGTCGGACCGGCACAGGGCGGTCTTTTGGAGGCTCGAACATGGATGGCGGGCGGCTGATCGAGTGACCGCGATTGGGATCGCTCCCCTGCGTCCCCCCCAGCTGACTGCGGCAGCCCGAACACTCGCCTGGCGTGCGGGCGCGGCGATCGCGGCGTCGCTGCTGATTGCACTGGGCGCGAGCATCATTATCGGGAAGCCGCAGTCAGCACCTCGCTACGAGCGGTTTGCAAGTTCGGACCAGCCCAGAACGCTGTCTTTCGCGGATGGCAGCAAGATCGAACTCAACGTCTACAGCCAGGTTCATGTCGCCATGAACGGGCGCAGCCGACTGGTCACGCTCGACCGCGGCGAAGCCTTTTTCGATGTCCATCATGACGAGAAAAGGCCCTTCGAGGTTCGAATCGGTGTGTATCAGGTCACAGATCTGGGCACCAAATTCGTCATTCGCAAGGATGAGGAGGGAATCAGAACCGCAGTGCTGGAGGGAGAGGTCGAACTGGGCCTTGCCGACAAGACCGTAAGCAAAGCTCATCTGATGAAACCGGGGGACTGGGCCGTCACGCGGCGGGGCGCCACCTATGCGCACAGCGGTGATTTGGGTCAGGTGGAAGCCATGATCGGATGGCGCAGGGGGCTGATTGTCTTCAACCACGCCCCGCTGGCGGAAACGACGCGTGATTTCAACCGCTACAATGACAGAAAGCTGGTCATAGCCGATCCCGCCGTGGCTGCGATCAGGATCGACGGCGCGTTCAAGACGGGAAATATCGCCGGCTTTGCGCGGCTTATGCGGGATGCGTACGGGCTGCGGGTCGAAGAACAAGGGAGCCAGATAAAAATTTCGCAGAAATAGCGTGGGGGGTTGGTGCGGCCGACACTCTTCAGTGAAGAAGGCAAAAAACTTGTCTCGGGGAGGAATCTAATGCGCACCAATCTATCTTTGACCACGATTCTCGCTGCCACATCCTGCATGGCCGCCTTTGCTGCGCCTGCCGTAGCGCGGGCAACGACATTTCAGATTCCGGCCGGTGACCTGAGTTTGGCGATTTTCACTTATGTGCGCCAGTCCGGCGTTCAGATCGTCTATCGTGCTGACGAGATGCGCGGCATCCGTTCAGCAGGCATCTCTGGCCGGATGACAGCCGAAGACGCGTTGAGTGCGTTGCTCGCCAATAGCGGCTTCGAGGCGAAGCGGGATGCTTCGGGCGCGTTCGCCATAGTGAAGGCCCGTGGGCCCCAAGTCGCCAAAATGACAGCGACTGCATTCACGGCCGCTATCCCACAGGAAGCCGCTCCCACTCTTTCGCCAAGCGTCGCCCGAAACACAAACGACGAAGAAATCATCGTGACGGCGCGCAAGCGCGAAGAGACGCTGATCGACGTGCCCGTGGCGATCACGGCGGTAACTGGCGCCGAGCTGGAAAAACGCGGCATCAATTCGATGGATGGTATCGCCCGCCTCGTGCCCCAACTGATCGTCGGCGACGGTGGCACTGCCCAGGGCGGCAGCATCGTGATCCGGGGTATCAGCGGTTCGGACGGCAATCCCTTTGCCGACCAGGCCGTGTCGTTCAACATCGATGGCGTGCAGGTCGCGCGCGCCTCGGTCCGTCGCATGGGCCAGATGGACATGCAGCAGGTCGAGGTGCTGAAAGGGCCACAAGCGCTGTTCTATGGCAAGAACAGCCCTGGCGGCGTGATTTCCATCCGCACGGGCGATCCGACGAAAACGCTTCAGGGCAAGGCGTCGGTCGGCTATGAGTTCAACGCCCATGAGTGGCGCGGTGAAGGCTATATCGCCGGCCCGATAACCGACAGCCTCGGCTTTCGCATCGCGGCTTATGGCTCGAAAATGCGCGGCTGGGTTCGCAACACCACGCCGCGCACGGAAATCACCGCGCCCAAGCACCAATATGCGCCCAGGGCGGAAGAATTCGCGGTGCGGGGTACGCTCAAATATGAGCCGGCCGACAATTTCGACGCCCGCCTCAAGGTCACCTACGGCGAACTCCATGATGATGGATACACGTCAAACCTTCAGCTCGTATCCTGTCCCAATGGCGCGCCGCTATCCGGCCAGATCGACGATTGCCGCGCCGACGACAAGGTTTCGGTGGGCGCGCGGACCCCGAACTTCGCCCTGCGCTACCCGCGTTTTGGCGAGAATGATGGCCAGCTGAGGGGGGAGCAAAAGCAGCTGCTGGTCGGTTATGAAATGAACTACCGCCCAAGCGACGAGCTGACGCTGACTTCGGTGACCGGCCTCTATCATATGAAGGCCGATGCCTTCGTCAACGTGACCGCAACCTATGTGCCCTCGCGCATGCTGGCATCCAATCAACGGCTGAGCTTCACGGAACTGTCGGAAGAACTTCGCCTCACCAGCAATTTCGACGGGCCGGTCAACTTCATGATCGGCGGGCATTTCCAGAAGAGCACGGCCAAACAGGGGCTGGCCGCCTTTCTCAACGGTTCCAATTTCACGACGGTGCCGCCGTTGGTTCCAGCGGTGGTCGCCAACTCCCATCACGAGCAAAAGGGCACCGCCTATTCGGGCTTCATGCAGATGCAGTGGGATATCACCGACCAGATTCAGTTCTCTGGAGGGGGCCGTTATTCCTATGAGAAGAAAAAGTTGCCGATCGCAGAAAGCCAGACCGCCGTCGATCCGGTGACCGGCCTTCTTCTGCCACGGGTGCCGATTCTCGCTCAGGGTTCCAAGGACCACTGGAACGATTTCTCGCCGGAATTCACGCTTTCATACCATCCCGACCGTAAACTGAACATCTATGGTTCCTACAAGCACGGTTTCATCTCCGGCGGTTATAACGGGGGCGCTGCCAACTTCGCCTTGCCGCTGGATTACGACCAGCAGACCGTCAAGGGCTTCGAAGCCGGGGCCAAGGCATCCTTGCTGGACGGTGCCTTGCGCACGAGTCTCGCGCTTTACACCTATGAGGTGAAGGGCTTGCAGGTCACGCTCAGCACCGGCGCTTTTCAGGAACTCAAAAATGTCGGCAAGGTGCGGAGCAAGGGCGGGGAGTTCGACTTCTCGTACCGCACGCCGTTGCAGGGGCTGAGCCTGCATGGTGCGGTGGCCTATAACAGGGCGCGCTATGTCGATTATTTCGCGAATTGCTATCGGGGTCAGAGCAAGGCCCTTGGTTGCGCGTTCGTGCCGGTGCCTGGCCAGCCGGGATCTGGGGTACCCGCCGCTCCGGGCGTCAACGGATCGTTGCAGGATCTGGCCGGCACAGCGGTGGTCCGCACGCCGGAATGGACGGGCAATGTGGGCTTCGATTATGAAACGCCGATCGGGTCCGGCATGAAACTGGGCCTGTCGACCAACATGACGTTCAGCGCCAGCTATCTTTCGGACCCGGGCTCCATCCCGCAGGGACGAGTGCCCAACTACCAGCTGTTCGATGCGACGCTGCGCCTCTCGGAGCAGGATGACCGTTGGGACATCGCGCTGATCGGCCGCAACCTGACCGATAAATATTATTTCGTCAGGGCCAGCAATGTGCCCAATTCGGGCACGGCGCCAGGCAACGAAACTGGCCCCGCGGTTCTCGGCGATCTCCAGTCTTATGTCAGCCGCGGTCGGGAAATCATGCTCCGCGTGTCGACCAAGTTCTGATGATCAGAAGTCTCTTGGTGCGGAATACCTCCAAATGGTCGATGATCCTGGCCTGCACGATTTGTGCGGGCCAGGGTGAGGCGCAGTCCCCGTCGAAAGCGGGGGCCACATCCTATCCAACGCTGGCCTATCCCACGGACAGCCCTGCGCCCGTGATCCCACCGAGCGAGGCGGGCCTCCAGACGATCGTCGCTGAACCATGGTACAGCATGACGACCAGCCTGTCGGCGTTCGGCGGGATGGACCAGAATCTCTTCATAGAGGGGCCTCTGTTCGACGCGCAGGGCAACCTCCTGTTTGTCGAGGTGCAAGGGGGGCGGGTCATGCGGCTTTCCCCCAAGCAGGACCTGACGATGATCCTGCCGAAGAATGAAGCCCACTCTTCTGGTCTGGCCTTTCTCAAGAACGGCCGCATCCTCGTGGCAGGTGGCGGAGGCAGTATATTCTCGATCCGGCCGGACGGTTCGGACAAGCAGGTCATCATCGATCCCAAGGCGGGCCATAAGCCCAACGACCTCGCCATGGACAAGGAGGGCGGCTTCTACTTCACCGATTTCAAGGGCAATAATGCCGACCGCACCGGCGGGGTCTATCATGTCGCCCCGGACATGAAGACGGTCACCCCCATCATGATCCGTATGTCCGAGCCCAACGGGATCGCGATCAGCCCGGACGGCAAGACATTGTGGGTCGGCGAGGTGGGGACGGGGTTTCTCCATCGCATCAATCTGGTCACGCCGACGCAAATTGCGCCCGTCGTCGCCACCACCATGCGCTACCATTTCACCGGCGCGACCGTGGATTCGTTGCGGACCGACAGCGACGGCAACGTCTATGCCGCGCTCGCCGGCGAAGGCCGGGTCATGGTGTTCAATCCCAAAGGCGTGCCGATCGGCCAGATACTGATCCCCGACCGGGACTGCGGAGAGCTGCTCTTCACCACCAGCATGGCCATCAAGCCCGGCACCCGTGAACTCTATATCCTGTCGAGCAATTATCCGGGGCGCTCAGCCAAAATCCATCGCGCGGGCGCCTTCGCCAACGCCCCGGCCCCGGCCGGGCCGTGAAACCGCCCTATGTGTTAGTTACGCGCGAGATCCAGGCGCCGTTACCGCTCCGCAGACGCGAAAAATGGGATATGTTTACATCCACGCCTGAAGTAGAGATCGTGCGACCACAGATTCCAATATTCGAGCGACAGGAATAAGAGCATGAAGATAGCAATTCTGGGTACAGGCAACATCGGAAAGACGTTGGTCCGCGAACTGACCAAAGCGGGTCATGAGATCAAAGTCGCGAACTCGCGTGGACCCGAGACAATCGACGCGCAGATACTTGCCTCCCGCGCGCAGGCGACAACGGCTGAGGACGCGGTGAAAGAGGTGGATGTCATCATCCTCTCTATTCCGTTCCAGCGCCTGTCGACGGTCAAGCCCGTTCTCGCAGGGGTGCCTGAAGATACGGTGGTGATCGACACTTCCAACTATTACCCGGCCCGGGACGGCGCAATCGACGCTGTGGAAGCAGGTCAGGTCGAAAGCCTTTGGGTAGTCGAGCAATTGGGCCGGCCGATCGCCAAGGCGTGGAACGCGATTGGCGCCCGCTCTTTCGATGTCTATGGCAAGGCGCCGGGCAGTCCCGGCCGCATCGCCATTCCCGTCGCCGCCGATCGGCCGGTCGATCGGGACGTGACGATGCGTCTGGTCGACGAGACCGGTTTCAATCCGTTTGATGCGGGGTCGATTGCGGAGTCCTGGCGTCAGCAGCCTGGATCGCCAGTCTATTGCACCGATCTCACGACAGCGGAGATGGCGGTAGCGCTGCCTCGAGCAGAGAAAGCGCGTCTTCCCATCCGTCGCGAATTGGTCGCCGCAGTGGCGCATGAGCGCGTCGGCGACGCGAAAAGCAATCCCGATACCGACTTCCTAGTTCCACTGAACCGGGCCGTCTTCATGTAAGCTTTATGAGCCATGTTGAACATATATGCTGGTCGGCCGCGTGGGGGGGCGACCCTCAATAGCTTCCTATTCAGTCGGGCGCTGTGTCTTTTCATGCTGGAAACCGCAATAGGACTGGCACCTGAGCACGTTATGCTTCGGCGAATTCGCAGCTAGACTAGCCGTTACATCAGAGCAGCACCGCAAACATGTGAGCTTTACGTAGCTGCCGAACATCGAGAGGATTCCGATGCACACACGATCAGTTCGCCCATTTTTGGGGTGGAGAGTGGTACTGCCGTGCTTTCTCGCGCAAACCCTCTCGGCCGGCTTTGCATTCGGATCGTTCGGACCGCTGCTCGCCAGTACAGAGCAGCATTTCGGCGTGGCCCGCGCAGTAGCGGCAACGGGAATGAGCCTGATCATGCTGGCGATCGGGGGCCTGTCTCCCTTTCTGGGCGGGCTGCTGCAAAAAGTCTCGGCGCGAAGCGCAATGATCGGCGGCGCGTCGCTCAGTGCGCTTGGCTATCTGGGTCTCGCCCTTCTGCCGTCCTTTGGCCTCGCCCTCGTGATGTTCGCCCTGATTGGGACGGGCGTGAGCCTGTTAGCGATACTGGGTCCGCTGACGCTGATCAGCCGGTGGTTTGCCTCCGGGCAGGGCAAGGTTCTGAGCGTCGTCAACCTGCCAATCGCGCTGTTTTTGACGCCCTTCATCATCGCTGAACTTCTGCCGGCATATGGCAGGCTCGTGGTTCTCGGCGGGATCGCGACAATCTTCCTCCTGTTGATCCCCGTCCTGATGCTGATCGTGGAACATCCTGACCGGATCGGTCAGGTCCCTCGCGGGGCAAATATCGATTTAGCTGGCACCGGTGCGCAGGTGGCAATCAAGGATCGTCCGTTGTCGACGCGCGAAATCCTGGCCAGCCTGCCTTTTTGGTTGGTATCGATCGTGATCGGCGTGATATCGGGATCGGGCACGGCGTTCCTCGTCCATATCGTTCCCTTCGGCATGGAGCGGGACCTGTCCCTGCAAATGGCATCCGGGCTACTTTCCGTCTATGCGGGCGCCGGAATTATCGGCACCTTGCTGATTGGCTGGATAACAGATCGCATCGGCCCTCCTTCAGCGCTCGCGCTCGCCACCTTAGGCCAAGCGCTGCTGTGGTGGGGCCTTTTGCATGTGGCAGGCTTTCCTTTGTTCGCGCTCGCCGCCCTGATTGGAATATGTGTCGTCCCCGTGACGACGATGCACGGCGCCGCACTCAGCATGCTGGTGGGACCGGCGAGCATCAGTCGGGCGATGGGGATCAGCTACGCGATTACCTTGCCTTTCATTTTCAGCTTCGCGCCATTGATCGGCTTCCTGTTCGATCGCGCTGGTGGATATGGGCTGCCCTTCCTGCTCACTGCGAGCATCCTCGTCATTGCATCCCTGTGCTCCGTGCTGATGATCTTCGCGGTGCGCAATCAAAAGCAGCGATTCGAAACCTTGGCGCGGGAAATCGGCACGGCGTGATGTCGGTAGTTCTGGATTGATCAGTATAGATGTGAGGAGAGTAATATGGGATCGGCTTTTCTGTCTCGCAGGGATGTGATCGTCGGCGCAGCCGGGCTGCAGTTGGCCGGCGTGGCCATGGCTGCTCCTTCGCCGGAACGCGTTGCCGACAGCCGGGGCCTGAGCGGGACGATCCATGGAACTGTTGCGCCAGGATATAAGCCGTCCGCACCGCTTTCGAAGGCAACTTCGCGTCAGGCAAGGAGCTTGGCGCCCATTTCGCCGTGTATCGGGATGGGGTGCCGCTCGTCGACCTGTGGGGCGGGAGCGCGGACGAAGCTGGCTCGGTCCCGATCGCCGAAAATACGCTCTACACGCTGATGTCGACGACCAAGGGCCTGACCTCGATATGCGTCGCAATGCTGGTGGACAGGGGCAAGCTCGACTACGAAGCGCCGGTGGCGAAATATTGGCCCGAGTTCGCAGCACATGGCAAGGGGACAGTAACCGTCGGGGAACTCATGTCGCATCAGGCAGGGCTTACGGGACCTCGCAGTTCGGCGACGGTTGAGGATTTTCACGAGCACAAAGCCCTTGCAGCCAGGCTTGCCGCACAAGAGCCATTCTTTCGACCCGGCGTCTTTGGCTATCATTCATTAACCTTTGGAACGCTTGCCGATGAGTTGGTCCGGCGAACCGATGGTCGAACGGTCAGCCGATTCTTTGCAGAGCAGGTGGCGTCGAAGGTCGGAATCGACGCCTTCATGGGCCTTCCAGCGACAGAAGAGCACCGCGCCGCCACGATGGTGTCGGCGATGGACCCCAACGGCCTGAGCTTCGACTCTCCCAATCCGGAAGCGTTGGCAGCTTCGGCCATTAAGGGCGCAAGCCTGTGGGGACCAGATCAAGCCCAAGGTCGCGCATATGGCTTGCCCGCAGGAGGCGCCACGTCAAATGCCCGCAATCTCGCTAAACTCTATGCTCATCTCGTTCGCGTCGACCAGGCGGACGGGATGCCGCTGATCAGCAAGTCCGCGCTACAGCAGGCCACCCGCGCGCGCGTAGCCGGCTTAAACCAGACTCATGGCGAACTAGGCCGATACGCAGCAGGATTTCGTCTCGATCAAACGAGGTACGGATCAAACTCGGCATCCTTTGGTCACTGCGGCTTTGGGGGCAGCACGGCTTTTGCCGATCCGGCGCGCCGCCTGGGCGTTTCCTATACGCCAAATAGAATGCTTAACCCCAACTGGTACGGAACCGATCCGCGGCTCGCCGCCCTTCTGAATGCACTCTTTAGGATCGAGAGAGGGGAAATAGGCGCGGAAAAAGGGTCAGCGATGTATTCGACCCGAGTGACTTATGCCTGCGGACGGCAGCAATGTGGGCACCGCCGGACAGTGCGTTGCCCCCCGGGCGAAGTCTAGATTCGCCCTAGTGGCGCTCCGGAGCAGACCGTCGCGAAGTCCCAATCCCGCGGGTCCCGCCGTCGCTTCGGGCTGGATGACAAATGGCCGCTTTCCGGATTGCGCCCAACCAAGCTGGAACGGCAAGACTGAGGGTACTGTTGCCGCGCCGCATTCCAAGACGCGAATGACCGCTTCCGACGTATGTAGCCGTTCAGGCATGGACCGCCGAACGGCCGAACGTGGTCGAACAGCCGCAACGGCGCCGAGATTCGGCATCTCAATACGGTTTTTCGCCCGGCTTGATGATCATCGACGGGCCACCTGCGACGCCGTTGATCGTCGTTCCGCCGTTGTGGAGCGCGGGGAACATGGTCAGCATGCTCTGCGGAAACGGCAGCGCGGGCTTGGTCAGTTCGTCAAGGTGGATCAACTCCTCGGCGCTGAGCGCAATCTCGGTCGATTTGATATTGTCGTCGAGCTGGCTCACACTACGCGCGCCGATGATAGTGGACGTCACGCCAGACCGCAGGCGCACCCAGGCAAGCGCGATGCGGGCGACCGTGCTGCCATGCCCCTCGGCGATCTTCTCCAGCTCATCGATCAACGCATAGGTCTGCTCGTTGAGCGGGACCATCGCGCCGCGATCGGCTTTGATGTCTCCGTCATTTTTGCGGGTATATTTGCCGCTTAGCGCACCACTTTTGAGGGGTCCCCATGGCGTGATGCCAAGGCCCATCTCCTGCGCCATCGGCACCAGTTCCGCTTCGACAGTGCGTTGCAGCAGCGAATATTCGATCTGCAATCCGATGAATTGCGACCAGCCACGGAAGCGCGCAATCAGGTTCGCTTCCACCACTTTCCACGCCGGCGTATCCGATACTCCGATATAACGCACCTTGCCGGAGCGGATCAGGTCTTCCAGCGCCGCCATCGTTTCATCGATCGGGGTGTGGATGTCCCAGTTATGCAGCCAGTAGAGATCGATATAGTCGGTCTTGAGGCGTCGCAGCGACTGTTCGCACTGACCGATGATGGCCTTGCGCCCCGAACCGCCGCCGTTGGGATCGCCAAGATAGAGATTGTTGCTGAACTTGGTGGCAAGGACCAGGCGATCGCGCTTCGCGGAATCATGGCCGATATGATCGCCGATAATCGCTTCCGACTGGCTCGCCGTATAGCCGTTTGCTGTGTCGATGAAATTTCCGCCCGCATCGATGAAGCGGTCCATGATGTCCTGGCATTCCTCGACGGGGGAACCCCATCCGCGGCTTTCGCCGAACGTCATCGTGCCGAGGCAGAGCGGACTGACGCGCAGGCCCGAGCGACCGAGTGTGACATAGTGATCAAGCGGCATCGTGGTTTCCTTCATCGAAAGGCAGTCAAGGGCGCAGCGCGTTGACGACGTTGAAAGTTAGGCAAGCCGACATTCGACAGGGCGTTGCGCGAACGGTGATTGTCCGCCCGCCGTCCGTCTGACACGACAAGAAGCCCCAATGCCCCAGATGGTATTCGCGGCGGTAGTCGCATCCTACCAAATCAATGCCCGATCCTGCCAATCCTTCCATAAGCCAGCATGTGACAACCAAGCGCAATCGTGCGATGATTTCATAATGACAACCGTTTCCCTCACCGAATTGAGCGGGCTGATCGAGGCGCATGCCGACGCCTCGTCGCCCCGGATTCCGAATTTATATCTGGCCACCCGGCCCGAGCCGACGCAGCCGTGCCAGACAGTCGTAGAGCCGGTTTTCTCGCTCGTGGCGCAAGGCGCTAAGCGCATCGAGGTCGGGTCGCAGTCATTTGATTATGGCATGGGGCAATTTCTGGTCGTGTCGGTCGATCTGCCGGCCGTTGCCTGGGTGGTCGAGGCGACGCCCGAGCGTCCCCATCTCGGATGTGGTCTGACGCTGCGACCGGAAGCGATCGCCAGTCTATTGCTGGAAACCGGCGGCCCGCGCACCTTCGGCGACGAAAGGCCAGGCATCGCGGTTAGCGACCTGACCGACGACTTGGTGGATTCCGTCGTGCGCCTGCTGCGCCTGCTCGATCGGCCCTCCGATATAGCAGTCCTGGCCCCGGCGATCGAGCGCGAGATTTTGTGGCGCCTGATTAACAGCCCGCAGGGCGCAATGGTGCGCCAGATCGGCCTTGCCGACAGCCGCATGTCGCAGGTTGGGCGGGCGGTTCGCTGGTTGCGCAGCCATTTCGCTGAGACGATCCGGATTGAGGAACTGGCGGCAGTTGCGCAGATGAGCGTCACGTCGCTCCACCGGCATTTTCGGATCGTCACCTCGCTGACCCCAATACAATACCAGAAGCAGCTCCGCCTCCAGGCGGCGCGCGCACGCTTGATAGCGATGCGGGAAGACATCGCCGAGGTCGCGTTCGCCGTTGGATATGACAGCCCGTCGCATTTTAGCCGCGAATATCGCCGGATGTTCGGCAAGCCGCCGGGCCAGGACGGCGTTAACCTGAGGGCCAACTCGTCTCCCGTCAGCGCCGTCTCCGAAATTGTCTGATTGGCATATGCCGAGACTGTCACCTGCTACCGAACGGTGTCAAAGCCGGTCGATTGTGACACCAGTATCCCGGTTCAGCATTTGCAAGGGCGTGCAGGTTTCAGAAGTCCGCGTCGAATTGTTCGCCGCCAAGATAGGCAAAATGTCATGGCGATCACCGGCTTCGAGCGACTGTCGGCCGGCAGGTTCATGGTGAGCGGACGACCGCTTGTGTCAGATGCGGACGTCCGAACCGCCTCCCGCGAACGACGTGGTTTGGTCGGCACGAGCCCCATAGCAAATCCTGCGCATCCTCGTCGGCAAGCGTTCTCCAGATGGCCAATGTGGCCATAGGAGAACGATCATGGAGATGCCTGAAACAGAACTCACCGCCACCAGGCGCCCAGTTTGGAATGCCGGAAGGACCGTAGGTGCAAAGCGGGCTCTGAAACCGAAGCAGATTTGGGAAATCCGTTTCTACCTTAATCAGCGCCGCCGCCTGCGAGATCGGGCGCTGTTCGATCTCGCGATCGACAGCAAGCTACGCGGTTGCGACCTCGTCCGGATGAAAATCGGCGACCTTGTCAGCGCCGGGCAGATCCGAACACGCGCGATTATGATGCAGCAGAAAACCGGTCGGCCCGTTCAGTTCGAATTGCTGCCAGATGCTCGAGCGAGCTTGCTGGCATGGCTCGAACGCCGGGGCGGCACGGTGGAAGATTATGTGTTCCCGAGCCGAGTTGATCATAATGGGCATCTCAGCACTCGCCAGTATGCTCGGCTCGTCGATGAATGGGTGACAGGTGTCGGCTTGATGCGAAGCGAGTATGGCACCCACTCGCTTCGGCGAACGAAGGCATCGATTATCTACAGGGCGACTGGCAATCTACGGGCTGTCCAGATCCTTCTCGGCCACAGCAAGATCGAGAATACCGTGCGCTATCTCGGGATCGACGTGGAGGACGCGCTTGTCCTCGCCGAAAACACTGAGATCTGAACCCTTGGCGCCCGTTTCCAGTAGAGAGCTGGACACGGGCGCTTGGGACTTTACGGGCATTCCCGCGTGGCCTGTCCAACGGCAGGTCCATCGCCAGAACGCGACGCTCATTAGTCGGTCCTCAGGCCACGAATTCAAGCCACAAACGCGCCGCTAGGCGAATGTCCGGTCAGGAGCCGAGATACGGAGATAGCTGCCTTTGGCAGAGGCCACCCTCCGCCCCAAAGCACGTCGTTTACGATGTCGCCGTGAATGTCCGGGACTGGCTGTATGGAATTAGCGGGGAGCCTACGCCTCCCAAATGTCCTTTCGTCGCGAGCTGCGGCCCGCTATCGCATCTCCACGGACAAAGACAGAGATCCCACCCGGGCGTGGATGACTGGCAGTGCTCGAAGAGGCATCCTCTAGCCCGTTAGCGCGTTTTGCTCACAACCAGTCCACATACCAGCGAGCCCGTCCATGCCCATCGCCTTTACCCGCCCGCTCACCAGACATCGCATGGACAGCCGCATCCTGATCGTGTTTTTGGTCCTCGCCGTCGGCGGATTTGTGTTCCTAAAATTGGGAGCGGAAGTCATGGAAGGCGATCAGTTCGCGCTCGATCGGCTTATCCTCCAAGGCCTACGTCGGGGAACCGATCCGGCGATACCGGTAGGCCCCGCCTGGCTCCAGACCACGATGATCGATGTGACGGCGCTTGGCGGTATAACGATTCTTACGCTCCTGACCGTCATCATCACCGGCTATCTGATGGCATCGCGAAGGATCGGCACGGCGTTGTTCCTGCTACTGGCCATAGCCGGAGGCGCTCTGGCTAGCAGCCTGCTCAAATTCGGCTATGCGCGGTCCCGCCCGGATCTGGTGGCGCATCTGGTCGAAGTCCATACGACCAGCTTCCCCAGCGGCCACGCCATGAACTCCGCGATAACCTATCTTACGTTGGGAGCATTACTGGCCCGCGCCGAGAAAGACCGACGGGTCAGGATCTACATTATCACGGTTGCTATTCTCCTCACTTTGGCAATCGGCACCTCTCGGGTCTATTTGGGCGTGCATTGGCCAAGCGACGTTCTGGCTGGTTGGTGCATTGGCGCGAGCTGGGCGGCAACCTGTTCTTTGCTGGCGCGCAGCTTGCAGCGTAGGCGCAAGATCGAGGCTTCACAAAGTGCGACTGCCGGAGCCGATGCGCAAGCGAGCCATCCGCGTCTGAACGTGCCGAGTTCATCAGGAGGTCCTTGGCCCAGCGGAGGATGTTAAAAACGCGATCTGTAGATGCGCTATGTGAAGAGCTGGACCAGCGAACTCAAAGGCCAACGGGGCTGTTTGCAGATCTTCCGACCTACTGCATTAATCTCGGCATCTTCGCGCGCTTCTCGTTACCGGAGAACAGCAGCAGGGCAGCGGGGAGGAACAGCAACACGAGTGGCACCGCTGCCGTAAGACCAAAAATGATCGCGGTCGCGAGCGGCTGCTGCAGGCCGGCACCTCGGCTGAAGCCAAGTGCCAGCGGACTTAGCGTGAAGATGGCGATCATTGCCGACATAAGGATCGGCCGTAACCGCTTGCTGCCGGCGGCGCGCAGGGACTCCTCCCCAACCCCAACTTTCGGATCGAGTTCGGCCAGGTAGAAGATGACCAGTTCCGTCACCATGCCGACGACCATCGTCAGGCCCATCAACGCCGAGATGTTGAGTTCGATGCCGGTGATCCATAGCCCGACCAGCACGGCCGCGGCGGACAGCAGCACCGTCAGGACTGCGGCGACAGTCCAGGCCATCCGCTCGAACAGGATGGTCAGCAGCAGCGCGGTCAGCAGCAATGCCGATGCGAATACCATGCTGAGGTCAGCAAAGCTCTTCTGCTGCTCGGCATATAGGCCACCATACTCGACGCGGATGCCGTGCGGCAGATTCAGGCCGGTCACGGTCTTGCGGACATCCTGCATTCCGGAACCGAGATCGCGTCCTTCGAGGCGGGCAGTGACCGCGACAAACGGAGCCAGGTCCTCGCGTGTTAGTTGCTGCTGTCCAGCCTGCACCGCCACGTCGGCAACCTGCCCCACCGTCAGGCCATGGCCATCCGGTGCGACCAGCGGCAGCCGCGCAATCTGCGCGGCGCGTTGGCGCAGGTCCGCTGGCGCGCGGACCCGGATCGAGACCAATTGCTCTCCCGCGCGCATCTTGGTCGCCTCGGTTCCGCCGATCAGTCCCTCGATCTGCGATGCGAAGGCGTCGGCCTCGAGGCCCTGCTGCGCGAGCGCACCGGGGCGGACACGGATGTCGATCGCGTCGCCGGCAACACGAAGGCCATTCACGACCTCGACCACCCCAGATATCCTGCCGATCGCGGCGCCGACCTGCTGCGCTGCCTTGTTGAGTGCGATGGGATCGTCGCCGAACAGTTTGACCTCGATCGGCTGCGGCACTGCGGTCAAATCGCCGATCAAATCCTCCATCAGCTGGATTGTCTCGATCTGCAGGCCTGGAACCTCCTTCTCGACCCGGGTGCGAATATCCGTCATCACCTCTTCGATCGGGCGGCGCGATCCGCTTTTCAGGCGGATGAAGTAATCGCCTTCGTCGGCTTCGGTGAGGCCGCCACCGAGTTGAACCCCGGTCCGCCGCGAATAGCTGGCGACTTCGGGCGTGGCCGTGATGATCTGCTCAACCTGTCGCAGGATGCGATCAGTGTCCGCAAGCGCTGCGCCGGGCTGGGCCTTGTAGTCGAGGACGAAACCGCCTTCGTCCATGGCCGGCATGAACCCCGACGGCACGTTGCTCCAAGCCAGATAGCCGAGTCCAGCCATCGCGACTGCGGTGACAAGCACGAACAGACCTGGCCTGTCGAGCATCCGCCGCTCGGTCCATTCGTGACCATCCTGAAGACGGTGCATCAGCCGATCCGCCTTGCCCGCGGCTTCGACGTCCTTGTCGCGCAGCCACGAGGCCGCGAGCAGCGGGATCACGAAGCGCGCATAGAACAGCGACAGGATCAGCGCCGCCGCCATGGTGAGCGCGAGTGCCTTGAAGAAACCGCCCGTAACGCCGCTGACGAAGGCGAGCGGCAGGAAAATGATGATCGTTGCAAGGCTCGAGCCGTAGAGCGGCTTGCCCATTTCCGCAGCCGCAGCGAGCAAGCTGTCGCGGTCCTTCGCCGCGCCCTCCTGCATGCGACGCATCATGTGCTCGAGCATCACGACGGCGTCGTCGACGACAAGGCCGACCGCGGCGGCCATGCCGCCCAGGGTCATCATGTTGAACCCCATGTGAGCGCCAGCAAGACCAGGCAGGTGGCGGCGAGAGTGGCGGGTAGCGCGACTCCGGTGATCACCATCAGCCGGAACGAGCGCAGGAACAGGAACAGCACCAGGCCTGCGAGAAGCGCGCCCAGCAGGATCGCGTCGCGCACCGCGTTGGCTGCGCCGGTAACCAGCTCCGACTGGTCGTAGAAGGCCCTCACCGACACGCTCCGTGGCAGCTGGATCTGCTTCAGACGCGCGTTTACCGCCGTCACGATCGCGACGCTGTCCCCGGTCGGCGACTGGCGGATGTTGATCAGCACCGCATCGTGCCCGCCCGAGGTGACGCGGGTGAAGTTCGGCGCGGTCGGGGGGTGGATGGAGGCGATTTGGCCGAGGGTTACCACCGAGGCCGACGGCGGAGGGGTCGGTTGGCTCGGCAGAGGATTCGGGGCACCCCGGGAATGCGGTTGCCGCCTTGACCGGAAGTCTCCCGATATCGTCGATTGACGTCGCCCGATTCTCGACCAGCACCAGATAGAGGCGATGCCGGTCCTCGATCCGGCCCACGCCGCGGATCATGCTTGCACGCCCGATCGCCGTGGCGACATCGGTCAGGCTGAGCCTAGCGGCTTTCCCGCTTGAGAATGTCGATGCAAAGCGCGCGCTGAATACCGACACAAATTTGGCTATTCTGTTTTCACCTCATGCAGCCCCACCATCGACGGCGGACAAGGCGGCATACTGCACGGCATTTTTGCCGAGCCGTTTGGCGGCATACATCAATCTGTCTGCGCGTGCCAAAGCCTCGTCAGCATTCCCGGGTGGGCAAGGGAAGGAAACGGCTCCAATCGAAGCAGTAACCTGCCAACCACGGTCGCGCATGCTAAGTTCGATCGCACTTCGGACCCGCTCTGCGGCAGAGGTGGTTTGCCCTTCATCTGCCACAAGGATCGCTGCAAATTCGTCGCCCCCAATCCGGGCGACGATATCTTCTCGGCGAAGCGTGGCCGTGAGCGAGCTAGCCACGACACGCAACACCTCGTCTCCAGCGGCGTGTCCAAACTCGTCGTTGACCCTTTTGAAGCCGTCCAAGTCTATATATAATAGCCCAAACACGCCACCATGCCGAATTTGCTGCGCTATAATACGTTCCAACGCATCCATGAGCGCTGGTCGATTGGCTATGCCGGTAAGCGGATCGACGAGAGAAAGTTCGCGAATTTTGATCATGGCGCGCCGTAGCTCGAGCGTCGTCACCACCGTTTCCGCAAGTCTGCGCAAGACGCGTAGCTCATTATCTCCCAGTTGGCGGGGCTCCCTGTCGATCACGCATAATGTGCCAAGCGCCGCTCCTTCCTGATTTACCAACGGCATCCCAGCATAAAAGCGAATGTCCGGCGCACCCAGGACGAGCGGATTGTCCCTGAATCGCTCGTCCTGACGTGCGTCATTCACAACCAGCGGCTGATCCGGGTTCAAAATCGCATGGGCGCAAAAAGCATGTTCTCTAGGAGTTTCAGTCTCCTCCAGCCCTACGCGTGCCTTGAACCACTGGCGATCAGAGTCGATCAGGCTGACAAGCGAGATCGGACTTGAAGTAAGTTCGGCCGCGAGATGGGCGATATTATCGAATGCGTCCTCACATGCCGTGTCCAGTATCTCGTAGGACTGCAACGCGGCAATGCGATCAACTTCGTTATGAGGACGGGGAGCGGCGGGCACTTCAATTACTCCTTGTACCAGTCTCTATCTCGTAAGCCGGAGCTTCACCCGTTCGGCCCCAGTTGATGTGCAACGCGATCTGAGCGGTGAACCCGCCGCCGGCTAAAGCGGACCCTTAATTGTTTCACCCATGATCTGAAATCAAGAGCGTGGCGGGACCGCTGCAGATGTGCCGGCTTCAATGTGAGCGAGGCGCACATCATCGATCCACGCGGGATTGAGGTTACCCATTCGGCCAATTTCCTCGGCTATGGCAACCGACAGAAATTTAGAAAGCATTACGCCATATTGCGAGCCGCAGGACCACCGTACATGGCCGCCGATCGGCAGAAGGTCGGCAATCTCAATCATCAGTGCCTGCCCGGTGCGGATCGGCTTTCGCTTGCCTTTTTGAACGGGCTGGTCGCTGGTCATCATCAAGCCGCCGACCGAGATGTTGCGCACGACGACCGGATATTGTGCACCGTCAAAAAACACATGCGCAGGAAGCGCCGTCTTTACGCGCGCCGCCCGTGGGCTGCGGACCCGTCGCTTGAGCTGTCCCATTCGTTCGATGACCTGTTGTGGAATAGGATTGGTTGTTGATTGCCGTTGAGAAGTGACCCGGGGTTTTCATCGAGAAGTGACCCACCTT
>NZ_JBMDKW010000009.1:0-142056 GCF_057809915.1 Sphingobium sp. FG11
GCGCCTGCATGGCATGCAGGAGGTCAGCGGTTCGATCCCGCTAGGCTCCACCAATTTCGACATATGGGCTGTCTGCGGACGGCAGGCGGCATTGCCGCAATCACGGGGCCTTAGCTCAGCTGGGAGAGCGCCTGCATGGCATGCAGGAGGTCAGCGGTTCGATCCCGCTAGGCTCCACCAATCGTCCCCTGAAATCGCTGTTCGGTGATGTTTCATACTGGCCCCGCGCCCCTTTTCATGGCGTGGAGTTCTGCGCGCGACAGCAGCAGGTCGAGATCCTCCCGGCTGATGTCGAAACTTTCGTGCATATCCGCCAGCGCGGCGTCGATATCCTGCGCATGGAAGCCCGGCGCTTGCTGAACCTTTTCCATTGGAGCCGGGTCGATGTGTGGCCGATGCGGGTAAGAGCGGCCCGTCATCTGGTGGAAGAACATGCCGAGTGACACGAGCGCGATGGAATTGATCCCGACCGGCGCGAAGGCGAAGGCATAACCGGCGGCATGAATGCCCTGACTGCCGATCACGGCGGTAAGCGCCGCAGCCCCTCCCGGCGGATGAAGGCAGCGGCATAGCGACATCAGCAGGATCGCGCCGCCCACGGCCAGCCCCGCCGCGATCGCCGGCGACGGCACGAACTGGAAGGCGGCCACACCGACGAGCGTGGAAATCATATTTCCGCCCACGACCGACCAGGGCTGCGCCAGTGGGCTGGATGGCACGGCAAAGATCAACACTGCCGACGCACCGAGCGGGGCGACGATAATCGGCAAATCCATCGCCGCCAGCGGCAGTTCGGCGCAAACGACTATGGTGAGCGCAATGCAGATTATAGCGCCCACCGCGCCGACGATCCGTTCAACAGGACGCGCGCCGGCCAGCAGCGGTTTGAAAAGTCGATAAGGCATGGCGCGTCTTTACCGCGGCCGGAGGGGAAAGCGACCCTTAAGCAGCACGCCTCAGTCCGGCACCGACACGAAACTGTCCATGACCCGCTTGCGTCCGGCGGTTTCGAAATCGATCTCCAGCTTGTTGCCTTCGATCTCCGCCACCTGGCCATAACCGAATTTCTGGTGAAAGACGCGCAGGCCCACGCTCATATCGTCGCGGCCCTTATTGCCGAGCGATACCGCCGATGCCCGCGCCTCCACGATGCGAACGGGATCGCGGCTGAACTGGCCGGATTGTTTGGCGCGCTGCCAGCCCGGACCGCGCCCGTCGCCGCGCTGCACATCGGCGAAGGGGTCGGCCCGTTCCGACCAGTTGGCGCGCCACAGCGACGCGCCCCCCGTCATGCTGCTTTCCTCCTCTACATGCTCGGGCGGCAATTCACCAACGAAGCGCGACGGGATGGAACTGGTCCACTGACCATAAATGCGTCGATTGGCGGCGTGCAGGATGATGCAGGTGCGCCGCGCGCGGGTGATCGCGACATAGGCGAGCCGCCGTTCTTCCTCCAGACTGTTGAGGCCGCCTTCGTCCAGCGCGCGCTGTGACGGGAATATGCCTTCCTCCCAGCCAGCGAGGAATACCGTACCGAATTCCAGCCCCTTGGCGGCGTGGATCGTCATGATCGTGATCTTGCGCTCGTCCTGCTGCGCTTCATTGTCCATGACGAGGCTGACATGCTCCAGGAATGCGCCCAGCGTGTCATATTCTTCCATGGCGCGCGCCAGTTCGGACAGGTTTTCCAGCCGCCCCGCGCTTTCGGTGGTGCGATCGGCCTGAAGCATGGCGGTATAGCCGCTTTCGTCCAGTATCTGCCGGGCGAGTTCGGCGTGCAGCAACTGGCCCGCCCGGTCGCGCCAGCGCGCGAGATCGCCGATGAAAGCACCTAGCGCCCGGCGGGCTTGCGGGGTCAACTCGTCCGTATCGAGGATGCGCGCGGCGGCCAGCGCCAGCGGAATGCCTTCCGCGCGGGCGAGCCGATGCAGCTTTTCCACGGCCTTGTCGCCAAGACCTCGCTTCGGGACATTGACGATACGTTCGAATGCCAAATCGTCGGCGGGCTGATTCACCAGCCGCAGATAGGCAAGCGCATCGCGGATTTCGGCCCGCTCGTAGAAGCGGAAGCCGCCGATGATGCGATAGGGCAAGCCGATCTGGATGAAGCGGTCCTCGAACTCGCGGGTCTGGTGCTGCGCGCGGACGAGAATGGCGATATCGTCCAGCGATCCGCCCTTGCGCTGGATCGCTTCGATCTCCTCGCTGACGCGGCGCGCTTCCTCCGGCCCGTCCCATACGCCGAGCACGCGCACTTTCTCGCCGACGTCAATCTCGGTCCACAGCGACTTGCCAAGCCGTCCGCCATTTACGGCGATCACGCCCGATGCGGCGCCTAATATATGGGGGGTCGATCGATAATTCTGCTCCAGCCGCACGATCGTGGCACCCGGAAAATCCTTCTCGAACCGCAGGATGTTGGCGACCTCAGCCCCTCGCCAGCTATAGATCGACTGGTCGTCGTCGCCGACGCAGCAGATATTCTTCCGGGTCTGCGCGAGCAGGCGCAACCAGAGATACTGGCTGGAGTTGGTGTCCTGATATTCGTCGACCATGATGTAGCGGAAGCGCTGCTGATACTGTTCCAGCACGTCGCGATGCTGCTTTAATATCGTGAGAACATGCAGCAACAAGTCGCCGAAATCGCAGGCATTCACCTCGCGCAGTCGCGCCTGATAGGCTGCGTAGAGCTTCTGCCCCTTGCCATTGGCATAGCCTTCGCTTTCGCCCGCGCCGATCTCCTGTGGAGTCAGACCCTTATTCTTCCACTGGTCGATCAGGCCCCCCAGTTGCCGCGCTGGCCAGCGCTTTTCGTCGATGCCCTCCGCCTGGATCAATTGCTTCATCAGGCGCAACTGATCGTCGGTGTCGAGGATCGTGAAATTTGAGTGCAGGCCGACCAGTTCGGCATGGCGGCGCAGCATCTTTGCGGCGATGGCGTGAAACGTGCCAAGCCATGGCATGCCCTCGACCGCAGGGCCGATCATTCGCCCCACACGTTCGCGCATTTCCCGCGCCGCTTTGTTGGTGAAGGTGACGGCCAGAATCTCGGACGGATAGGCACGCCGTGTCGCGACCAGATGGGCGAGGCGGGCCGTAAGTGCCGCCGTCTTGCCCGTGCCGGCACCGGCGAGCACGAGCACCGGCCCCTCGGTCGTCAGCACAGCATCCCGTTGAGGCGCGTTCAGCCCCCGGAGATAGGATGGTTCGTCGGCGGGGGGCGTGTCACGGGTCATTGCTGAACAACTAGGAAGGGGCAGGGACGGGGGCAAGGCCGTCGCGCTTGCCGTGAAGTCATTTCTATGAGAACAAAAAGAGAATCACGCAAGGAGGAAGATCATGGTCTCGGGTCGATGCCGGTGCGGCGCCATCCATTATGTGGCGGAGGGCGATCCCGTCCATAGCACGCTCTGTCATTGTTCGGATTGCCGCAGAAGCGCAGGCGCACCCGATGGTGGGCTGGGCGCTGTTTTCCAACGATCAGCTTAGGATCACGGGCACGCCAGTGAGTTTCCAATCGTCGGATAATGTGATCCGGCAGTTTTGCGGCACGTGCGGGACGGGCCTGTTCTACAGGAACGAGGCGATTTTTCCCGATATGGTCGATGTTCAGACAGGAACGCTCGATCACCCGTCCGCTCTGCCGCCACAGGCTCATATACAAATGGCCGAAGCGCCAGCATGGATGGCTGGAGTGCATGAACTTCCGAAATTTGATCGCTATCCGTCCGGCTGAGAATCGCTTTTCCTTCTTCGATTGACGGCGCGCTGGCAACGTTTCGTCGTGCGGAGCGGAACGGCTACGGGATGCCGCCGGTTCTGCATTCGCCGCATTCCACCGGAATGTAACGGGTCGATAAAAGAAGGAAGGATATTCCAATGAAATCCATCATGCTGGCTAGCGCTGCCCTGCTGACATTTTCCGCCGGGCTGACTGGCATCGCAGTTGCGCAGGATGCCCCCGCAGCCGCAACCGCCGCGCAGCCACCAATGGGCACTTCGCCAGCGCCCTCCGGTGAAACTATGCAGCCGAATCCAGCAGCACCAGCGGCTGCGGACCCCAATGCCGGGCAGCCTACAGGAGCCGTACCGGCGGATACCGGCATGATGCCCGCGCCTGCCGACGCGGCCAAGGATCCTGCCGCTCCAGTGGGCAGTTCAGCCAATCCGGTCACTGTTGGCGGCAATGTGACACCGCCCCCGACCGAGGCGAAAGACTATCCGGTTTGCAGCAAGACTGTTCAGGATAGCTGCATCAATCCCGGCGAAGCACATCGGAAATCGCGCCGCCATTGATCTTGTGCGCCCTGCAAAGCACTTCGCGTTGCAGGGCGCGTCTTTATTATTCTGTTCGCAAAAGCGTCAGCCGCGCTTTGCCGACGTCCCGGACGACGTCCACTGCAAAGCCTTTGACCACGATGTCCTCGCGGCAGTCTGTTTCGATGCTGATCCAGCTTGCCGGTCCTGTCCAGCCGAGGCGCGACAGTTTGTCGAGAGCAACCGCCCCTGCGCCCGTGCCATAGGGCGGGTCCATGAAGATAAGGTCGAGCGGCTTGGGGCAGCTTCCGAGTGACAGTACGCTGGACGCGCGGATGTCCGGTCGGATGCCCAGCTTATCGCCATTGGTGCGGATCGCGTCGATCGCCGCTTTGTCCTGCTCCACGAACAGGCAGGAGGCAGCGCCCCTAGATAGCGCTTCCAATCCGAGCGCGCCCGATCCAGCGAAAAAGTCGCCGACCGACAATCCCTCGAACGAACCAAGTCGGCTGACGAGCATCGAAAACAGCGTTTCGCGCGTACGATCGGCCGTGGGTCGGGTGGCGTCGCCCTTTGGCGCGACGAGCGGACGGCCGCGCCACTGCCCGGCGATGATCCTCACGACTTGCCCTTCAGGCTGGCGCGGAACTGGTCGAGATCGTGCGGGCGCACCTCCTCCACTTTTCCGGCGGCGAGATCGCCCAGCAGAAACGGACCATAGCTGGTGCGGATCAGGCGATTGACCTGAAGCCCCATATGTTCGAGCACGCGGCGAACTTCCCGGTTCTTGCCCTCGGTCAGCGTCATTTCGATCCACTGGTTGCGGCCGGTGCGCCGCTCCAGATTGGCCTCAATCGGGCCATAGCGCATGCCGTCAATCTCGATGCCGTCGAACAAATCCTCCAGTTGCTGCTGGCTGACCTCTCCAAAGGCGCGGGCGCGGTAAGTACGCGGGATGCCGGTCGACGGCAGTTCCATCTGCCGCTTGAAGCCACCATCGGTGGTCAGCAGCAACAGCCCCTCGGTCGTCATGTCGAGCCGGCCGATGGGGATGACGCGGGGCAGATCGTCGGGCAAGCGATCGTATATCGTCGGGCGACCCTGCGGATCGCGCTCGGCGGTCAGATAGCCGGAAGGTTTGTGAAACAGGAAAAGCCGCGTCGGCGCGGGCGCGTCGATAGCGACGCCATCGACGGCGACGCCATAAAGCGAGGCGAGCAGGGTGGCAGGGGTTTCCACGGTGACGCCGTTCAGGGTCACGCGGCCTTCTTCGATCATCCGTTCAACCTCGCGGCGGGATGCGACGCCAGCGCGGGCGAGCAGCTTGGCGATGCGCTGCGGTTCGCCCTTGCCATCGGCGCTGGCCGCGGCGCGTGCGGGATGCGGATTGGCCGGAGAGGCGGGCGCGACCCCCTTCTTCCTGAAGGCGGGTTTCCGTACATAAGGGCGGGCGTTGTCGGGATTTGCCGCCGCTGGCCGGGGCGCACCGGGGCGTCGCGGATCGGGCTTCCCACCGCGCGCGTCCTGCCGCTCCGACCTTTCGCCCTCAGTCTTTGCACTGGCCTTTCCTGCCTGGAACCCGCTGGCACCGGGTCTTGCGCTGCCCGATCCCGGACCTCTAGCTGGGCCACCCGGACGTTTCGGGCCGCCCGGTCCGGTCCGACGAGGCGGTCCTGATTTTTTTGGCGGTTCCAACGGGCAATTCCTTTTTGTGGGGACTGGCTCTCCCTATATCAGCGGGTGCCAGTAACAGGCCGAAATGCGCCGCCACCGCGCTCGTGCGAGGAAAGCGGCGTCCTCGCCGGGCAACCGGAAAGGGGAGCACGGCGTTTAGCGGTTGCATGGCGCAAAGAGGGCGGATCGGCAAATGTTTTTCGGGCGGTTGAGAGGGGCTGGGCGCAAGGCGATCCACAGCATATTGGTGGTGGAAGATGAGCCATTGGTCGCCTTCGACAATGAACATGCACTGGAGCAGGCGGGTTTTCGCATCGCCGCCACGGTCGAGGATTATGACCATGCGGTTGCCGTTATCGAAACGGGGGGAGTGGACCTGATCGTTGCGGATGTGCATTTGCATGGCGAAAAGACCGGGATCGACCTGGCCCGGCATGCCGGGCAACATGGCCTGCCGGTGCTGTTCGTGACCGGCGCTTGCCCGGCCCATGCGCGCGATCTGGCGATGGGGTGCCTGTCCAAGCCCTACGCCCCGCGCGATCTGGTCGGCGCGATCAATCTGGTCGACGCCGTGTTGCGCGGCGGCGCCCGCCCCCGCGCTCCGGCCGGCTTCCATTTGTTCGCCGACGCCCGCTGATCCGCCGCACGACGGCTTGTCACCGCCGCGTTTGCTCATATGGTGGCCGCCTGAATCGCCACCGGGGGAATGGGCAGAATGACCGACGCCGTAACGGGCCGCTCCGGCTGGCTGCATGCCGTGAAGCCCTATGTCGAAAAAGCGCCGCTTGCGGCCTTTTTCCTCGGCATATCCTCGGGATTTCCCTATGCGATGATCGGCGCGACGCTGACGACGCGGCTCGCGCAGGATGGCATCGACAAGAAGGCTGTGACGGCGTTCACGCTGGCGTTCCTTGTCTACAATCTCAAATTTCTATGGGCCTGGGTGGTGGACGGCGTTCATCTGCCGTTGCTCGGGCGGCTGGGTCAGCGGGTGTCCTGGCTTGTGCTGGCGGGCGCGCTTGTGATGGTCGCAGTCGTCAATCTGGCGCTGGTCGATCCTAAAGCGGGCCTATTGCAGACGGCCTATGCCGCGATCCTCGTCGGGATTGCCGGTGCGACTCTCGATATCGTGATCGACGCCTATCGCATCGAAATGCTGAAGCCCGAACAACTCGGCGTCGGTTCAGGCATGTCGCAATATGGCTGGCGAATTGGTTCGGTTGCGGCGGGCGGGCTGGCGCTGGTGCTGGCGGCGCGGGTCGGTTGGTCGAGCGCCTATATGGCCTGCGCGCTATTCGCTCTACCGGCGATGCTGACCGGACTGATGTTGGGCGAGCCGGAGCGGCGGCGGGAGCCGTCGGCGCGACAAGGCATGGGGGAAGTGTGGCAGTCGATCGTGGGGCCGCTCGCCGAATTTTTTCAGCGTCGCGGTGCATTTCTGGTGCTGCTGTTCATCTTGCTGCACAAGATCGGTGATACGCTCGCCAATCTGACGTTCCGCCTGCTTTTCAACGACATGGGCTATAGCAATGACGAGATCGCGATCTACGATATCGGCATCGGTTTCTGGGCCTATCTGATCGGCATCTTCATTGGCGGCATCCTTTACGCCCGGATGGGCATGAAGCGGTCCGTCCTTCTCAGCCTTTTGCTCATGGGCATTTCCAACCTCAGTTTTGCGGCGCTGGCTGCCTCTGGCCATAGCAATTGGGGCATGGCGGGCGCAATCGGGTTCGAGAATGTCGCGAGCGGCATCGGCGGCGTCACCGTGGTCGCCTATTTCTCCGCCCTGTGCGACCTGCGCTTCACGGCGGCGCAATATGCGCTCATTTCGGCCGCCGCCAGCATCGTCGGCCGGTTCCTGACCGGCACGACCGCTGGCGCAATGATCGAGCGATTTGGCTATGTGCAATTTTACTTGCTGACGACCGTCATCGCTTTGCCGGGCATCTTGCTATTCTGGCTGATGATGCGCGCGGGCCTGATCGACGCAAGTGTCGGCACGGCGGCGACGCAGGAGGGCGATCAGCCCGCGTAGAGATCAAGCGGGCGGCCCAGATCGGCATGGGCCTGCGCCACCGCTTGCATGCAGGTGAGCGCGCCCAGCGCATGGTCGTTGCCCAGCAGCACGCTGACATGGTCATAGGCGACGCGCGGATCGCGCAACGCTTCGCCACTCGCGCGCATCATCAGCGCTTCATCGGCGGTCATGCGCGAACAGCAGCAGGGCGCAACCAGTATCTTGCGGCTCGACATGCGGGCGAACTCCAGCATCATCGCCCGCATCAGCACCAGTGGTCGCCGATAACTTCGCCCGAAGGCGCCGAGGAGTGCATTGGCGGCGTGCGCATCGTCCACGCCCGCGCTCGCCATCCGGCGCATCACGAACAGGAACAGGCGGTTGCCATAGCCCCCCGGCATTTCGCGGGACAGTTCCTGGGGTAAGCTCTCTCCGTTCGTCATGCTTTCTCGCCTCTCATCGGGATCGATGAAAGGAGGTTACGCTATTGCGAGGCATTCGCAAGTCTATTAATCGGAAATTTGTGCATTCAGCCGCAAAATTTCGCCCGCGAGATAGAGCGAGCCGCCGATCAGGAGGTGACGCGGTGGCGGCGACTGGGTGGCGATGGCCGCGATCGCGTCCTCGGGCGTCGCATGGGTCGTATAGCCGACGCCCCAGCGGGCAGCGGTCGTTGCGAATCGCTCTGGCGGATGATGCTCGTGTCCCGGCACCGGCAAGGCGTGGATATGCGCGATCCGTCCGGCAAAGGGCGAAAGGAAGGCATCGACATCCTTATTGGCGAGCATGCCGATGACGAGATGCAGTGGCTCCCCGTCCAGCCGCGCTTCATCGAAGAAATTGCTGATCGCCTGCCCCGCGCTCGCATTATGTCCACCGTCGAGCCAAACTTCGGTCCGCTCGGCCAGTGGCGCCAGTAGTGGTCCGTGATCGAGCCGCTGGAGCCGGGCGGGCCAATGCGCCCAGAGCGGCGCGGCTTTGAGCGCCGCCTCCGTAACCGGCACGGCGTGCTGATGCCGCAGCATCGCAAAGGCGAGCGCGGCGTTCTGCAATTGATGCGCGCCCGGCAGCCGCGGCAGCGGGGTATCGATTCGGCCTGCGGCATCGCGATAGTGCAGGCGTCCGCGATAGCCGGCCGCATCCCAGCTTTCCCCCATGGCGAGCCAGTCCGTGCCCGCTGTGGCGGCGGCCTGCGCCATCACGCCATGGAGCGATGGGGGATAATGTTGGGTGACGAGGGGCGCACCCGCCTTGGCGATGCCCGCTTTCTCGCCCGCAATCTCGCGGAGCGTATCGCCAAGGAACGACTGGTGGTCGATGCCCAGTTGCGCGATCCCGCACACCACGGGATTAGGAATGACGTTGGTGGCGTCCAGCCGACCGCCGAGGCCCACTTCGATGATCGATGCGTCAGCCGGATGTTCGGCGAAGGCGAGAAATGCGGCGGCTGTCGTCACCTCGAAGAAGCTCGCGCCAATCCCTTCGGCGACGTCGAGCACACGTTCGAGCGCGCGCGCCAGGGCGGCGTCCGCGATCAACTGGCCGGACACGCGGATCCGTTCGTTGAAACGCACCAGATGGGGCGAGGTGAATACATGAACGGTCTTGCCGTCCGCCTCCAATGCGGCGCGCAGGAAGGCGCAGGTCGATCCCTTGCCGTTGGTCCCAGCGACATGGAATACTGGCGGCAGGGCGCGGTGCGGATCGCCAAGCCGGGCGAGCAGCGCGGTTATCCGCTCCAGCCCCAATATGTCCGCGCCGGGGGACAGGGTCGCCAGCCGGTCAAGCTGCGCCTGTACCGCGTGATCGTCGGACACGGCATGGTCGGGCATGGCGCGTTTTCCGGTCGGGCGTCAGGCGACGGCGCGCGGCGTCAGATAGCCGATGACCCGCGCCAGCGTATCGCGCAGGTCGCGCCGGTGCACGACCATGTCGATCATGCCATGATCCAGCAGATATTCGGCGCGCTGGAACCCTTCGGGCAGCTTTTCGCGAATCGTGCTTTCGATGACGCGCTGGCCGGCAAAGCCGATGAGTGCGTTCGGCTCGGAAATCTGGACATCGCCCAGCATCGCGTAACTGGCGGTGACGCCGCCGGTGGTCGGGTCGGTCAGCACGACGATATAGGGCAGGCCCGCATCGTGGAGCTTGCGGATGGCCACGGTTGCGCGCGGCATCTGCATCAGTGACAGGATGCCCTCCTGCATGCGCGCGCCGCCCGCCGCCGTCATGATGACATAGGGGCAATGATGGGCGATCGCGTCATTGACGCCCTGAATGAAGGCCGCGCCCACGCCCATGCCCATCGAGCCGCCCATGAACGCGAAATTCTGAACGCCCAGCACCAGCGGCACATCGTCGATCGCTCCGCGCGCGTTGATGAGCGCATCCTGATCGCCGGTCGACTGGCGTGCCGCCTTGATGCGGTCGGGATATTTCTTGGAATCGCGGAATTTGAGCGGGTCTTCCTGCACCACCGGGGTCGGCAGCAGGATGAAGCCAGCATCCAATATCTGCTCGAACCGTTCGGCCGGGCCGATCCGGTCATGATGATCGCATTGCGGGCAGACGGAAAGATTCTCTTCCCACTCCTTGATGAAGACCATTTCGTGGCAGGCAGGGCATTTGTGCCAAAGCGTCTCGGTCGTGCCTTCCTTCTTGGCAATGAAGGGGATGGCGTTGCGGACGCGGTTGATCCAGCTCATGCGGCGGTCTCCCGAAAATGAGGGCTGTTTTGATTGAGCGCCCCGCGCAGGGCCGCGACGAATTCCTGCACCAGAGGCGCGGCGGCATCGCCATGCGAGCCGATGATGTCGACAATGGCGGAGCCGACGACGACGCCGTCCGCGCTGCGGCCGATGGCAGCCGCCTGTTCGGGCGAGCGCACGCCAAAGCCCACGGCGACGGGCAGGTTGGTCGCTGCTTTCAGCTTGGCGACGGCCAGTTCGATCGCGGCCGTTGCCGCCTGTTGCCGCCCGGTGACGCCCGCTACCGCCACATGGTAGAGGAAGCCGCTCGCGCCCTCCAACACGGCGGGCAGTCGCGCGGCGTCTGTAGTGGGAGTCGCGAGCCGGATCAGATGAACACCGGCTGCGCGCAGGGCGGGGCCGATCTCACGATCTTCCTCGGGCGGCACATCGACGCAGATCACGCCATCGACACCCGCCGCCCTGCACTGATCGGCGAACCAGTCGGACCCGCGCACCAGCATCGGATTGGCATAGCCCATCAACACCAGCGGCACGGCGGGATGCCGGTCGCGAAAAGCGGCGGCGATGGCGAAAATATCCTTCGTTTTCGTTCCCGAACCCAGGCTGCGCAAATTGGCGAGTTCAATCGCCTGCCCATCCGCCATCGGATCGGTGAAGGGCATGCCAAGTTCGATGATATCCGCCCCGCCCGCGACCAGCGCATCAAGGATAGCTGGTGAATCGGCAGGTGTGGGGTCTCCCGCCGTGACGAAGGTAATGAGCGCGGCGCGCCCCTGTGCGCGGCAGGCGTCGAAACGGGCGGAGAGGCGGTCGCTGCTCACATTTCCACTCCCAGAGCATCGGCAACGGTGAAGATGTCCTTGTCGCCTCGTCCCGACAGGTTGATGACCAATATCTTGTCGGCGTCCAGCGTCGGCGCAATCTGCTCCGCGGCAGCAACGGCGTGGGCCGACTCCAGCGCCGGGATGATGCCTTCCAGTGCCGAGAGTCGCTGAAAACTCGCCAGCGCTTCATCGTCGGTGATCGGCATATAACGGACGCGGCCGATTTCGTGCAGCCAGCTATGTTCGGGGCCGATGCCGGGATAGTCGAGACCGGCGGAAATACTGTGCGCCTCCGTAATCTGCCCGTCCTCGTCCTGAAGCAGATAGGTGCGGTTCCCGTGCAATATGCCCGATGCGCCCCCGGCGAGGCTCGCCGCATGCTTGCCCTGCAGCCCTTCGCCCGCCGCCTCGACGCCGATCATTGCGACTTCCGGATCGTCGAGGAAGGGATGGAACATGCCGATGGCGTTGGAGCCGCCGCCGACTGGCGCGATCAGCATGTCGGGCAGGCGGCCTTCGGCCTCCATGATCTGGGCGCGGATTTCCTTGCCGATGATCGACTGAAAATCACGGACCAGTTCGGGGTAGGGATGCGGGCCAGCGGCGGTGCCGATAATGTAGAATGTGTCGTGGACGTTGGACACCCAATGGCGCAGCGCGTCGTTCATCGAATCCTTGAGCGTCTGCGATCCGGATGTGACCGGGATCACCTCCGCGCCCAGCAGCTTCATGCGGAATACGTTCGGCTTCTGCCGCTCGACATCCTTCGCGCCCATGAAGATCTTGCATTCCATGCCGAACAGGGCGGCGACGGTCGCGGTTGCCACGCCATGCTGGCCCGCGCCCGTTTCGGCGATCACCTTCTTCTTGCCCATGCGGCGGGCGAGCAGCGCCTGACCGATGCAATTGTTGATCTTATGCGCGCCGGTGTGATTCAATTCCTCGCGCTTGAGGTAGATTTTCGCGCCCTTGCCCGGTGCGGCGTCAGCGCGCAGTGCATCGGTCAGGCGGCCAGCATAATAAAGCGGGTTGGGCCTGCCGACATATTGTTTGAGAAGCTGCTCAAACTCCTCCGTAAATGCCGGATCGAGCTTGGCCGCACGATAGACCCGCTCCAGCTCCAGGATCAGCGGCATCAGCGTTTCGGCGACGTAGCGTCCGCCGAACGGGCCGAAATGGCCGTCTGCATCGGGCTGGCTTCGCAGGCTGTTGGGCAAAGTGACAGTGTCGGTCATGATCGTTTCAGGTCCTTCGGGCGTAATGGGCGGTCGCTTCGAAAAGGGGAAGCGTTCAGCGCCATCGACTCCCGGTGGGATCGGCAGGTGCGGAAATGGGGAAAGCCAGCGTCGTCATGGCCCAACCGCTTTGCAGAAGGCCATGATCTTGTCCACATCCTTGATGCCCGGCGCGCTTTCGACGCCGGAGGAAATATCGACCAGCGGCGCCCCGGTCACGCGGATCGCCTCAGCCACATTGTCGATCGACAGGCCGCCAGACAGGCCCCAGGGCAGGGGAAAGGCATGGCCCCGCAACAGCGTCCAGTCGAAACGCAGCCCCATGCCGCCCGGCAGCGCCGCGCCGTCCGGCGTCTTGGCGTCGAACAGCAGACGGTCGGCGGTGCCGGCATAGGCGTCCGCTGCCAGAATGTCGGCGCGGGTCTTGACCGAAATCGCTTTCCATAGCGGCAGGCCAAAGCGCCGGCGAATGGCGGCGACGCGATCAGGGGATTCCTTGCCATGAAGCTGGATCGCGCTGACCGCTCCGCCCTCGGTCAGCGCGGCGAGCATGTCATCGTCGGGATCGACCACCACGGCGACCCGCTCGACATGCGCGGGAACGCCCGCCGCGAGCGCGCGCATCTGATCGGCGTCCACATGGCGCGGACTTTTGGGGAAATGGACGAACCCCACATGGCTCGCCCCCGCCCGGATCGTGGCGCCAACGCTGTCGCTGGTCGAAAGACCACAGATTTTGATCGCGATTCGGGACATGGACGCGCTTTAGCCGCTTGCACGCGGCAAGTCACATCTGCGGCGCGACCGGCTGCGTCAGATCCATGTCATGCAACGCCAGCCACTGATCGGCATGGGCGATGCAGGCAGGCCCAAGGAAGGCGTCGAGTTGCCGCACTATCTCCGCATCGTCCATCTCGCGCGGGTCGAGCGGCGCGTGCCAGCGCAGGACGAAGTGCGGGCCGCTGGTGCGCGCGAGATAGAAGGGCAGGAATGTCGCGCCGACCTTGCGCGCGAGCCGCAGCGCGACCGAAAGATTGCCCGATGGCGCGAGGTCGCGCCCGAAGGTCGGGAACCAGACCTGCCCGTCGCGCCGCTCGTCCAGGAGGATATAGAGCGTCGCCCGGTCCTTTTGCGTGAGATGTTTCAACACGCCGCGCGCCGCACCTTCGCCGCCGATCGCCTCCCCCATATAGCTTTGCCGCGCGCGTTTGAGCAGCGCGGCCTGCGCGGGATTTTCGGGCGGCTCGTAGATGCCGAGGCCCGGCCGGTCGGTCGATGCCTTGATATGTGCAGCGAGCAGATCCCAGTTGCCGGTATGCACCGTCAGGCTGATCATCGGTCCCGGCCCGTCGAGCACGGCCTGATAGCCGGCGCGATCCTCCACCGTCACATGCCGTTCGTTCACCAGCCGGTCGATATTGGCGAGTTCGCCCATCGTCCGGCCGATATTGAACCAGCGCCGCGTCAATATCGCCTCGCGTTCCGCCGTGGACAGATCGGGGCGCAGGATCGCGAGATTGGCGCGCGCGCGGGCGTCGCGCAGCTTCATGCGCGGCCGGGCGACATGGGCGGAAAGCCAGCCACCGATCCACGATGCGAGGGCGGCGGGCAGGAAGCGCAGCAGCGCAAAGAGAAAGGGGCTGGAGAGCATCGCCCCAGCGTCTTACAGCAGAGCGGGGCGCGGTAAATAGCCCGGACAAGGGACCTGCGCCGATGATGTTGACTTTATGGCTGCTGTTGCAAGGGCTGAGCCTGATCGGCGTGGCCAATTATCTGCGGCATCTGCCCCGCAACGCGCGGATCGAAGCGCCTGAAGGGGTCGTCATGCTGCTGTCCGTGCGCAACGACTGGGATGGCGACCCGGCGCTAATGGCCCGGTTGAAGGCGCAGAGCGCGCCCTTTCGCCTGTGCATCGCGACATCGGGACGCTGCCCGGCAGCGGAGGCGCTGGCCGCGCGTGAAAGCGACTGGGTAGAGGTGATCCACGCCGGGGTCGCGGCGGACGAGGGCCAGAAAGTCCACAAACTGCGCGCGGCGTTGCGCTCCCTACGGCCCGAGGATCGCTATATCCTGTTTATCGATGCCGATATCGAGCCGCCGACGCGTCTTGTCGGAAGGCTGCTGTTCCCGCTCGTTCGCGACAAAGCCGATATCGTCACCGGCTATCGCCTGTTGATGCCACGCGCCGCGCCGGTTCACACGCTGATCGGCGCGGTGGAAATGCAACTCGCGACCCTGCCGCGTTTTCCCAGCGCGACGATGCCCTGGGGCGGGGCGATGGCATTGACTCGACACACTGCCGATCGCCTGAATCTGGAGGAGGCGATGGCGGGGCGGTTGTCCGATGACATGGCGATCGGTCTCGCCGGGTGGCGCGCGAAGCTGCGACTGCGGCCAGTGCGCGATCTGCTTGTGGCCAGTCCACTGGAGGGGGATGGCCGCGCGGCATGGGGCTTTGGCGTGCGGCAATATCGGCATATCTGGTCGAACAGCCCTGCTATGTGGTCGCTCGCGACGCTGGTCGTGGTGGTGCAGGCGGCGGCGTGGGGGTGGGCGATCGGCTGGGGCGGGTGGATGGCTGTCGCCATCGGCTATGCGGCGGCGTGGGGGCGGGCGCTGCTGCGGCTGCGGATCATTGCCGGCGTTGTCGACCCGGATCAGGCGCGGATCGTGCGTCGGTCACTCTGGTGGGATATCGCCGCGCCCTTCGCGGTGACATGGAGCCACCTGACATTGCAGATCATGGCGATCACCTCATCCCGCATCCGCTGGGGTGAATGGGACTATTGGGTCAGGCGCGGGCGCGTGGTGCGGATGGCGCCGGTGGATCAGAAACCCGCCGGGAATTGATGCAAGCCATCGTCGCCGATGCGCAACACGACTTTGCCAGCGACGGCACTGAGCGGAAGATCGCCATAGAGATGGGGGAACAGCGCGCCGCCGCGTGATGGCTCCCACCGGATGGCGTCGCCGAACGCTGCAAGATCGACCATCACCAGGACGAGGCGATCCTGTCCGCCAAAATGCTTCGCCGCCGTTTCCGCGGCCTGATCGCGGGTGGAGAGATGGATATAGCCATCGGTGAGGTCGACCGGCGCGCCGCGAAAGAAGCCTTCGTCCTTCAACTGCTCAAACTGCGCAGCCGTCAGGATTTTATAGGCGAACAGTTCGTTCACGCCGACGTCGCTTCCTGTTCCTCGTCGCTGTCCTCAATCCGCGCGGCGCTCACCACATGCTCGTTATCCGCGACGTTGAACAGGCGAACGCCCGCCGAATTGCGGCCGATGACGCGCATCGAGTTCAGCCCCATGCGAATCAGCTTCGCCTGATCGGTGACGAGCATCAGATGATCCTCATGCGCGACCGGAAAGCTGCCGACGACCGGGCCATTGCGGCCGATATTGTCGATATTGGTGATGCCCTGACCGCCGCGACCCGTCCGGCGATAATCATAAGCGGACGACAGCTTGCCATAGCCATTGGCGCAGACGGTCAGGATGAACTGCTCCGCGCTGGCGAACTGGTCGACGCGATCGGCCGCGAGTGTCGGCGCGATTTCATTTTCCTTCCACGGCGCAGCCCGCAGATAGGCTTCGCGTTCGTCCGGCGTGGCGTCGAAGCCCTTGAGGATCGACAGCGAAATCACCTCGTCATCGGCCTTGAGCGTCATGCCGCGCACGCCGGTCGAGGTGCGGCTCTGGAACTCGCGCACGTCGGTAGCAGCGAAGCGGATCGCCTTGCCCTGGCGTGTGGCTAGCAGAACGTCATCATCTTCCGTCAGCAGCGCAACGCCGATCAGGCGATCGTCGCTGCCCTCATCGAAGCGCATGGCCAGCTTGCCGTTGCTGGGCACATTGGCGAAGGCGTCCATGCTGTTGCGACGAACCGTCCCGTTGGCGGTCGCGAACATGACGTGCAGGTCTTTCCAGCTATCTTCATCCTCCGGCAGCGGCAACACCGTGCGGATGGTCTCGCCCGGACCCAGCGGCAACAGGTTGATCATCGGCCGCCCCCGCGTCGCCGGGCCACCTTCGGGCAGGCGCCACACTTTCAGGCGATAGACCTTGCCGGCAGTCGAGAAGAACAGCACCGGCGTATGGGTGGAGGTGACGAACAGTTCGGTGATCGCATCCTCATCCTTGGTCGCCATGCCGGAACGGCCCTTGCCGCCCCGCGCCTGCGCCCGGAAGCTTTCAAGCGGGGTGCGCTTGATATAGCCCTGCACCGTGACGGTGACGACCATCTCCTCGCGCTCGATCAGGTCCTCGTCGTCGATGCCATCGGCCGCGGCGGTGATTTCCGAGCGGCGCGGCTTGGCGAATTCGCGCTCGATCGCCTCGAACTCTTCGCGCATGACGGCGTAAAGCTTCACCCGGTCGCCCAGGATCGCCAGATATTCGGCGATAGCTTCGGCCAGTTCCGCCAGTTCCTTGCCGATCTCGTCGCGGCCGAGCGCCGTCAGGCGATGCAGGCGCAGGTCGAGAATGGCGCGGACCTGCAAGTCCGAGAGCGTGTAGACATCGCCCGAAATCTCGGTGTCGATCGCTTCGACCAGCCGGATATAAGGCGCAATTTCGCCGATCGGCCATTCGCGCGCCAAAAGCTTTTCGCGTGCTTCTGCCGGGCTGGACGATCCCCGGATGATTTTCACCATCTCATCGAGATTTGTGACCGCGACGACCAGGCCCAGCAAGATATGCGCCCGTTCACGCGCCTTGTTCAGCTCGAACTTAGTGCGGCGGGTAATGACCTCCTCACGGAATTTGACGAAGGCTTCGATAATGTCGCGCAGATTGAGCAGTTCGGGCCGGCCGCCGCGAATGGCGAGCATATTGGCCGGGAAGCTCGTCTGCGCGGGGGTGTTGCGCCACAGCTGGTTCAGCACGACCTCCGCCGTAGCGTCGCGCTTCAGATCCATGACGATGCGCACGCCTTCGCGGCTCGATTCGTCACGGATGTCGCTGATGCCCTCGATCCGCTTGTCCTTGGCGGCCTCGGCGATCTTTTCGACCAGGCCGTTCTTGCCGACCTGATAGGGAATGGCGGTCAGGACGATCGACTGACGATCTCCGCGTCCTTCCTCGATCACATGGCGCGACCGCATCATGACTGACCCGCGCCCGGTATGATAGGCGCTGCGCGCGCCCGATTGCCCCAGAATCAGCGGGCCGGTGGGGAAATCTGGGCCGGGGACGATTGCGATCAGCTCATCGATCGTGATGCCGGGATTTTCGATATAGGCGAGGCAGGCGCGCAGCACTTCGCCCAGATTATGCGGCGGAATGTTGGTCGCCATGCCGACCGCGATGCCCCCCGCCCCGTTGACGAGCAGGTTGGGGAAGCGCGCGGGCAGGACCTGCGGCTCGCTTTCCGAGGCATCATAGTTGGGCGTGAAATCGACGGTGTTCTTGTCGAGATCGTCGAGCAGCGCATTGGCGACCTTGGCAAGTCGCGCTTCAGTATAGCGCATCGCCGCTGGCGGATCGGGGTCCATCGATCCAAAATTGCCCTGCCCGTCGATCAGCGGCACGCTCATCGACCAGTCCTGGGTCATGCGCGCCAAGGCGTCGTAGATCGAACTATCGCCATGCGGGTGATATTTACCCATCACCTCACCGACCAGGCGGGCCGACTTGCGGTAGGGGCGGTTGTAGACGAAGCCCGCTTCCTGCGCGGCGAAGAGAATGCGGCGGTGAACCGGCTTGAGGCCGTCGCGCACGTCGGGCAGGGCGCGCGACACGATCACCGACATGGCATAGTCGAGATAGCTCGCCTTCATCTCATCGACGATGCTGACGGGGCTGATATCCGAAGGGTCGGCGAGTGCGGTCTCGTCGGTCAATGCGATTCTCTTTTTTCGGGTGAACAATGTTTCCAGATGCCGCACTAGCCGAGCGAAACATGTCTGTCACCCCTCGCGCCTACGCGCGCGCTCGCTCGCGCGAGGCAAAACAGTATCGCCGCGCCATCATCGTTCGCCCACCGGAACGAACGGAGGGGCTGACAGTTACGAATGCGGCGCATATAGGCTGTTCAAACCGTATTCACGCGCCGGCCCCTAACCGGTGCTCAACATGGTCGCCAAAAGGGCGCATGAAGGAGATTGGATGATGCGTTTCGTTACCCCCGTGGCGCTTGCTTTGGCTCTGGCCGTCACGAGTGGCGCCATGTCCGCGCCCGCATTCGCCGCCAAGAAGGAAAAGGCGGACGACGCCCCCAAGCTCAAGGTCTCGCCCGAGGTACTAAAGCCTTTGCAGGCCGCTCAGGCAGCCATGGGCAAGAACGACTTCGCGAGTGCCAAAGCATCCATCGCGGAAGCGGAAGCGATCGCGAAATCGCCGGACGATCGTTATCAGGTCAATGCGGTCAAGCTGAACCTGTCGATTGGCACCAAGGACCCGGGGTTGCAGGGCGATGCACTGCGCGCCATGCTGGACACGGGCCTCGTGCCCCCCAGCCAGCTCGGCCAGTTTTCGCAGATCGTGGCGGAATCGGATCTCTTCTCGAAAAATTATGACTCGGCGCTTGCGCGCGCGCAGACTGCGCTCAAGGCGGGATACCGGGCCGACGCAAGCAATGTGACGATCGCTCAGGCTTATTTCGGCAAGGCGGGCACCGGCAATATGAACGTCGAGCCGGGTCGCACCAACACCATAAATGGCCTGGCCGCGCTCAAGACGGCGATCGCAGCGTCGAAGGCTTCGGGCCAGCCTGTTCCGGCGCAATGGTACAAGATCGGCGTTTCGCGCGCCGCCGCTGCCAAGACCCCGGATATGGGCGAATGGGCCAACCTTGCCTATCAAGCGGAACCTACCGGCGAAAATCTGCGCACGCTGATCCGTATATTCCAGCAGGGTAATCCGAACATCTCCACCCGTGAAAATCTGGACGTGCTGCGTCTGATGGCGGCGTCGGGCGGTCTGGTCATCGCGGCGGACTATCTCGAATATGCCGAAACGGCGTCGCGCCTCGGCATTTACGGGGAAGTGAAGAGCGCCATCGATCTTGGCCGCAGCAAGGGCGTGCTGAACGCCACGCAGGGCGGCGACTTCTATCAGGCGGCCGTCGGCAAGATCGCAGGCGACAAGAGCACGCTCGGCGCGGCTGAATCTGATTCACGCAAGGCCGCTACGGGCAAGATCGCGGCGGCAACCGCTGACGCACAGCTTGGCTATGGCAATTACCCCAAGGCGGCGGAACTGTTCACGCTCGCGCTCCAAAAGGGTGGGGTGGACACCGATGAGGTGAATACCAGGCTTGGCGTCGCCAAGGCATTGGGAGGCGATAACGCTGGAGCCAAGGCGGCTTTCGGTCTGGTGCAAGCCGGCGCGCGCAAGCAGATTGCGAACCTCTGGCTAAGCTATCTCGCCACCAAGGGAGCGTAACGCGACAAACGCGCCGTTCGTGCGGACGGCGCGTTTTTTTTCCAGACTGACAGGCAAAAGCCGGCGGTTTCATCTGCCGGACAGGGGGAGGGCCGTTGGCCATGCGAATGCGATCCACTTTTTCTTTTGGCAAGGCTGCTGCGGCATCGCTCATGATGGGCGCGGTCGTGATGCTGGCGCCTGCGGTCGAAGCGAAAAAGGCATCCGGCACTCCTTCCACGGAAATGTCGGATGGTTTCCGGACGAATTTGGCGGCGGCGCAGGTGGCACTCAAGGCGGGAGATATCGGTTCGGCCCGTACCGCCGTCGCGGCCCTGACTCCGATGACGGATTTTGAGGTCTACGCTGCCGCCGGGGTCCGTTTCCAACTGGCGGCTCAGCGGCGCGACATTCAGGCCCAGCGGATTGCGCTGACCGATATGTTCAAAAGCAGCGCCGTGCCTCGCACCGAAGCGCCCCGCCTGCGTTATCTGGCCGCCCTGTTTTCATATATGGTTGGAAATTACGACGATACGCTGGCCCAGCTCGCTTATGCCCGGACGCTTGGCTACGACAATATCGATGCGACCTTGCTCGCGGCCGATACCTATATTCGCAAAAACAAGCCCAGGGAAGCGCGCCCGCTGGTGGACGCGGCCCTGGCAAGCCAGCGCAGCGCGGGTCAGCCGATCTCGGTCGCCTGGTATGACCGGGCCATTTCCATGGCCTATTCGGCCGGAGACTGGGACGCATTAGGTGCTCTGTATCGCGAAAGGCTGGCGCATTTTTCTTCCGCGCCGGAATGGCGATCCGCGCTGGTCAACATGTTGGCGGCGCCGGACATGGAGAAGCAGATTCAGCTCGATCTCTATCGGCTTCAGGCCGCGAACGGCGCCATGGCGAGCGAGCGTGACTATCAGGCCTATGCCACCTTGGCCGAAAAATCAGGCTACAGCGCCGAGGCCAAGGCGATCATCGAAGCGGGCCGCGCCGCCGGCAAGCTGACGCCGACGCAATCGGTGACGAGCCAGTTGCTCAAAACCGTCACGCCCAAGGCCACCAAGGAAATTGCCACGCTTCCGGCACAGGCGAAGAAAGCCGCTGCCGCCAGCAAGGGCGGCCCCGCGCTGGATGTCGCCGACAATTATTTCTCGCTGGCGCAATTCCCGCAGGCTGCGGAATATTATCGCCTCGCACTGGCGAAAGGCGGTGTCGATGCGGCCCATGCCAATGCCAGGCTCGGTGTGGCGCTGGCCCGATCGGGCGATCTGGTGGGCAGCAGTTCCGCTCTCGCGGCGGCCAATGGGCGATGGACCACTGTCGCGGGTTTCTGGTCGGTGTGGGTTGCGCAGCAAAGCCGCAAGGTGGCGCAGCAATCGTCCCAACGTCCGGACGGCGCGGGCTGAGGCTCAGGTTAAAGGCGCACGGGGCAGCGGCACGCCCGGCAAATCGCGCGACGTACGGATGGTCAGCGATGTCTTGACGCTGACGACATTGGGCGCTGGCGTCAGTTTCGATGTCAGGAATTGCTGAAAGCTTTGCAGATCACGCGCGACGACCTTCAGGATGAAGTCGATCTCGCCGTTCAGCATATGGCATTCGCGCACTTCAGGCAGCGCTGCGATATGGTCCTCAAAGGCCTTGAGGTCATCTTCAGCCTGACTTTTGAGGCTGACCATCGCAAAGACCGATATAGTGTAGCCGAGCATCGCCGGATCGACGACCGCATGATAGGATGTGATGGCCCCGGCATCCTCGAGCGCCCGGACACGCCGCAAGCAGGGCGGCGCGGTCAGTCCGACCTTGCGCGCCAGTTCGACATTGGTCATCCGGCCGTCATCCTGCAACTCACCCAAAATTTGCAGGTCGATGTCATCGATGTTCGGCACCGGCATTATTAGGTTATTTCCTATTCCATTGGCCTGCCCGCCTTATAATAATGTTTCACGACAATGCAATTGTCCCACTATGCGACGGTAGGCGCGAGATCGCAGCCGCGCCCCTTTCCCTTTGCCTCGGCAGGCCTTATCGATAGACAGCGCGAAAGTCGGGTAGCGCAATTTCTGGATTGGCGGCGATAGTGCCAATGGGGACTTTGGGTGCGTTTTAACGATCTTATGCAGACGGTGCTGGCGGCCGAAGACCGAAGTGGGCTGGGTGCGGTGACACTATGGCGGCAGTGCGTGGATCTGCTTGCCCAGCATGACCGGTATGACCGCCCTTCGCTGCCTTCACAGGATTGCCAGCGACTGATTCAGCGGCTTGCCGATCTGCGACCCAAATTGTCCGAAACGCAGCGGATCGCCACAGTCGTCGAACTGGGACGGCAGCTGAAATCGCCGTCACTCGTCCGATTTTTCGCACATGACCGGCCTTCCATCGCCGCGGCCGCGATCGCACGGGCACAATTGCCCGACAGTTTCTGGATCGAGCTGCTCGCCCATCTTACGCCAACGGCACGCGGCGTGTTGCGCGGTCGGCGCGATGTGGGGCAGGGCGTTTATCAGGCGCTGGAGGCGTTCGGCGCCACGGATCTGGTGCTGACTCTCGAACCGCGAACCGACGATGCAGCCGACGATATGCTGCTGACGCCGGACATGGCGGTGGCGGATTCAGAACAAGAGCAGGCTGCGACGATCGGTCTGGTCAATGCCAATGCCAATGCTGCCGCAAAGCCAGCCGTTGGCGCCGGCCAGAATCAGATCCGCAATCTGGTCGACAGGATCGAGCGATTCACCAGCGAGCGGCGCATCCCGGACAAGGAAAGCGCGTCCGTTTCGGCGGCCGCATCGGCGCCCCGCGCGTTCAGTTTCGAAACCGATGCGTCCGGAATATTCGTCTGGGTCGATGATGCGCCGCGAACGGCGGTGATCGGCCTGATGCTGGGCGAAGCGCCGATCGACGGTGGCAGCGGGCCGGACGGCCATGTCGCGGGCGCCTTCGCTCGCCGGAGCGGCTTTCAAAATGGTCGATTCACCATCGTCGGCGGGGCGATGGCGGGGGAATGGCGGATATCGGCTACCCCGTTTTTCGACCCGCGATCCGGTCGGTTCGAAGGCTATCGGGGGCAGGCGCGTCGTCCCCATCTTCACGAAGTAGCGGTATCGCCTGTTGCGGAATCTGTCGGTATCGCGGGCCTTTCGGCGGACTCTCTACGGCAACTGGTGCATGAATTGCGCACGCCCCTCAACGCTATTCTGGGCTTCGCGGAGATTATCGAGCAACAATTGTTCGGCGAAGCCGGTCCGGAATATCGCGACATGGCGGGCCGGATCGCGACCGACGCGCGCCACTTGCTGACCGCCTTCGATGATCTGGACCTTGCGGCCCGCGTGTCGCGCGGCGATGAAGGCGGAACCCCGCGCCCGCTCGACCCCGCCCTGCTGGTGACGCATGTGGTCGCGCGGTTTGAGCAGCAAGCCGAACCCGGCCATGCGCCAATGGACATCATGATCGCGCCGGACCTCCCGTCCGTGTGCATCGATCCGTTGCAGGGTGAGCGGATGGTGCAGCATCTCGTCCGGACACTGGTGTCGGTGTGTGCGGCGGGAGAGGGGCTGAACGGTGCCTGCTGGTTCCAGCCTGACGGGAGCCACGGGCGCGTGATTCTGGCGATCGACCGTCCGGCCAGCCTTGTCGGCATGGAGGAGACCCAACTGCTCGACCCTGGCTACACACCGGAAGGAGACTGGGCCGATGGACCGCTGCTGGGCCTCGGCTTTTCCTTGCGGTTGATCCGCAGTCTGGCGACGGGCGCCGGGGGTGCGCTGGATATCGAGACTAACCGTTTCATGCTGGCGATCCCCGCCGTCCAGACATTCGGGGACGCAGCGGGCCACGCCTGAATATGGGGCGAGCGTGCGGGGCAACCCTATGGCAACTATTAAGCCCTAGGATCGGGATATGACCGCCCCCATCCATGACGGCAATTTGCTGATCGCGCCTTCGCCCGACGATATGATCGCGCTCGATCCCAGCTTTGGCACCCGCTTCATGCTGTTCGTCGATACCGAGGAAGAGTTTGACTGGAATGCGCCATTCAGCCGTTCAGGCCATGGCGTCACCGCTTTGGAAGGGATGGCGCGCGGCCAGCGCTATTTCACTCAGGCGGGCGTGCGCCCCGTTTACGTAACCGACTATCCGGTCGTGGACAGTGACGCCGCCGCCGACATGATGGGCAACTGGATGGCCGCTGGCGAAGCGGATATCGGCGCGCATCTGCACCCGTGGGTCAATCCGCCACATGTCGAACAGGTGTCGGATGCCAACAGCTATGTGGGATTTCTGCCCGAGGCGGTCGAGCGCGCCAAACTGGAAGCGCTGTCCGCCCGGATCGCCGCGCGCTTCGGCCAGCGTCCGGTGGCGTATCGGGCGGGGCGCTACGGCGTCGGGCCAAATAGCGCCCGGCTGCTGGAACAAGCAGGATTTCGGCTGGACAGCTCCGTGCGCAGCCGGTTCGACTACAGCCATCAGCATGGACCGGATTTTCAGGGTCTGCCGCTGTCTCCCTATTGGGCGGGGCCGAACCGCTCTCTCGTAGAATTGCCGCTCTCGACCGCGTTCGTCGGATGGATGCGCGGCGGGGGCGAGCGACTGTACCGGATGGCACATCGCATGGAGCCGGTCGCTGGCGCGCTGGCGCGCGGGCGAGCGCTCAGCCGGGTGCCATTGACGCCAGAGGGCGTGCCCGCGCGGGACGCCATCGCAGCCATCGACGCCCTGATCGAAGAAGGGGTGCGGCTTCTCAACTTCAGTTTCCACTCGCCGACGCTCGCGCCCGGACATACGCCCTATGTGCGCGATGAAAGCGACAGAACGGCCTTTTATCTCTGGTGGGACATGGTGCTCGGCCATCTTGCTCGTCGCGGCGTCCTGCCCGCCAGCATCGATCAGTTTCTCAACGCCGTTCCTGCACGGAACCGGGCTTGCCAAGCCGCCTGATGCTCCCTATTCGGCGGCGGGGTGGGGCCTGTAGCTCAACTGGTTAGAGCTGTCCGCTCATAACGGATAGGTTGCGGGTTCAAGTCCTGCCGGGCCCACCAACATCTACTCCCGAAGTCTCATTCATTGTCGCGCACTGCCTCGCAGCGCCTCTTCCAGCCTGTCCAGCAGAGGTAGCTGACTGGGCAGCATGGCATCGCGCGCATCCGCCATGGAGAACCAGCGGGCCGCATCGACTTCCGGAAAGGATTGGATCTGGCCGCTGCGTGGGGGCCATTCGATTTCGAAAAGGTTGCTGATGACGGTCTCCGTGTCGACCGCCTGTTCTGCCGCGAACGTCGTGACCCATTTGCCGCCTTTCTGCCGAATCTCGCCCAAGGGCAGGAGTGAAACGCTGACACGCAGTCCAAGCTCTTCCTCTACCTCCCGCAAAGCGGCGAGATCCGCTGTCTCGTCCGCATGGATACCGCCCTTCGGAATTTGCCACGCGCCTTTGTCACGATGGCGCCAATAGGGACCACCCGGATGGACCAGCAGCACCCGTAACGATGGATATCGCTCATAAAGAAGAAGGCCGGCACTTCGCTCAATCATAACTGGGCCGGCAAATCATATAGACGAGGTCATGGGCGGATCGTTTGATAACGTACAGGGACATCATGCTGAAACATTCATGCGGGTTCAAGGATCCGGCAAGACGCCACCGCATGAACCATCACCCTGACCGTTATCCAGAGTCGCGTCGGGCAGGCGAGGCGAGTAGAAGAGGGCGATCCAGGGCTGATGAAGGCGATCGACAATGATCTTTGATGATTTCCTTCGCCAAAGACGGCGCGATCAGCTCACGCCGGAGGATTTGGCGACATTGGAAAGCGCGGTCAGTGAAATCCGCGGCATTCCGGCCCGCCACACCATAGCGGAAAAGGGCGAGCCGGTCGCGTATAGCACCTATCTGATCGAGGGCATCATCTGCCGCTATATGGATGATCGAAACGGGGCCAGGCAGTTGGTGGCCGTTCATGTGCCGGGCGACTTCGTGGATTTGCACGGATATCCGCTCAAACGTCTGGATCATGATGTCGCGACTATCTCGGCTTGCAAGATCGCCACCGTATCCCATGGTGCGCTGGATGAAATCGTAGCGACCCGTCCCAACCTGGCGAAGATGCTGTGGTTCAGCACTTTGCTGGACGCGGCGATGCATCGCGAATGGATATTTCGTCTGGGCCGCCTCGATGCGATCGCGAGGGTCGGGCATTTTTTCTGCGAGATTGAAGCCAAACTCAGGGCCGTGGGCCGGAGCGATGGTTCGACGTTCCGGCTCCCCCTGACCCAGGCGGACCTAGGCGAAGCATGTGGGATAACGCCCGTCCACATGAACCGGATGTTGCGGGAACTGAAGGAAATGGGGCTGATGACAGTGCGGCACGGCATGGTGACGATGATCGACAAACCCGCGCTCATTCGGCTCTGCGAGTTCGACCCGTCCTACCTCTTCATCGAGAGATGAGGCGATAGTTGCGCTCTCCGGCATCAGTCATGACCGGAACTGAACGCCAATAAAAAGGGCGGGCCGTTTAACGACCCGCCCCTTAAAAATCTCGCGAAAGCGAAGATTACATCGCGTTCGACGCGTTCGCGGCTGCGTTTGCAGCGTTGCCAGCGGCATTCGCTGCATTGGCGGCGTTGTCAGCAGCGTTAGCGGCGTTTTCGACAACGTTCTCAACGACTGCGTTCGAAGCGTTCGCGGTTTCGTTGGCCGGCTTCTCACCGCAAGCAGCGAGGGCCATCAGGCTGGCCGAAGCGAAAACAACAGCGATCTTCTTCATTGTGTACGGCTCCCATAGCATATGCCGCGTCAGGCACGTTACAGATGTGACCCTACGCGAGCGACCCGCATTAACGTGTGCGATGCACAAATCAATGCTTTTCTACATCGGTGAAACGATGGAATCACGCGATGGATCGTTGTCTACAAGAAAAGTTCGGTTAGCACTCCTGTTTTCATCGGCTCTCTCACGGGGCCTTTATCTATACCTCAGCCTCGCGGGCGGGGGGAAATGGCTGCGTCCTGCCAACGGCGATTTGCCAATGCGCCGCGCCTCCGCTAACCGGGCGCCAAATCCGTCGCACGCCTATATGAGAGAGACCGACCCGATGGCCGTCCAGTACAGCTTCGTCATGAAGGGCCTGACCAAGACCTTCCCCGGTGCAAACAAGCCCGTTTTCAACAATATCCACCTGCAATTCCTGCCCGGCACGAAGATCGCCGTCATCGGCGTCAACGGCGCGGGTAAATCGACGCTGATGAAAGTCATCGCCGGTATGGACAAGGATTTTCAGGGCGAGGCGTGGGCGGCGGAAGGAATGCGCGTCGGTTATCTCGCGCAGGAGCCGCAACTCGACGCCAGCAAGACGGTGATGGAAAATGTGAAGGACGGCGTGCGCCCGATCGCGGATCTCGTCGATCGCTTCAACGAAATCAGCACGATCATGGGCGACCCACCGGAAGATGTCGATTTCGACGCGCTGATGGAGGAAATGGGCACGCTTCAGGAAAAGATCGACGCGGTCGATGGCTGGACGCTCGACAATCAGCTCGAAATCGCGATGGAAGCGCTCCGTTGCCCGCCCGGCGACTGGAGCGTCGAAAGCCTGTCAGGTGGCGAAAAGCGTCGCATAGCGCTGTGCCGGTTGCTGCTCGAAAAGCCGGATATCCTGCTGCTCGACGAACCGACCAACCATCTCGACGCCGAAAGCGTCCAGTGGCTCGAACAGCATCTCATCAACTACACTGGCAACGTCATCCTCGTTACCCATGACCGCTATTTCCTCGACAATGTCGTAGGCTGGGTACTCGAACTCGATCGCGGCCGGGGTATTCCCTATGAGGGCAATTATTCGGCTTGGCTCGAAGCTAAAGGCAAGCGGATGGAGCTGGAGGAGCGCGAGGAGGCGGGCCGCCAGAAGGCGATCAAGGAAGAGCTGGAGTGGATCAGGCAGTCGCCCAAGGCGCGCCAGACCAAGTCCAAAGCCCGCATCCGCGCGTTCGACGAACTGGTCGAAAAGCAGGAAAACCGGGCGCCCGGCAAGGCGCAAATCGTCATCCAGACGCCCAAGCGGCTCGGCGGGCAGGTGATCGAAGCACATGGTCTGACGAAAAGCTATGGCGACAAGCTGTTGTTTGAAAATCTGGAATTTCTGTTGCCGCCGGGCGGCATCGTCGGCGTCATCGGTCCGAACGGCGCGGGCAAATCCACATTGTTCCGCCTCATCACCGGGCAGGAAGAGCCGGACGAGGGCAGCATCAAGGTCGGCGAGACCGTGCAGCTTGGCTATGTCGACCAAAGCCGCGACAGCCTGAACCCCGACCATAATGTGTGGCAGGAAATTTCCGGCGGGCATGAACTCATGACCATCGGCAAGCATGAAATTCAGACGCGGGCCTATGTCGGCGCGTTCAATTTCAAGGGGCCGGACCAGCAGAAGAAGGTCGGGCAATTGTCCGGCGGTGAGCGCAATCGCGTCCACCTCGCCAAGATGTTGAAGCAGGGCGGCAATGTGCTGCTGCTCGACGAACCGACCAACGATCTGGACGTCGAAACGCTACGCGCGCTGGAAGATGCGCTGGAGAATTTCGCCGGTTGTGCCGTCGTCATCAGCCATGATCGCTTCTTCCTCGATCGGCTCGCGACGCATATCCTCGCGTTCGAGGGCGACAGCCATGTCGAATGGTTCGAAGGCAATTTCGAAGCCTATGAGGAGGATAAGCGCCGCCGTCTGGGCGATGCGGCCGACCGCCCGACGCGCCTTGCCTATAAAAAGCTGACGCGCTGAAGCCAACAGTGATGGGGAGGGCTTCTCAAAGGAGTGGCCCTCTCCTTCGAAACTATAGCGTGTTTCGTTGTTCGAAGGTCGCCAGCCCGAACGGCTCGGCCTCTTCCATGTCGATCCGGCTTACGGACGCAGCCGCCGGGCCTTGGCGGGCAAGCGCGACGAAGCGTTCCACACTGTCTTGCTGCCCCTCGATCACGGCCTCGACGCTGCCTTCGGCCAGGTTGCGGACCCAGCCCGTCAATCCCAGATCGGTCGCGGTCCGCGCCGCCCATTTGCGATAAAATACGCCCTGCACACGGCCATGGATCATCAGCCGCCGCGCGATAATCGACATCAGCGGACCCGTTTGATCCAGGTCTGTCCGCCCTCGCGGATTTCGGTGATGAACTCTGGGATCGCCTGAACCAGATCGGACAGGCGCTTGAAGCCGTAATTGCGCACGTCGAAGCTGGATCGGTTGCCGACCCGCTGGCCGACGGGTCCCAGCGCCACGAAGCCGCGCTCGTCGCGCTTGGCCGCATCATAGGCGTCGATCAGCAGCCGGACGACCTCTTCATCGACCGCTGGCACCGGCACGGGTTGGGGCGCTTTGGCCGCGGGGGCCGGAGGCGGCGAAGATGCTGGTGTACTGCGCGGCTTCGCCACAATTCTCGCCGGAACCACGACTTCCGCTGGAACCAGCGCCTTGACGTCGATGAAGCGGGTGCAGGCGCGCTTGAACCCTTCGGGCGTGTTCGCCGACCCGAAGCCGTAGACGGGAATGCCCTGTTGCCGGATGCGGGTGACGAGTGGCGTGAAATCGCTGTCGCTCGACATCAGACCGAAGCCGTCGACCCGTCCGCTGGCCATCAGGTCCATCGCGTCGATCGTCATCTTCATGTCGGTCGCGTTCTTGCCCTTGGTCAGGTCGAACTGCTGCTGCGGCTCGATCGCCTGCGCCACCGAAAGCGCCGCCCAGTTCTTGAGTGTCGTTTTGCTCCAATTGCCATAGGCGCGACGGATATTGACGGTGCCAAGCTCCGCCAGCACGGTCATGACCGGGTCGAAATGCGCCGCCGACGCATTGTCCGCGTCGATCAGCAGCGCGATATTGCCGCTAGCGCCCCCTGACGGGGTCATGCGTCCTGCTCGGCCGGTTGAAACTCCCCGCTCTGTTCGTCCAGCAGATGCAACTGACCATCGGCGATCGCGAAGAATGCACCGACCAGTTTGAGTTCGCCGCTGCGCTCCTTGGAGCGCACGCAGGGGAAAGTGCGCAGATTGGCGAGGCTGACCTTGACGCCCTCCTGCTCCATCGCGCGATGTGCATCGCGGCCGCGATCGTCACCAAAGCGCGCAACCACGGTATCGCGCGCGCCGTCCAGCATCTCGATCCAGTCGGCGATGAAGCCGCCTTCGCCGGGAGGCGCATCCTTCAACTCCTGGCTGAGCGCGGCCTTGCAGCCGCCGCATTTGCCATGGCCCATCACGACGATCTCGCCGACCTTGAGCACCTGAACCGCGAATTCGAGCGCTGCCGACACGCCATGATGGCCGGGATTGGTTTCGAACGGGGGCACCAAAGCCGCGACGTTGCGTACGACGAAGATTTCGCCGGGGCTGCTGTCGAAAATCTGCGCGGGATCGACGCGGCTGTCGGAACAGGCGATCACCATGACGCGCGGGTTCTGGCCCTCGCTCAATTCGCCCCAGCGTTCGCGCTGTTGCGACCAGCCGGTGTTGCGGAAGCGGCGATAGCCCTGGAGCATGTCGGTAAAGTCGGTCATGCGCGGTTCTCTGCCGCACAAGTTCAGGGCTGGCAAGTGGGCGCAAGCGTCGCTATCTGGAGCGCATGACCGATATGACCGCGATCCCCGCACCGGCGAAGCCCGAACGCCCCCGCAAGCCCGACTGGATCAGGGTGAAGGCCCCGACAAGTCCGGGCTTCAACGAAACCCGCAAGCTCATGCGGGAAAAGGGGCTGGTGACGGTCTGTGAAGAGGCGGCATGTCCCAATATCGGCGAATGCTGGACCAAGAAACATGCGACGGTCATGATATTGGGCGATGTGTGCACGCGCGCCTGCGCCTTTTGCAACGTCAAGACCGGCATGCCCCGCAAGGTGGACGTGAACGAGCCGCAAAATCTCGCGGATGCCTGCGCGGAAATGGGGCTGGAGCATATTGTGATTACTTCGGTCGATCGCGATGACCTGCCCGATGGCGGCGCGTCGCAATTCGTCAAGGTGATCGAGGCGCTGCGCCGCACGACGCCCGGCACGACCATCGAAATATTAACCCCCGACTTCCGCAACAAGCATGAGCGGGCGGTGGAGATGATCGTTACGGCCCGGCCGGACGTGTATAATCATAATCTGGAAACGGTGCCCCGGCTCTATCCGACGATCCGGCCCGGCGCGCGCTATTATGCGTCGCTGCGTTTGCTCGAATCGGTAAAGCGACTCGACCCGTCGATCTTCACCAAGTCCGGCATCATGTTGGGGCTAGGGGAGGAGCGGCTGGAAGTGCATCAGGTGATGGACGACATGCGATCGGCCGACATCGATTTCCTGACGATGGGGCAATATCTGCAACCCACGCCCAAACATGCCAAGGTGATTGAGTTCGTCGCCCCGGCCGGGTTTGCCGCCTATGGCTCGATTGCGCGCGCCAAGGGGTTTCTTCAGGTGGCGTCCAGCCCGCTCACGCGCTCAAGCTATCATGCAGGCAAGGATTTCGCGGAAATGCGCGCCGCGCGCGAAGCTAAGCTGGCCAAGACCGCCCGCTAGGCCATGCCCACGCATCATGAGACGCGGCATCTGCCCTATACGCCGACGCAGATGTTCGATCTGGTCGCGGACGTCGCCGCCTATCCGCAATTCCTGCCCTGGGTGAGCGCGATCCGGGTTCGATCCTCCGGTGAGACCGAGATGGTCGCCGACATGATCGTCGGGTTCAAGGGGATCAAGGAGAGCTTCACCTCTCGCGTGGTCAAGCACCGGCCCGACAGCGTGCGCGTCGATTATCTCGACGGGCCGCTCAAGCATCTCCACAATCTCTGGGCGTTTCGCGATGACGGGCATGGCGGCGTGCTGGTTGATTTCGAGGTGGAGTTCGAATTCAAGAATCGCCTGTTCGAAATGCTCGCCGGCCAGATGTTCGACAAGGCGTTGCGCAAGATGATCGGCGCGTTCGAGGATCGGGCCGCCGCGCTTTACGGCGCGGGGGCGTCGGGCAGCAGCAGTTCGAGCGCGCACAACGCCGCCTGAAGGCGAACGCCGGCCCGGCCATTATCCTCGAAATGATGCATGTCCGCGACCACCTTGTCAGGACTGCCGCCCCGTTCCGCCCGGGCGAACACGACGGTTCCCACCGGCTTTTGCTCCGATCCGCCACCGGGTCCGGCGATGCCGGTGATGGCGACGGCGACATGGGCATGGCTTTTGACCAGCGCGCCCTGCGCCATCGCCCAGGCTGTCGCGATCGACACAGCGCCAAAGGTCTCCAGCACATCCTGCGAAACTTTGAGCAGTTCGACCTTCATCTCGTTGGAATAGGTCACGAAACCCGCCTCGAAGACATCGGACGAGCCGGCGATTTCGGTGAGCGCTGCGGACACGAGGCCGCCGGTGCAGCTTTCCGCCACGGCGACGGTGCGACCGGCGCGACGGTTGGCGATGATGACGCGCTCGGCCAGTTCGACCAGTTGCGGGTTGAGGATGGTGTCAGGCATGGCTCAGGATAGCGCGGGGAGGGAGAGGCTGGCAACCGCCTGCGCGGCGATCCCTTCGCGCCGTCCGGTAAAGCCCAGACCTTCGGTGGTTGTGGCCTTCACGCTGACACGGTTGGTCGTGATTCCCAATATCCCAGCGATCCGGGCGCGCATGGCGTCGCGATGCGGGCCGATCCTGGGTGCTTCGCAGATGATCGTCAGGTCGAGATGATCGATCCGGCCGCCGCGCGCCGCGACCCGATCACCGGCATAACGCAGGAATTGCGACGAATCCGCGCCGCGCCACTGCGGATCGCTGGGGGGAAAGTGACTGCCGATATCCCCTTCCGCAAGTGCCCCCAGGATGGCGTCGACCAGCGCGTGGAGCGCGACATCGGCATCGCTATGGCCCGCAAGCCCCTGATCGTGGGGGATGAGAAGGCCCCCTAGCCATAAAGGCGCGCCGGGGACGAGGCGATGAACATCATAGCCCATGCCGACGCTGGTCCGCATGCACGCGGCGAGACGCGCCTCTGCCCGTTCGAAATCCTGGGGGTAGGTCAATTTCTCAAGTCCTTCGTCGCCAGCTACGAGCATGACATCATGACCCGCAGCTTTCAGGATTTGCGCGTCGTCGGTCGCTTCATCGGCCGGGTTCCAGGCGCGGTGCGCCGATAATATGGCGTCGAAGCGGAACGCCTGGGGCGTCTGCACGCGATACAGGCCTGTGCGATCCACCGCTTCCCCGGCGTGGCCACCAACCCCATGCAACAGCGTGTCGATGACCGGCAGGACCGGAATGGCGCCGACGCCGCTCCCCAGCGCTTCGATCAGCCGGTCGACAACTTCGTGCGGCAGGAACGGACGCGCCGCATCATGAATGAGGATGTTCGCAGCGCCGCCTGACGCAGCGATCGCCTCCAGTCCCGCGCGCACCGAGCCGCAGCGGCTGTCCGCGCCGGCAATGAACCCTGCGACGGGAAGCGCGCCGACTAGCATTTGCGCTTCGGCCTGCTGTCCGTCGCTTACGACGATATAGAGCGCGTCGATGGCGGGATGCGCCGCCAGCGCCTCGGCCGCATGGGCGATCACGGCTTTATCGCCCACCAGCCGGAACTGCTTGGGACGGTCTCCGCCTGCGCGGCTGCCCTGTCCTGCTGCCATCAGCAGTGCAACCGTCCTGTCATTGCCCATTGTCATATCGCGCCGCATAAACGAGCGATGCGCCGCCCGCCAGTGGCTGCGTCTTGCCGCAGCGCGTGATTCCGGCTAATGCCTGCCTGTTTTTTAGGCAATCAGGTTTCATGCGCAGGCTTTCCCCTATCTCCATCGGTCCGGTGACGATCGACATGCCGGTCGTGCTGGCGCCGATGACGGGCGTCACCGACATGCCCTTTCGCACGCTGGTCCGGCGCTATGGCTCGGGCCTGAACGTCACCGAGATGATCGCGACGGCGGCGATGATTCGCGAGACCCGGCAGTCGCTGCAAAAAGCCGCCTGGCATCCGCTGGAAGAGCCGGTTTCGATGCAGCTCGCCGGCTGCTCGCCGCAGGAGATGGCGGACGCGGCCAAGCTGAATGCTGATCGCGGCGCGGCGATCATCGACATCAATATGGGTTGCCCGGTCAAAAAGGTCGTGAACGGCGATGCCGGAAGCGCGCTGATGCGCGACCTGCCGCTCGCCGCCGCGCTGATCGCCGCGACGGTCAAGGCGGTGGACGTGCCGGTGACGGTCAAGATGCGCATGGGATGGGACCATGCGAGCCTGAACGCGCCCGAACTCGCGCACATTGCCGAGGATTTGGGCGCGAAGCTCATCACCGTGCATGGTCGCACCCGCTGCCAGATGTACAAGGGATCGGCTGACTGGGCTTTCGTGCGCAAGGTGAAGGATGCGGTCTCCTTGCCCGTGATCGTCAATGGCGATATTTGTTCGATCGAGGATGCCGATACCGCGCTTGACCAGAGCGGCGCGGACGGCGTGATGATCGGACGCGGGGCTTATGGTCGGCCGTGGCTGATCGGTCAGGTCATGCACTGGTTCGCCACCGGCGAGCGCTTGCCCGACCCGTCGCTGGAAGAACAATATCGCGCCATCATCGGCCATTATCGGGCGATGCTGGATCATTATGACCTTCATACCGGCGTCAATATGGCTCGCAAGCATATCGGCTGGTATACCAAGGGGCTAACGGGATCGGCCGAGTTTCGTCATGCGGTAAATCAGGAACCTGACGGCGCGCGCGTGCTGGAGATGCTGGCGGGTTTCTACGAACCTCTGATCGCGGCAGGAGAGGCGGTCGAGGCCGGCCCGACCGAGGCGCTCAGGGCGGCATGACCATGCCAGCGGTTTCCGTCCCGCCGCTTCGGTTGCAGCAGGACGGACCCTCTCTGTCGGATCAGATGACGGCCCTGCCGGTCGCCACCCTGATCGTCCGGCCCGACAACAGCATCGCCGACGCGAACGTCACGGCGGAAACCTTGCTCAACATGGCGCGATCGGCGATCGTCGGCAGCGACGTGTCGCGCACGATCCGCATCGCCGAAATGGGCGCGCGTTTCGATATCTGGCATAATAACAAGCCGATCGCGGCTTATGACATCAAGGTCCATGTCGGCCGCATGGCGGAGATGGAGATCGATCTGATGATCGCGCCGATTTCCGATCATGAAGGCTGGCGCGTGGTGACGATCCATGCCCAGAGTCAGGCGCGCCAGATCGGTCATCGCGGCACCGCCGGCGGTGCGCGATCGGCGATGGGCGCGGCGGCGATCCTGGCGCATGAGATCAAGAATCCGCTATCCGGCATCCGGGGCGCGGCGCAGCTGCTCGAATCGGGCAATGGCGGGCGCGATGTCGCGCTTACCCAGCTCATCTGCAACGAGGTGGACCGCATTGCTGCCCTGATCGACAGGATGCAGGATTTCACGACCGATCTTCATCTGGAATGCGGACCGGGCAATATCTATCCGCTGATCGACCGGGCGGCCCATGTCGCGGCCGCAGGCTTTGCGCGCAACATACGGATCATCAAGCGCTACGACCCGTCCCTGCCCTTTGCGAACATCAATGACGATGCGCTGGTGCAGGTCATGATAAACCTTCTCAAAAATGCTGCCGAAGCACTTGAGAATGTGGAAAATCCCTGCATCCGCGTGGAAACCGCTTTCCGCCACGGCGTCTCGGTCGTCGTCGGTGATGGCAAGGGCAGTTCGGTTCTGCCGATTGAGATATTGGTGATCGACAATGGTCCGGGCGTGCCCGAACATATTCTCGATCATCTGTTCAACCCGTTCATCACGGGCAAGCGCGACGGGCAGGGGCTGGGGCTTGCGCTGGTCGACAAGCTGGTGCGCGACATGAACGGCTTCGTTCAATATTCGCGCGATCAGGAAGCGGGCGAATCCACCTTCCGCATATTACTGTCGATGGGGATGGGCTGATGGGCGTCGCGGGTGCAATCCTGGTCGTGGACGATGATCCCGCGATCTGCGTCGTCGTCGGCGAAGCGCTGCGGCGGCAGGGCCATCGGGTCAAGACGGCAGCCTCGATCCGCGAGCGGGCGGCGCTCATTGAAAGCTTCGCGCCCGACGTTCTGATCACCGACGTCATGCTACCCGATGGTGACGGGCTGGAGGGTGTCGCCAGCATATTGGAGCATCGGCCCGACCTCAACGTCATCGTCCTGTCCGCGCAGAATACGCTTAACACGGCGATTCGCGCGACCGAGAAGGGTGCGTTCGAATATCTGCCCAAGCCGTTCGACCTCAACGAACTGACTCGCGCGGTCGCGGACGCGCTCGGGACCCGGCTCAACCGCGAGGAACTTGCCGATACGGGCTTGCCCCATGACGGGTTGCCGCTGGTGGGGCGTTCGCCGGCGATGCAGGAGGTGTATCGCACCATCGCCCGCGTCCTCTCCAACGACCTCAGCATATTGGTGCTGGGGGAGTCGGGTACGGGCAAGGAACTGGTGGCGGAAGCGATCCATAGCCTTGGCCAGAGGCGGACCAAGCCGTTCGTCGCTATCAACATGGCGGCGATCCCCCGCGAACTGATCGAAGCCGAATTGTTCGGTTATGAAAAGGGCGCCTTTACCGGGGCGCAGGTGCGCACCGCCGGCAAGTTCGAGCAGGCGCAGGGCGGCACGCTGTTCCTGGACGAGATCGGCGACATGCCGATGGAGGCGCAGACGCGGCTGCTGAGGGTCCTGCAATCGGGCGAGGTGACGACGGTGGGCGGCTCCAAGCCGGTACGCGTCAACGTGCGCATCATCGCCGCGACCAACAAGGATTTGTCGCAGTTGATCGAGGACAACCGCTTTCGGCAAGATCTATACTACCGCCTCAATGTCGTTCCTATCGCGCTGCCGCCCTTGCGCGAACGGCGGGAGGATGTGGTTCTGCTGGCGCGCCATTTCCTCGATCGGGCGGCGCAGGACGGACTTCCGCGCAAGGCGCTGGCGGAAGATGCGGCGCAGTTGCTGATGGCCTATCATTGGCCCGGCAATGTGCGTGAGCTTCAGAATTTGATGCAACGGCTGGCTGTCCTGAGCCGTGAAAATGTGATCGCCGCCGATATTTTGCGCCATGCCCTGCCGCTCGACGCCATGCCGCTCGATCATGGTGTGACATCCGACCAGTTGGCCCATGCCGTCCGCGAATGGACGAAGCGCCAGCTGGGTGTCGGTCTCCTCCAGCCCAATTGCAGCTTGCACGAGGATTTGCTCGCGATGGTGGAGCCGGTGTTGCTGCAGGAGACGCTGGCCAGCGTGGACGGCAACCAGATCCGGGCCGCCGGGCTGCTGGGGATCAATCGCAACACGCTGCGCAAGAAGCTCACTGATTATGGGCTGGATCCCATGCAATTGCGCCTGAACGACTGACAGCTGCTTTCAACCGCTGGTCGGATCGTCGCGGAAACGGGTCCACGTAGCCCGTTCATCTGACGTTTCACTGCGCATTTTATAGTTGAGACGCAGTGCGCCCGATACTGTGGTTTTATTGCGCCCGACCTTGTTGTAAGAAAGCCACTATGGCGACTGCGGAACTGCCCCCTCAACACATTACCGGATGGCGCGCCCGGCTGCCTCCGTTTTTGCGAGGGGGCAGGCTGGCGCCGGTTATCGAGGGCGTTACGCTCATTCTCTTCCTCGCGATTGCGGGTGTCACCTATCGCCTGCTGTCGGGGCAGGTCCAATCCTACACGCTGCTGACGCCGCCTATCGTGGCGCTGTTGCTGGTAGCCAACCTCGTCCCGGCCATTGCGTTGCTGGTGCTGTTGGGTCGCAGGGTGGCGAAGCGGCGTGCGACTCAGTCGGCGATCGGCAGCGACGGCCAGTTGCACGTTCGGCTCGTCGCGATTTTTTCCATCGTCGCCAGCGTGCCGATGCTGCTGGTGGTGATCTTCGCGTCGCTGTTGTTCCAATATGGCGTGCAATTCTGGTTTTCGGACAGTGCGCGCGGCATGCTGCAAAATGCCAGCGATCTGGCGCGTGGCTATTATGAACAGAATTTGCGCGAGGTCGGCGACGAAACCGTCACCATGGCGAGTGACCTGCGCGACTATCTGAACCAGTCGAAGGTATCGAGCCCGCGTTTTGCCGAGGGCTATATCTATCAGGTCGTCACGCGGAAGCTCAATCGATCCGCCATCATCGAGGTTGGCTCGGATGGTGTTGCCCGCACGGCCGCCACCGTCGACCCCGACAGCCGCCCCGCCGCAGGCCTGTTATCGCCCGCCGTCGTCAAGCGGCTCGAGGCGGGGGAGAATGTCGTCGTTCAAGCGAAACCCAAACAGATCGAGGCGGTGACGCTGCTTTATCCGGGCGCCAAAATCTATCTCTATGCGACCCGCGACTCCGGGTCCTCCGCGTTCAGCAATGTCGAGCGGGCGCAGAAGGTGTTGGCCGATTACGACCTGTTCGCGGCCCAGTCGCGCGCGTTGCAGTTGCGCTTCAACATGGCGCTGTTCGTGGGATCGCTGTTGCTGGTCGGCATTGCGGTCTATATCGCGCTCGCCGTGGCGGACTGGATGGTCCGTCCGGTCAACGAGCTGGTGAACGCTGCCCGCCGGATTACGGCGGGCGACCTGTCGGCGCGGGTGACCAGTTCTCCCGCCCGCGACGAAATCGGCACGCTGGCATCGGCGTTCAACCGCATGACCCAGCGGCTGGAGGCGCAGACCGGGGCGCTGGTGGCCGCCAACAGCCAGTTGGGCGAACGCCGCGCCTTTATCGAGGCTATCCTTTCGGGCGTCACCGCTGGCGTGCTGTCGGTCGATCATGACGGCGTCATTCAGTTGCTCAACAGTTCTGCCGCGGCTATTTTGGCGGCGGAGGGCGACGATCCGGTCGGGCGCAGGCTGGCCGAAGTGTCGGACGAACTGGCCGAACTGGTCGCGGGCGGGGAGAGCGCGGGCATCGTCCAGCTGCGCGTGCAGGGCGATATCCGCACCCTGGCGGTCAAGGTGTCGCACGACGCATCCCGTCATATCCTGACCTTCGACGATATCACGCAGCAGCTTTCGGACCAGCGGCGCGCGGCCTGGTCCGACGTCGCAAGGCGGATCGCGCATGAGATCAAGAACCCGCTGACGCCGATCCAGCTTGCGGCGGAACGGCTGCAACGCCGTTATGGCGAGGAGGTGACGAGTGACAAGGCGACCTTCACTCGCCTGACCGGCACGATCGTTCGTCAGGTGGCCGATCTTCGGCGGATCGTGGATGAATTTTCCTCCTTCGCCCGTATGCCGAAGCCGGTATTCCGGCGCGAAGGGGTGGAGGATATCGCCCGCCACGCGCTCTTCCTGCATGAGGTCGCGCACCCGGACATCAAGTTTGATTTTCGCATCGATACGCAGGATACGGAGATGGTCTGCGATCGGCGGCAATTGGGTCAGGCGCTGACCAATATCGTCAAAAACGCCGTGGAATCGATCGAGACCCGGCCCGCCACCGAGGACGGTCAGCCGCGCGGACATGTTGCCATGGCCCTGCGTCTCGAGGATGAGCAACTGATCATTTCGGTCCGCGACGACGGCATTGGGCTACCGCCCGAGCGCGAAAGAATTCTCGAACCTTATATGACGACGCGATCCAAAGGTACGGGTCTTGGCCTCGCCATCGTCAAGAAGATTGTGGAAGAACATATGGGTGACATCCGGCTGGAGGATGCGGAGGGCGGGGGCGCGTGCGTCACCCTGCGCTTCCCCGTCGCCGCGCTGGAAAAGCTCGAAGAAGGACAGGTTATCGCCTTGTCGAAGGGAAAAGTGACGGCCAATGGCGCTTGATATTCTGATAGTCGATGACGAAGAGGACATTCGCGATCTGGTCGCGGGCGTGCTGGAGGATGAAGGCTTCACGGCGCGCACGGCGGCGCACAGCGACGGCGCGATCGAGGCGCTGGATGCACGGCGCCCCTCTCTGGTCCTGCTCGACGTCTGGTTGCAGGGGTCGAAGATGGACGGGCTGGAACTGCTTGATGAAATCAAGCGGCGCGACCCGACGATCCCGGTGCTGATGATTTCGGGCCATGGCAATATCGACACCGCGGTCGCCGCCATCCGTCGTGGCGCAGCCGATTTCATCGAAAAGCCGTTCGAGGCCGACAGGCTGCTCCATCTCGTATCGCGCGCGACCGAAACCGAGCGGCTGCGTCGGGAAAACCAGGTGCTGCGCGCGCGCTTCGGGCAGGATGACGAACTGACGGGGACGTCAGCGTCCATCAACGGGGTTCGCGCAACCATCAAGAAGGTTGCGGGCACGGGCAGCCGTGTGTTGATTTCCGGGCCGGCCGGCGTCGGCAAGGAAATCGCCGCGCGTATGCTGCATAGCTGGAGCGGGCGCGCCGACGCGCCATTCGTGGTCGTGGCGGCCGCCCGGATGGACCCGGACCGCGTCGAGGATGAGCTTTTCGGCGTCGAGGACCCTAGCGGGCTCGTGCGTCCGGGCTATCTGGAACAGGCGCATGGCGGCACGCTCTATATCGATGAAATCGCCGACATGCCGGTCACTACCCAGGGCAAGATCCTGCGCGTGCTGACCGATCAAAGCTTCACGCGCGTCGGCGGACAGCGGCAGGTGAAGGTCGATGTTCGGGTCATATCCTCGACCGCGCGCGACCTGACGATGGAGATCGAGGAGCGGCGCTTCCGCGAGGACCTCTTCTATCGCCTCAATGTGGTTCCGCTCGCCATTCCGCCGCTTGCCGAGCGCCGCGACGACATTCCGCCCCTGGTCGAACATTATCTCGCCCGCTTCGCCGCCGAACGCCGCGTTCCCGCGCCTGAAATCGCGAGCGATGCGCTGGCTGCGTTGCAGGCCAATGAATGGCCGGGCAATGTCCGGCAATTACGCAATGTGATCGAACGGACGATGATCCTGGCGCCGGGCGACCGGATCGGACGAATCGAACTGGACATGCTGCCGGTCGAACTGACCAGCAGTGGCGGCGAGGGGGTAGGCCAGTCGGCGATCATGGGTGCGCCGCTGCGCGAGGCGCGGGAAAGTTTCGAGCGGGAATATCTGCGCATTCAGATCCGGCGCTTTTCCGGCAACATCTCGCGCACAGCGACCTTCATCGGCATGGAGCGTTCTGCGCTGCACCGCAAACTCAAGCTGTTGGGCATCACCGACGGAAAAGATGGCTAAGTCGCGTTCGGGATAGACGTGTGTTCGCAACTGCGATATGAATGACCAGCCTTCGACAAGCGGAGGCAGGCAAGACACCCTGCCCAGGGGTGCAAGAGCGGGTAACGTCCCGCCAATAAAGGAACGGCAGCATCATGGCCGACAAAGTGAACAACCTTCAGGATATTTTCCTGAACAACCTGCGCAAGACCAAGACCCCGGTGACCATGTTCCTGGTCAAGGGCGTGAAGTTGCAGGGCATCATCACCTGGTTTGATAATTTCTCCGTGCTGCTGCGCCGCGACGGCCAGTCGCAGCTGGTGTACAAGCATGCCATTTCCACGGTCATGCCCGCACAGCCCATGGACCTGGGCGAATTGCGCAAGGCGGGTGACGGCGGCGGCCGATCCAAACTGCTCCAGGAAATCTTCCTCACCGCCGTGCGCAAGTCCGGCAGCCCGGTCACGATGTTCCTGGTGAACGGCGTCATGCTTCAGGGCGAGATCGCAGCGTTCGATCTGTTCTGCATGCTGCTCGAACGCGACGGCATGGTTCAGCTGGTCTACAAGCACGCCATTTCGACCGTCCAGCCACTCCACGCGCTCGATCTGACCGGCGAGAACGAGCAGGACGACTGATCCTGATTCGCTTCCGGTCCGCTTTCGGGTGGACCGGAGGGCGAACGGATGCGTTAAGCGCCCATGGCCATTTTCAATCGCGATTCGGATGATGAGGTTACGCGCGGCACGCGCGCCGTTGTCGTTCATGCCGAAACCCATGGCGCCGATCGCCGCGACAGTGACGCCCGGCTGGAAGAGGCGAGAGGCCTCGCGCTGGCCATCGGCATCGACGTGCGCGCGGCGCAGGCTTTCCGCGTGCGCGATCGCAAGCCGGCGACGCTGTTCGGTAGCGGGCAGGTGGATAGCATCGCGACGCTGGCGCAGGCCGAGGAGGCCGAACTGGTCATCGTCGATAATGCGCTCAGCCCGGTCCAGCAAAGCAATCTGGAAAAGGCCTGTCAGACCAAGGTCATCGATCGGACCGGCCTGATCCTCGAAATTTTTGGCGAGCGGGCCGCGACCAACGAGGGGCGGCTTCAGGTCGAACTGGCGCATCTCGATTATCAGGCCGGACGGCTGGTACGCAGCTGGACCCACTTGGAGCGGCAGCGCGGCGGTTTCGGATTTCTCGGCGGGCCGGGTGAAACCCAGATCGAGGCCGACCGCCGGATGATCCGCGATCGCATGGCGAAGATCCGACGCGAACTGGATCAGGTGACCCGTACCCGCGGGCTGCATCGTGCCCGGCGGCAGCGCGCGCCATGGCCGGTGATCGCTCTCGTCGGGTATACCAATGCGGGAAAATCGACGCTGTTCAACCGGCTGACCGGGGCCGATGTGATGGCGGAGGATCTGCTGTTCGCAACGCTCGATCCCACCATGCGTCAAATCGCGTTGCCCGGTCTCGACAAGGCAATTCTGTCCGACACGGTGGGCTTCGTTTCCGATCTTCCGACCCAGTTGATCGCGGCTTTTCGCGCGACGTTGGAGGAAGTGCTGTCCGCCGACCTGATCGTCCACGTTCGCGATATCGCTCATCCCGACAGCGAAGCGCAGCGCGACGATGTCATGGACGTATTGGGCGAACTGGGCGTCGCCGGAGAAGCCGCCTACGCCCGCGATGGCGAAGCGGCTGATCCGCCCCCGATTATCGAAGCTTGGAACAAGCTCGACTTGCTCGACCCGGACGGGGCGGCGCGCATCAATGAACTGGCAGCCCGGCGTGATGATGTCGTCATCCTGTCGGCCTTGACCGGCGCGGGCGTAGATGGGCTTCAGCGCGCCGTCAGCACCCATCTGACGGCGGGTGCGCAGGTCCAGACGCTCCGCGTGCCGATGTCCGACGGTGCCGCGATCGCCTGGCTGCATGAACATGGCGAAGTGATGGGAAGCCGCGTCGACGGGGAGGATTCGCTACTGGATGTGCGGCTGTCGGATTCCGCGCTCGCCCGTTTTCTCAAGCGCGAGCGGCCTTAGCCCATTCGCCAGCCCTGCGGAGACTTAGCACGGATCAGCCTGCCTTATTAGCTTCCCGCTTAACCCGTCGCCATAGCGATTCCTTGTCGTCTAGCGACAGGTCTTGGAAGGTCTCTGCGGCGATTGCTTCCATCGCCCTGAAACGCATCTCGAACTTCGTATTGGCCGCCCGGAGCGCAACTTCCGGATCGACCTTGAGATGGCGCGCAAGATTGACGACCGCGAACAGCAGATCGCCGACTTCCTCTTCGCGCTCGGAGGGAGAAGCGGCTGCCGCGAGCTCGTCCATTTCCTCATGGATCTTGGCGACCGCGCCAACCGTGTCGGGCCAGTCGAAGCCAGTACGCGCGGCGCGCTTCTGAATCTTTTCCGCACGGAGCAGTGCGGGCAGAGCACGGGCGACGCCAGCAAGGGCGCTCGGGTCCGGTTCCTTTTCGGCGCGCTCAGCTGCCTTGATGGCTTCCCACTGGCCCGCGCCGCCTATTGCCTGCGCTTCCCTATCGAAGACATGGGGGTGTCGGCGGATCATTTTCGCGGTGATCCCGTCGATCACGTCCTGTAATGTAAAATGCCCTGTCTGCTGCGCCATATGGCTGTGGAATACCACCTGAAGCAGCAGATCGCCCAGTTCGTCGCGCAGCGCCGCCATGTCATCGCGCTCGATCGCATCCGCGACCTCATAGGCTTCCTCGATCGTATAAGGAGCGATCGACCGGAAATCCTGAGCTGTGTCCCAGGGACAGCCATTTTCGGGATCGCGAAGGCGCGCCATAATCTCGGCGAGCGGCATGACATCGGCGGGAAGGGCACTATTATCGCGCATGACAACCTGAATTTTTGAACGGGCCGGTAATCGATAGCGATTTGCCCGCATGCCTGCCAGTCCCGCAGCGCGCAAAGAGTGAATCCGTTGAGCCCTGCAAGATTTAGGATAGCCGTGCGTTGGAGGCGGCGCGGCGCTTGAAGAACCTTATGGCCAAGCTTAGATAATGATCCGTCTTCCCATCATAATATAGGAAAAAGCGATGAAAATCGGCATTATTGGCGCTGGAAATATTGGATCTAGCGTCGCCCGCAACCTCGCTGGGGCAGGTCATGAGGTTCGGGTCGCGGACGCGCAGGGACGCGATGCCATTCGCGAGAAAGTCGCGGACGCCGGTGCCACCGCGGTCGAGCTGGACGATGTGATCAAGGACGTCGACGCGGTTGTTATCTCTATCCCGACCCTCGCTATCCCCGAACTGGCAGGTCTGCTTCAGGGCGTCTCTCCCGATGCCACGATCATCGACACGGGCAACTATTATCCGTTCCGTGATGGTTCGGTCGAGGAACTGGAGGCCGGCAAGCCGGAGAGCGTCTGGGTAAGCGAGCAAATCGGCCGGCCGGTCATCAAGGCGTTTAATGCCGCCCTTGCTCACACCCAGGCGGCCAGAGCCTTGCCCAAAGGCAGCGCAGGCCGGATCGCGATGCCGGTGGCGGGCGATGATGCGCGTGGCAAGGCGATCGCCATCCAGTTGGTCGATGATGCGGGCTTCGATCCGGTCGATGCTGGCAGCCTCGCCGAGTCCTGGCGTCAGCAGCCCGGCACGCCTGCCTATTGCACCGAACTCAACCGGGAGGAGCTTCAAAACGCCCTGACCCTCGCCAACAAGACCGAAGCGCCGAAATATCGCGAAGCATTGATCAAGGAAGTTTTCGCAAAGGCCGACAGCCTGACTCATGACGATATCATTGCGCTAAACCGGGCGGGAACGGCGCCCGCCTAAGCATCAAAGCCTCGTCGAGGGCGACCGTCATGAAGATGGTCAGCCCTCGGCTGAGGACGCGTCAGGGGGGCAGGATGACGATTACCATCACCGTATTTCGTCGGTCTCCCGATCGTGGTCGTGGGCTGGCGCGCGATATGCCGGTTCGCTGGGCGCTTGAAGAGGTGGGGCGGCCTTATGACGTCCGTCTGATATCGTTGGCAGAGCTGAAGCAGCCAGCTTACCGGGCGCTCAACCCATTCGGTCAAATCCCCGCTTATCAGGAAGATGACCTTACCCTCTTTGAATCAGGAGCAATCGTATCGCATGTCGCGCAGCGGCATGGCGGGCTTTTGCCGGAAAACCCCGATGCGCGGGCTCGGGCGGTCATGTGGATGTTCGCCGCGCTTAACACCATGGAGCCGCCCATCGTCGATTGGGGGATGGCCAGAATGCTGGACCGCAAGAAGAGTTGGTTCGCCGATCGCCTGCCCGGTCTGGAGGAGCGCGTCCAGGGCCGGCTGGGCGAATTATCCCAACGACTCGGCGAAGCTGACTGGCTTGACGACGATATATTCAGTGCAGGCGATTTGATGATGATCGCTGTGCTGCGCCGGTTGGGCGGAGGCGACATGCTAACCCGTTATCCCAATCTGCTGGCCTATGTCGCCCGCGGAGAAGCGCGACCTGCCTTTAAACGTGCTTTTGCAGGTCAATTGGCGGTGTTCGAAGGCGCGCATGGGGCAACCGATACAGGCTCATCCTGAGATTGCGTGCCGGCCCCGCCGGAAGTCCAGACATTTTCCTTTCATATGTGAAATCCTTGGCACTCAAGCGGTTGTCGTCGGTTAAGTGATTGGGAGAACGCCATGCGCGACCGAATTATTGCCGTCGGACTGCTGAGTGAGCGAGACCTGGAAATGTTGGGACGCCAGTTCACACGGCATTTCCCCTTGCAGGAAAGTGACGATTTGTTCGCCGATCTGCTCGCAAAGCTTGACCATGTGACCGTTAAACCGTCAGTACGCGGTAAGCCTCACCGCAACGACTGATTGCAGTTAGTTGCGCTTTCGTAGCTGGCTGTTGTTGAGTTGATCGATTCTGGTCACCCCCATTAGGCGCATCCCGCGTTCGATCTCGTCCTTCAGAAGTCCAATCGCACGTTCCACGCCAGCTTGGCCTGCTGCGGCGAGCGCATAGAGATAGAGTCTGCCGCCAGAGGCGCAATCAGCCCCCGCTGCCAGCGATTTTAATATATGGGTGCCGCGCCGTACTCCACCGTCGCAGATGATCTCGATCTCACCGCCAATAGCGTCGACGATTTCGGGCAATTGGTCAAAAGGCGCCCTGCTGCCGTCGAGTTGGCGCCCGCCATGGTTGGATAGCATGATCGCATCCGCGCCGATTTCGACGGCACGTCTGGCGTCGCCCGCACTCATGATACCTTTGAGACAGAATTTTCCGCCCCAGCTTTCGCGCAATTCCTCCGCCATTTTCCAGTCGATGGACGGGTCGAGCATGCCATTGATGTAGTCGGCGACCGAAACCGGCTTGTCCGTGCCCTCTCGAACATGGGTGTCCAGATTGGGAAGCGCGAATTTTTCGCGGAACAGATAATCGAGCGCCCAACGTGGTTTGATCGCGTAGGATAACGCAGATGATAAGGTGAAGCGTGGCGGCGAGGTGAAACCGCTTCTGGCACAACGTTCTCGCCTGCCGGCCACGATCGTGTCAACAGTGAGGGCGATCGCATCGAAATTGGCCGCTTTGCATCGCTCGAGCATGGAGCGGTTCAGGCCGCGATCCTTGTGATAGTAGAATTGAAACAGTTTGGGACCCGTAACCATCGCGGACACTTCCTCGATGCTCACGGTCGAAAGGCTGGAAACGCTGAACCACAAACCGAATTTCTCGGCAGCTTTCGCCACCGCGCGCTCACCCTGCCAATGGAATATGCGCTGGAGGGCCGTTGGCGAGAGGATGAGCGGCAGCGCGCTCTTGCGCCCGAGGATAGTGACAGAGCTATCTATTTCCGCGACGCCGGCCAGCACATTGGGCACAAGGTCAAAATCATCATAGGCGGCCGTATTGCGTGCCTTGCTGCTCTCGTCATCCGCGCCGCCATCGATATAATCAAATACCGGCCATGGCAGCCGCTGTTTGGCGAGACGCCGAAAATCATCAATATTGTGGCAATCATCCAATCGCATGACGCTGCATAATCGCGTCGAATTGTTCGCGCAACGGCTTTACCGATAGGCATAGTTTCTGACGGGGCTTCTGGTAAATTTTGTATATTGATAGGGATGGGGTGCTTTGGGGCTATGCCCCCTCTCTGTTTCGGCTTGCTAGCCTTTGGAAGGACTGTGGAATGACGAGGATGCCAGGTTTTGGAACGGGCGTATCGTCGGTTATCGGGCATCGAAGGCAGATCATAGATCTTGCTGGCGAGATTGAGCGGCGGGGATTTTCCCTTATTTCCTGTCCGAGCAGCGGGGATTGCGTGGCGATGGCCCAATCTATCCTGCATGCGACCGGATCGATCGCCGTCATGGCCGCGGTGCAGCCGATCTATCATCGCCTGCCTTTGTCGCTCGCGGAAACGGGGGCGCATATCCATGAAGTAAGTGGCGGACGATTTCGTTTGGGGATCGGGGTGGGGCATGCCCTGTCCAACAAATCCTACGGGATCGAGCCGGGTCGGCCGCTTGAGGATTGCCGCGCTTATGTGGCCGCTCTGCGCGCCGCAGCGGAAGGGAGCGGGCCGCAGCCGCCGATCGTGATGGCGGCGCTTCGCGGCCGGATGTTCGACCTTGCGGTGGAAATCGCCGACGGGGTCGTCACCTCACGCGCCTGCCGCATGCACCTTGCGGCTCGGGTCGCCCGCATTCCGGCCGAGCGCCGTGATGCGGGTTTTATCGTCGCCAATTCCATTCCGACCGTCATCGATGACGATCCCGCGGTCGCGCTGGAGGTCATCCGGCAGAGCCAGGCCTTTTATGTCGGGCTGGAAAATTATCGCAATTACTGGCGGTCTGTCGGCTATGTCGAAGAGATGGACGCCGTGGAAGCCGCCCTGGCTCGGGGCGAGCAGGACCGGGTGCCCCAATTGCTGAGCGAAGCCTGGCTCAGGAACATCGCGCTTTTCGGGACGCCCTCGACGGTGCGGGACGGTATCGAGGCGCTGTTCGACATCGGCGTCATGCCCATCCTCAGTCCCGTGTTGAGGGAGGCAGGCTCCACCAGCCATTATGCGAATATTTTTGCGCTATATGACTAAGAGCCTGCCTCCGAAAGATCGCTTTACGCCTCCGCTTCTGTCCCCTCTGATATGGCGATGCGGTTCTTCACGCTGGGGCGCTCCTGCATCCGCCTATACCATGCCAGCAATGTGTCGCACTCGGCGGGGATGGCAAATTCCAGGGCGTCCGCGAAGATCAGCCCCGCGATGAGGGTGATATCCGCCATGGAAAAACTGTCGCCGGCGACAAAGGGCTGCCGCGTCAGAATGTCGTTGAAATAGCGCATGCCCCTTATGGCCTTGTCCCGCTGGTACAGGCCCCACTCCGCATTCTGATAGATTTCGACGTGCGGCCCAAGGCCCGGCGTCGCATGATGAAAATAGACGCTGATGGCATCGAGCAGCTCGATTTCGGCGCGCTTGTTCATCATGTGGATGACGCCCTGTTCGCGCGGTGTCACGCCCGTAAGCGTGGGTTTACCATCGAGCGTGTCAAAATATTGCGTGATCGCGGTGCATTCCGCGATGAAGGTCCCATCGTCCAGTTCCAGCACGGGCAAGGTGCCGGAATAGTTTTTCGCCAGAAATGTGGACGCTTTATGCTCCCCGGTGCGAAGATCGACGGTCACAAACTCGACCCGCGACGCCATGTCCTTCTCGCCGAGCGCGATGCGCACGCGCGCGGGGTAGGGACCTAGCGGAAAATCGTGAATCTTCATGTCGTCTCCAATCTACCTGCCACTTGGTAGACAGAAATAGGGCTAGGATGATAAGGGCGTCAAATGCTTATTTGCCTTTTCGTGGAAAGGTGCCCGGCGGGATATGGGAATGAACGAGAACAGGCGGGAGTTGATCCTCGACGCGGCCCGGCGCGCGGCGCAGGCGCATGGCTATGGCGGGTTGAATTTCCGCGATCTGGCCGAGCATGTCGGCATCAAGGCGGCCAGCGTCCACTATCATTTTCCCGGCAAGGCGGATCTGGGCGCGGCGGTGGCGCGACGGTATCGGGAGGATGCGGCGGCCGCATTGCAGGCGCTGACGGACGAAACTGGCGATCCAGTCGAGGCGTTGCGCCGATATCCCATATTGTTCCGGGCGGCGCTGGAGAATGATAACCGCATGTGTCTCGCCAGTTTCATGGCCACCGAATATGATGATCTGCCCGACGCGGTGAAGGTCGAGGTGCAGGCGTTCACGGACGTTCATGTGGCGTGGCTGGCCGGTCGATTATCCGCCGCTGGCCTGATCGAAGGCGATGGGCAGGCGAGGGCGCGCGCCATTTATGCAGCTATCATCGGTGCGCAGCTTATGGCGAGAAGCCGTTGTGATGCGGGGATTTATGACTCGCTGATCGAGAGCTTTCGGGGCGCGGGTCTCCTGCCCGGCTGACCGCGCCTTAAAGATCGAGGCGATAGCCCACACCGGGATCGTTGACCAAAAGGCGCGGCCGGGCCGGATCGACCTCGACCTTCTGCCGCAGGCTGCGCATCGCGACGCGCAGATATTCGATATCCTGTTCGTGCGCCGGTCCCCAGATGTCGTGCAATATCTGCCGGTGGGTCAAAACCCGGCCCGGATGACTGGCGAGCAGTGCGAGCAGCGCGAACTCCTTTCGGGTAAGGTGCAGTTCCACGCCATCGCGCCGGACGCGCCGCGCGCCCAGATCGATCGTCACCGGGCCTGCCGCCAACTGGTCACTCGCCCGCGATGCACGATGGCGCGACGCGGTGCGGAGCCGGGCCAGCAATTCCTCGGTATCGAACGGCTTGGTCACATAGTCATCTGCGCCCAGATCGAGCGCCGCTACCTTCTCTTCGGTCGCGTCACGCGCGGAGATGACGAGCAGGGCGGCATCGCCCGCCGCCTTGAGCAGCGGGATCAGTTCCAGCCCGTCGCGATCCGGCAGGCCAAGGTCCAGCAGGATCAGGTCGGGGCGTTCGACCCTCGCGGCATGCAGGCCGCTGGCGGCGTCATGCGCCTCCACGGGATCATGCTGCGCGCGGCGGAGCGCGGCAGACAGAAGCCGGCGGATATGCGGCTCATCGTCGATAACCAAAATCTTCACTGGTCCGCCTCATCCTGTATGCGCACGACCAGCCGGTCGGGCCAGGCCAGCGTAAAGCTCGCGCCCGAAGGGTCGACCAGCCGTTCCGCCCGAATATCCACATGCATCGCCGCCGCGAAATCATGTGCGATGGCGAGGCCGAGACCAGTCCCGCCGCGCGACCGATCGGAGCCGTCGAAGCGCCGAAACATTTCGAACACCGCCTGTTCGGCGCCTTCCGCCAGCCCCTCGCCCTCATCACGGACCGAAAGCGTCAGGCCATCGGGCGACCGGCGACCCGCGATCGTGATCGGCGTGCCGGGATCGGCATAGCGCCCGGCATTATCGAGCAGATTAATCATGATGTGATGGAGAAGTTGCGGATCGGCGCGGACCATGGGCAGGTCGGGCGGCATGTCGAGGCGGATGTCATGGCCGCTCAGCACCTGCCGGACATCATGCGCCGCTGCGGTCACGGCATCGACCAGATCGACCGGTTCGATCGCCAGCCGGATCGCACCCGCCTGCACCCGCGCCATATCGAGAAGATTGGCGATAAAGCGGTTCAGCCGATGGATTTCGGTTTCCAGCGCGTCGATTACCGGGCCGGGTCCCGCGCCATGCTCGCGCAGTTCGGCGATCGACGACATGATGGTCGTCAGCGGTGTGCGCAGATCATGGCTGACCGATGAAAGCAAAGCAGCGCGCAGCCGGTCGCGGTCGCGCACGGCGTCCAGCTCCCGCATCGCGTCGGCCAGTTCCATGCGGTCGAAGGCGAGCGCGGACTGATCGAGCAGGCTCATCAACAGGGGCAGCTCGTCCGCCCTGACCGCCTGCGCGCCGTCGGGATCGGCCAGCGCCAAGGTGGCCAAGGTCCGGTCGCCCTTGCGGATCGGCTGGAACAGCCAGTCCGATGCGGTCAGCGTATCCGATCCGCGCCCGGCCGGCACGCCCCGTTCGAGCGACCAGTTCGCCGCCGCCAGATCGAGCTGTGCGGGTTGCGCATGTTCCGGCAGGGCCGCCGTGAGCGCGGCGCCGAGCGGGGAGGGGGTGAACAACATGGTGTCGACATGCATCAGTCGTCCGATCTCCGCACAGACCAACTGGGCCAGCTCCACCGCATTGCCTGCCCCGGCGATGCGCTGCGCGAACCCGGCGAGCGCCGCGCTTTGTCGCGCCGAACGGGTGGCGAGGTCAGCCTGCGCCCGCATGCGCGACGCGAGGTGGCTCGTCACCAGCGCTACCGTCAACAGCGCGACGAAGGCTACGACATTTTCGGGATTGCCGATGGACAGGGTGTAAAGCGGCGGCAGGAACAGAAAATTATAGGCGAGCGCGGACAGCAGGCCCGCAAACAGGCCGGGCCGCTGACCAAAACGGCTCGCGACCGCCAGCACCGGGAGCAGGAACAGCATCGCGATGTTGGCGATGTCGAGCAGGCGCATCAGGCCAAGGCCGAACAGGGCGGTAAGCCCGACCATGGCGACGGTGGCCAGATAGGGCCGTGCATCGACCGTGCGCTTAAAGTCCCGCCGGGCGCGGGATATCGGCGCTCCGCCGACTGGCAGCACATGGACGGCAAGCCCCTGCGCCCGCCGGACCACCCGGTCGACCACCGATCCGTGGCGCAGTTCGAACCACCAGCTACGCTCTGATTTGCCCAGCACGATCTGGGTCGCGCGGATGTCGCGCGCATGGTCGGTCAGTCCCTGCACGATGTTGGTCGCGGGCACGCTCTGCGTCGTCGCACCCAGTTGCGCGGCCAGGGCGAGGTTTCGCGCCAGCGCCTGCCGGTCGGCATCCTGATAGGAGGCGGATCGGCCGGTTTCGATATGGATCGCCATCCATGGCGCGCGCAGAGCATCGGCGAGGCGCTTGGTCGCGCGGATCAGCGTCGCCGCCTCGGGCCGTTCGTTGATCGCCACCAGCACCCGCTCGCCGGCCGCGAAGCTGCCGCCCAGCGCATGGGCGCGCAGATAGTCGAGCATCTGCGCATCGACCGCCTGCGCCGCCTGCCGCAGCGCCAGTTCGCGCAACGCCGACAGGTTCGATTTGGAAAAGAAATGGTCGAGCGCGCGGCTGGCCTCTTCGGGCACATAGACCTTGCCGTCCTTGAGCCGGGCGATCAGTTCGTCGGGCGGAATATCGACGATCTCGATCTCCGCCTGCTCCAGCATATGATCCGGCACGGTTTCGCGCACGCGGACTTTGGTGAAGGAGGCGACGACATCGTTGAGGCTTTCGAGATGCTGGATATTGACGGTCGACCACACATCGATCCCCGCCGCCAGCAGTTCCTCGACATCCTGCCAGCGCTTGGGGTGGCGCGTGCCCGGCGCGTTCGTATGGGCCAGTTCATCGACCAGCGCCAATGCCGGATGCCGCATCAGGATGGCGTCCAGATCCATTTCCGTCAGCGTCTGTCCGCGATGGTCGATGGTCTGGCGCGGCACGATCTCGAATGGCTGGACCAGCGCCTCCGTTTCGCGGCGGCCATGGGTTTCCACCACGCCGACCACCACATCCAGCCCGTCGCGGAGCAACGCCGCGCCTTCCGACAGCATTTCATAGGTCTTGCCGACGCCGGGCGCCGCGCCCAGAAACAGTTTCAGCCGCCCGCGATTTTCACGGGCGGCCACACGAAGCAGCGCCTGCGGATCGGCGCGGACAGGTTCGGACGGGTTCAGTGCGGCGCTCCCTTCTGCGATCGATCCTCAGGCCATTGAGCGTCGAGCGCGCGGTTGAGCGCGAGCAGATTGACTCGCGGCTCCCCGATGAAGCCCAATATAGCATCTTCACGAACCGAAGCGATCATCGCGCGCAACCGGGCCGGGACGACATGGCGGGCGCGCGCCACGCGATCCATCTGAAACAAGGCGGCATCCGGGCTGATATGCGGGTCCAGCCCCGAGGCGGAGGCTGTCACAAGATCGGCCGGAACCGGCTCGTTCGGCGCGGATCGCGCGGCGGCGACATCGGCCTTGACCCGGTCGGCCAGCGCCTTGCTCGTGGGGCCAAGATTGGAGCCGGAGGATGCAAGCCCGTCATAGCCCTTGCCCGCCGCCGACGGTCGTCCGTGGAAATAGCGGTCGGCGGTGAAGGATTGCCCGATCAGTTCGGAGCCGACCGCATGGCCCCGATCCACGATCAGGCTGCCATTCGCCTGATGCGCGAAAAGCGTCTGGCCGATGCCGGTCATCGTCAGCGGATAGGCGAGGCCGAGCAGCACGGCCATGAGCAGCGTCATCATGATGGCGGGACGCAGCGCGGAGACAATATCATTTTTCATGGCGCGTTCCTTCAGGCGAGGTGGAGGCCGGATACGACAAGGTCGATCAGCTTGATGCCGACGAACGGCGCGATCAGCCCGCCAAGGCCGTAGATGGACAGGTTGCGCGCCAGCAGCGGCCCGGCGCCGATCGGGCGATAGGTCACGCCTTTCAGCGCCAGCGGCACCAGCGCGGGAATGATGAGCGCGTTGAAGATGATGGCGGACAGGATCGCGCTCTGCGGCGTCGCCAGCCCCATCACGTTAAGCACGCCAAGGCCGGGATAGAGCACGATGAACATCGCCGGGATGATGGCAAAATATTTGGCGACGTCGTTGGCGACCGAAAAGGTAGTCAGGCTGCCGCGCGTCATCAGCAGTTGTTTGCCGAGGCCGATAATCTCGATCAGCTTGGTCGGGTCGCTGTCCAGATCGACCATATTGCCCGCCTCGCGCGCCGCCTGCGTGCCGGTGTTCATGGCCACGCCGACATCGGCCTGCGCCAGCGCCGGTGCATCATTGGTGCCATCGCCGCACATGGCGACCAGCTTGCCGCCCTGCTGCTCCTTGCGGATCAGCTCCAGCTTGTCCTCTGGCGTCGCCTGCGCGAGAAAATCATCGACCCCCGCTTCCGCCGCGATGGCCGCAGCGGTCAGGGGATTGTCGCCGGTTATCATCACCGTGCGGATGCCCATGCGGCGAAGTTCGGCGAAACGTTCGGCAACCCCGGCCTTCACGACATCCTTGAGCGCGATCGCGCCCAGCAGCTTGCCGTTGCGCGCCACCGCCAGCGGCGTCATGCCGCCGCGCGCGATCTCGTCGGTGATCCGGCGCAAATCGGCGGCGTCCGGCGAACCCTCCAGCCCCGGATTGGCGCGCAGGATGGAATCCACCGCGCCTTTCTGAATGATGAGGCTGTCGGTCTGGATGCCGGAAATGCGCGTCTGTGCGGTGAAGGGGATGATCTGGGCATCGGCGGGCAGGGTGCTCGTCATCACGCGATGTTGTTCGCGCGCGAACGCCACGACCGAACGACCCTCGGGCGTCTCGTCGGCCAGGCTGGCGAGCAGCGCCGCCTCCGCCAGCGCCTCGACCGAAGCACCGCCCACCGGACGCAACGCGCTCGCCTGCCGGTCGCCGATCGTGATCGTGCCGGTCTTGTCGAGCAGCAGCGTGTCGACATCGCCCGCCGCCTCGACCGCCCGGCCCGACTTGGCGAGCACGTTGAAGCGCACCAGCCGGTCCATCCCCGCAATGCCGATCGCCGACAGCAGCGCGGCGATGGTCGTGGGGATCAGCGTGATGAGCAGGGCGGCGAGGATCGCGACCGGCACCGATCCGCCAGCATAGCGGGAAAAGCCCGGAATGGTCGCGACGGCGATGAGGAAGATGATTGTCAGGCCGACGAGCAGGATCGTGAGGGCGATCTCGTTGGGCGTTTTCTGGCGTTCGGCGCTTTCGACCAGCGCGATCATGCGATCGAGAAATCCCTGGCCCGGCTCGGCGGTGATGCGCACCTTGATCTGGTCCGAAATCACCCGCGTTCCGGCGGTGACGGCCGAACGGTCGCCGCCGCCTTCGCGGATGACGGGCGCGCTTTCGCCGGTGATCGCGGCTTCATTGACCGATGCGACGCCCTCGACGACTTCGCCGTCGCCCGGAATGAGATCGCCCGTTTCCACCAGCACGAGTTCGCCGCTTTGCAGCCAGTGCGCGGGCACTACCTCATAAGTGTCGCCGACCCCCAACAGCCGCTTGGCCGTCAGGTCCGCCTTGGCCGCGCGCAGCGATGCGGCCTGCGCCCGTCCGCGTCCTTCGGCGAGAGCCTCCGCGAACGTGCCGAACAGCACGGTCAGCCACAGCCAGATGACAAGCTGGATCTGAAAAGCAGCGGAAAGCCCGTCCTGCCCGACGAGCAGGAGGACGGTGAGCAGGGTCGCGACCGTCGCGGTCGTGAACATCACGGGGTTGCGGATGAGCTGCCGGGGATCGAGCTTGCGGAAGGACTGCCCGATCGTGGGGGCGATCAGTTCAGCGGTGAAGAGGGATTGAGAGCGCGCCATGTTGCGGGCCTTTCAGAAAAGCTGGCCATGGATCATCGCGAGATGATCGGCGATGGGACCAAGCGCGAGGCTGGGCAGGAAGGTGAGGCCGCCGACGATCAGGATGATGCCGATCAGCAGGCCGATCCACAGCGCCCCCGTGGTCGGGAAAGACCCCGCCCCGGCCGGCACATATTTCTTGGCCGCAAGGCTGCCCGCGATCGCCAGCATCGGGATGATGACGAAAAACCGGCCTATCCACATCGCGATCCCCAAAAGGCCGTCATAGAAAGGCGTGTTGGCGGTGAGACCGGCAAAGGCCGACCCGTTATTGCCGACCGCGCTGGTGAAGGCGTAGAGAATCTCGGTGAAGCCATGCGGTCCCTTGTTGAGCGGCCCGGCGAGGCCGGCGGGCAGCACGGCGGCGATCGCGGTGAAGCCCAGAATGATGAGTGGCAGCACCGCGATGGCGAACACGGCGAGCTTGACCTCGCGCGCCTCGATCTTCTTGCCGACATATTCGGGGCTGCGGCCGACCATCAGCCCGGCGACGAACACGGCGAGGATGGCGAACAGCAGGAAGCCGTAAATCCCTGCGCCGACGCCGCCGACGACGACCTCGCCAAGCTGGATGTTGATGAGCGGGATCATGCCGCCCAGCGCCGTGAAACTGTCATGCATCGCATTGACCGCGCCGCAGCTCGCGGCGGTCGTGACCACGGAGAAGAGGGCGGAGCCGACGATGCCGAAGCGCACTTCCTTGCCCTCCATATTGCCGCCAGCGACGCCCAGATGATGCAGCACAGGGTTGCCCGCCGCTTCCTGCCAATAGGCGACCGTCGCGCCGATCAGGAACAGCGTCAGCATCGCGCTCAGGATCGCCCAGCCTTGCCGGGTGTTGTTGACGGCCTTGCCGAAGCACCAGGCGAGGCCGAAGCCGATCACGAAGATCGAGAGCATCTGGACCAGATTGACGAGCGCATTGGGATTTTCGAACGGATGCGCGCTGTTGGCGTTAAAGAAACCGCCGCCATTGGTGCCGAGCATCTTGATCGCTTCCTGGCTGGCGACCGGCCCGATGGCGAGGATCTGCTTCGCGCCTTCCAGCGTCGTGACATCGACCGATCCGGCCAGGGTCTGGGGCACGCCGTTCGCGATCAGGAACAGGGTGTAGATCAGGCACAGCGGCAGCAGCAGATACAGCGTGACGCGGGTCATATCGGCCCAGAAATTGCCGATCGTCGCGGATTGCCGCCGCGCGAACCCGCGAAACAATGCAAAGGCCAGCGCGATGCCGGTGGCGGCGCTGGTGAAATTATGGATGGTCAGCGCCAGCATCTGGCTGAGGTTCGACATGGTCGATTCCCCGGCATAGCTTTGCCAGTTGGTGTTGCTGGTGAAGCTGACCGCGGTGTTGAAGGCCAGATGCGGGGGCAGGTTGGCGAAACCCAGCGGGTTCAGCGGCAGCCAGGTCTGGGTGCGCAACAGTGTGTAGGTGAAAAGCGCCAGCACCGCGTTGAACAACAGCATGTGCAGCGCGTAGCGCCGCCAGCTTTGTTCGGCCTGCGGGTCGATGCCCGACAGCCGGTAGAGACCGCGCTCCACCGGGCCAAGCACGGCATGCAGGGGCGTACGCCGCCCTTCGTACAGCAGGAACAGCCATTGCCCCATCGGTCGGGTGAGGAGGAGCAGGATCAGGATGAAGACGCCGATCAGCGCCCAGCCGGCAACAGTCATCGCCTGGCCCTCCTAAAAGCGTTCGGGGCGCAACAGCACCGCGATCAGATAGAGGAGAAGCCCCAGCGCCGTCAGCGCGCCCAGCCACAGGTCGATGCCCATGGCTCAGGCCCGGTCCGCGAGCGCGACATAGCCGACGCTGAAAAGCAGCAACGCGCCGGTCAGCGCCAGCCAGTATAAGTCCTGCATGATGAAGCTCCGAATGGATCGAAGCGTCTCAATTAGGGGAAGGCAGCGTTAGATCGCCAAGGGGAAAGGAGGCGAGCGCCGTAAAGCGAGCATAAAATTTCCATCGGCCCGCGAGGCGGGAAGTCAGAAAAATTCGTCGGCAAAGGCTTTCATGACGTCCAGTCCCTCTTGCGGGGAGTGGCATTTGGGGACGAAGATCAGCTCGTCCACACCCATCGCGCCATATTCGGACAGCCTGTCCTTTTCCGCACGGATGGAGGCGATGTCGGTGATCGCTACCTGCTTGTACAGGCTCGACATGTCTCGCTGTTTGGTCGCCATATGGACGGCCAGTTCTGCGAGAAATCGTTCCAGTTCCGGCACGGTTTTCCAGTTTATGTAGAAACCATCGCCATATTTCGCGATCCGCCGCATCGCGGGCTGGGTCTCGCCGCCGATGATGATCGGCGGATGGGGCTTCTGGGCGGGCAGGGGGCTGAGGCGGACGCCGGGGAACTGAACGAACTGGCCGTTAAATCCTTCGCCGGTGCCCGACAGGAGCGATTTCATCGCCTCCAGATATTCGTCCGTTCGCGGTCCGCGTTCCTGAAACGGAATGCCGAGCGCTTCGAATTCCTCCCGCATCCAGCCGACGCCGGCCCCATAGAAAAACCGGCCTTCGCTCAGGAAATCCAGCGTAGAGATGGTCTGCGCCTGCTGGACGGGCGGGCGATAGGGAACGACCGCAATGCCGGTGCCGAGGCGGATGGTCGTCGTCGCGCCCGCAATCGTGGCGAGGAAGATGAACACATCATACCAGGGCACTGCGGAATCGAACGTTCCGGCCGGATAATTGGAATCGTCGAACTGGTTCGGGGTCAGGACATGATCCCCAACTACGATCGAATGATAGCCGAGTTTTTCAGCCAGTTGCGCCGCCTGGATGACCTCGCGAGCGGTCGGGTTATGACCGAGCAATGCATTGCCACAAATTCCGAACTTCATACGCTATCCATCTGATCCGAAATATCTATTCGATCCACAATCACGCGCTCGTCAGGCGTTGTGCTTCTGCGCCTGGACCGGAACGGAGCTTTGTCGCGGCATGAAGTTGATGGCTTCGAGGTCCCGGTCGAGCGACACCAGGCGGCCCGAAAAAGCGTCCGGGTCCTGTTCTCCCGACACTTCCGGGTTGCCCCAGCCATGGCACATCGAGATGACGCCGGGCTGAAGCCCCGAATCCCTGCGCACGCGGCCGATCACGACGCCACCCGTGCGGCCGGTCAGCCGCACCTCGCCGCCATCGGCGAGATCCAGCCGCGCCATATCCTGTTCGTTCATGTAGATCGGGTTGGTCGGGAAGCGCCGTCGCGTCTGGCTGGCCTGCGTATAGGCGCTGTTCATGACTTCGATCAGGCGGCGGGGGATCAGCCGATAGGGATAGTCCGCAATCTCGTCGGTCGCGGCATAGACCGCCGCGATTTCGGCCGCTACATCGGGCGGACACAGGTCCAGCCGGGCGCCATCGTCCTGCGCGGCGGCCTGCACGATCGTTTCGGCATCGCCGAAGTGCACGCCGCCCGGATTGGCCTGAAGCGCGTCGAAGCTGCTGCGGCCCCCGTCCGCCAGCCAGCGCAGGATATCCTCCGCTTCGGTCTGTGCGGTGATTTCCAGTTCAGGCCCCGGAATATCGCGATGGGCGAGGCCGTAGATCGGCCGCCGCACGTGCATCGGCTTGCCCATCCGGCCCGCCATGCCCCGGAAGAATTCCCAGTCGTCGATCACGCCGGCGGGACGTTGCAGGAACGGCTCGGCGATCTGCGCGAAGGTCGTGGGCAGCATATATTCGAGCGCGATGTTGAAATCATGATGTTCGTAATGGCCGCTGGTCGCGATGACATAATCGGCCATCCGGCTCGTCACATTGTCGCGCATGTCGAGCGAGACGAGCAGGTCGAGCTGGCTCAATATCGGAATCGTGCGATCGGGTTCCGGCAGCGCCTTGACCAGATTGCCGCCGACATGGATGAGCGCGCGGATGCGGCCCTTATCATTGCCGATGATTTCGCCCGGAATCTGCGAGGTCGGATATTCGCCGCATAGTGGCCCGATATCGACCGAGCGCAATTTGACGCCCGATTCCCATGTCCGGCTGGGCGGCATGACGCCTTCGGCCGGTGCCGTGTCGCCGCTGAAATAGCCCATGTTGCGCACCGGATCACCTGCCTTGCGATAACCGCCGCAGAGCGCCGTAAATGCTTCGATCAGATGTTCGGACAGATTGGAATTGAGCGCCATCGCCGAGCCGGTGCCGGTGACGGCCGCCTTGCGCGAGGCGTTCGCGAAGATGCGCGTCGCTTCATACAGGGTGTCGACATCGATGCCGGTGCGGGCGGCGACATGATCGGGGGTGAATGGCGCGACGGCGGCTCGCAGCCGGTCGACCGAGGTGGTGAAGCGGGCGCAGAACGCCTTATCCTCCAGCCCCTCTTCCAGCAGGATGCGGATCATCCCCGCGAACAGCGCCGGGTCCTGTCCCGGCCGCACGGGCAGGTGAAGGTCGGCCGATCGCGCGAGTTCGGTCTTGCGCGGATCGACGACGATGAATTTCGTGCCCGTCTTGCGGGCATCGCGCACATGCTTGATCGGATTGGCCGAAGGCAGGCCGTAACAGGCATGGGAGGCGGCCGGGTTGGTGCCGACGATCATCAGCACATCGATATCGGGAATGCGCGGCTTGCCCGCCAGATAGACGCCCATGCGGCCCGCCGTCACCCATTTCGCGGACTGGTCGACGGTCATGCTGGAAAAGAGATAGGGCGAACCGATCGCGTCCATCCACGCCTTCGCCGCCGGTACGCTCAGCACATTGCAGTTCGCGCCGGTGCCATAATAGAGCGCGACCGACTCGATGCCATGTTCGGCGATGATCGCGCTGAGCTTCGCATGAATCTCGTCCATCGCGGTTTCGGCGGCGATATCCTCGAACGATCCGTCGGCATTGCGGCGGCGGCTGCTCAAAAGCCGGTCCTCGCCATTGTGGAAATCGCGGGTGGCGGCGCCCTTGATGCAGAAATAGCCCTGCGAGACGGGATGATCGCGATCGCCCCGGATATCCTGGATGACGCCCGCTTCCTCAGTGACCAGGAGGCCGCAAGCCGCGGCGCAATTGCGGCAATATGTCGTATGCGTCGTCATCCTCAATCCTCTCATCAGCGGTGCAGCGGTTCGCCGCCATATTATCATTCAAAACGGCAATGTTCGCGGCTCTACGAATAATCCTCGCGCTTCGGCGCAAAGACGATCGCCATCATGCAACGTCCCGTTCACATAGGCTTTACGACCGTCGATCTTGTCCAGCCAGGTGGTATAGCGAAGTTCTTTATAGAGCGGCGTGGGCGCGCGATAGCTAATCTGAAGATCGACGGTCAGTCGTACCACACCAGACTGCACCACGCCTAGCAATTCATCGAACGTCGCCGCGATGAAGCCGCCTTGCAGCAGGCCGGGCGCGCCCTCATGGGGATGGCTGTAGGTGGTAAAGGCTTCCGCCCTGTCGCCGCTCAGGATCAGTTTGAACGGCGGGGTCAATGGGTGAAGGCGGCCGGTGAACGGGCCAAGTTCGCTCAGGGTCCCCATGCCGGTCAGCGCGCCCTCGATCGAGCGGACATAGGCCGGCTTGCCTGGCTGATCGGCCAGTAGCTGCGCCGCCCGACGAACACTGGCCGCGGCTTCCGCCAACACCTCGTCCGGGGCCATGGAACAGGAAAATTCGTCCAGCAGCGACCGGATCGACCGGGCGAGGGCGAGGCGCATGCCAAGCCCGTGCGCCGACGCCCGCGCTTCGATTTCCGCACTGTCGATAATCTCGTTCATATACCGTCCCGATTGTTGCGTTTTCCGGCCCCGCCCATCGCGATCCTGTACTCTCCGGATCACTGGAACATGAAAGCAGGGAGAGGCCGATATGGCACTGGCAACGCCGATGCCCGACCTTTCTCGCCTTTCTTGTTCCTAAATCCTAAATGGTCTAAGGCGAAGTCAACATTAAAGCCAGTTGGGGAGCCACCGATCGTGAATCTGGACCTTTTGCAGCGTTTCAAGCTCGACGACAAGAATCATGATTATAAAGCGAGCGAGACGATTCTGTACGCGCTCGGATTGGGTTATGGCAGCGATCCGACCGACGAAGAACAGTTGGCGTTCGTTTATGAAAAGGGTCTGAAGGCTGTCCCGGCGATGTGCAATACCATCGCGCATCCCGGTTTCTGGATCGACCGGCCCGAGCTGGAGATCGACTGGGTCAAGGTTCTGCACGCGGAACAGGCCTTTGAAATTCATTCGCCGATCCCCGTGGAAGGCCACATGCGCGGCGATTATTCGATTCTCAGCATCGAAGACAAGGGCGCCGAGAAGGGCGCGATCATGAAGATGCAGAAGCGCCTCTACGATCGTGACAATGACCAGCTTTGTGCGACTGTCACCCAGACGCTGTTCCTGCGCGGCGACGGTGGCCAGGGCGGATTCGGCGATCCCGGTCCGGGCCTGACCCCGCTTCCCGAAGGCGAGCCGGATATGGTCATGGATATTCCGACCATGCCGCAGATCGCGCTGATCTATCGCCTGAGCGGCGATCTCAACCCGATTCACGCCAGCCCTTCGACGGCGCGCAAGGCGGGCTTCGACCGGCCGATCCTGCACGGGCTTTGCACCATGGGTCTGGCGGCGCGCGCGGTCATCAGCAAGTTGTGCGACGGCGACCCGGCGCGTTTGCGCTCGATGGAAGTCCGCTTCAGCAAGCCCGTCTTTCCGGGCGAGACAATTCGGGTGGAATTCTACACCAAGGGCGACACGGTCCGCTTCCGTTGCCGTTCGGTGGAACGCGACCTTGTGGTATTGGACCGCGCGAGCGCCCATATCGCAGGCGCAACGAATTAGTATATTGACACTAATTGCTAAGGCTGTAGTCGCTTAGCTATTAAAAGAAGATGGGATGGAACATGGCTCAATCGGATATGCTTGCAGGTAAGGTTGTTATCGTCACGGGCGCCGGCAACGGCGTGGGCGCGGAAATCGCAAAGATGGCTGCCGCCTGCGGCGCCAGCGTCCTGGTGAACGATCTGGGTGGTGCGGCTGAAGGTGGTGGCGCCGATACGACGCCCGCGCAGCGCACCGTCGACGAAATCACGGCTGCGGGTGGCGTCGCCGCCCCGAGCTTCCATTCGATCGCGACCTGGGAGTCCGCTCAGGAAATCATTCAGGACGCGATCAAGGCGTTCGGCAAGATCGACGCCGTCATCAACAATGCCGGCATTTTGCGCGACGTCATCTTCCACAAGATGACCGCGCAGGACTGGGATCTGGTCCGCGCCGTCAACCTGGACGGCTATTTCTATGTGTCGCGCGCGGCGGCTCCCTATTTCAAGGAGCAGGGCAGCGGCGCGTTCGTGCACATGACCTCGACCAGCGGCCTGATCGGCAATATGGGCCAGGCCAACTATGCCGCCGCCAAGCTGGGCGTCGCCGGCCTGTCCAAGTCGATCGCCATCGACATGCAGCGCTTCAACGTGCGTTCCAACTGCATCGCGCCGTTCGCGTTCACCCGCATGGTCGGCACGATCCCGGCCAATGACGAAGCGAACCGCAAGCGTCTCGAAATCGCCAAGCGCATGACGCCGGACAAGATCGCTCCGCTCGCCGTCGGTCTCGTCAGCGATGGCGCCGCCGACGTCAGCGGCCAGATCTTCTCGTCGCGCATGAACGAGGCGATCCTGTTCAGCCAGCCGCGCCCGATCCGCACCGCGCAGACCTCGGACGGCTGGACACCCGAAACGATCGTCAGCCATGTGCTGCCGGCGATGAAGCCGAGCTTCTACCCGCTCGACATTTCGTCGCACGTCTTCACCTGGGATCCGTTCTGATCCCTATGGGCGACGACGCGCCATATCTGGTCGACCGGACGAACGGGGTTCTCACGCTGAGCTTCAATCGTCCGGCGCAGGGCAATGCGATCCCGCAGGAAGCCGTGCCGCTGTTGACGGCGCTTTTCTCCTCGATTTCCAGCGATCCGTCCGTGCGGGTCCTGCTGGTTCGGGGGGAGGGTGCGCATTTCTCGGCCGGAGGGGACGTGCGAAGTTTCGCACGCGCCATCGAACAGCCGGTCGAGGCGCGCCGCACCGATTTCGCGTCTCGCCTGAATGCGGTTCTGGCCATGGTCGAGGCCTATCTCTCGATCGACGTGCCGGTCGTTGCCGCCTGTCAGGGCGCAGTGGCCGGGGCGGGCCTGATGTTCGCGCTGGGCGCGGACTATGTCTTTGCCGACGAAACGGTGAACTTCCTGTTTTCGCACCAGCGGGTCGGGTTGCCGCCGGATGGTGGCGTCAGCCTGCTGCTGCCCCGCGTTGTCGGTCAACGGCGCGCGGCGGAACTGATCCTCACCGCGGCCAAGGTCGGCGCGGATGAGGCATTCCGGCTCGGACTCGCCACGCGCATCGTCGCGGCGAGCGATTTGGCGGCGGAAGCCGGCGCGCAGGCGAAGCGGTTTGCCCGCGCGCCTGCCGGAGCGGTGCGCCAGGCCAAGGCGCTGATCGCGTCGAGCAGCGAACTGTCGGTCACCGCCCAGTTGAAGGCGGAACGCGACGGGATTGTCGAGGCCGTCGGCACGCCGGATTTCGAGGAAGGTGTTCGCGCCTTCATCGAAAAGCGGCAGGCCAGCTTCCCGTCAGCGGCGCAATGATGAGCGGCGGCGTCATCTGGTTATGCGCCGCCCCTCGATTTCCGGCCGTCGATCATTGGCGTCAGTCTGATTCTGTTTGTCGGCGCGCCGCCCAGGTTTAATGACCACCAGCAAGATGAGTGGAGTTCCGATGGCAGACTTTGGTATTAAGCTGTTCGGCGGATATGTGCCGCGCCTGCGGTTAGATCGGTCGCATATCGCTGACGCGCATAAGTGGATGGCGCCCGGCCTGCGTGGTCAGGCGAAGGGGTCCCGCGCGTTCCTGAGCTGGGACGAAGACGCCGTCACCATGGCCGTGGAAGCTGCTCGCGATTGTCTCGACGGACGCGCGCCCGCTGGACTTGAAGCCATTCATCTGGCTTCGACCAGCCTGCCTTATGCCGATCTTCAGCATGCCGCGCTGGTGGCGAGCGCCTTGCGGTTGCCTGCGGGTATCGCCAGCAGCGACATCGGCCATTCGCAGCGCGCCGGGACATCGGGTCTGTTGCAGGCGCTCAAGGCTGGCGAGAACGCGTTGCTGATCGCGAGCGATGCGCCGGTCGCCAAGGCCGCCAGCACGCAGGAACTGAGCTACGGCGCGGGCGCCGCGGCGTTCCTGCTGGGTTCGGAAGATGTGGCGGCGCGGTTGCTGGGTTCCGCCAGCGTGACGGCGCCCTTTGTCGATCATTTCCGCGCGTCCAACGCGCGGTACGATTATTTCTGGGAAGAACGCTGGGTCCGTGACGAGGGCTATGGCAAGCTCGCCCCCGCGGCGATCAAGGCGGCGCTTGCGAAGGCCGGGGTGGCCATCGGCGACATCACCCATTTCGTCATGCCATCGATGCAGCGCGGCGCGGCCGACGCCGTCGCCAAGAAGATCGGTTTTGCGGGCAAGCCGGCCGACGGCCTGGAAAATGGCGTCGGTTATGCCGGTGCGGCGCACGCCCTTCTCATGCTGGCCAATGTGCTGGAACAGGCGGCGGCGGGCGACAAGATCCTGCTCGTCGGCTTTGGCCAGGGCGCCGATGCGCTGGTGTTCGAAGTCACCGACGCGATCACCAAAGCCAGGCCGCGCAATGGCGTGGCCGGGGCGATCGCCAACGGGATCGCGACCGACAGCTATATGCGGATGCTGTCCTTCTATGACGGCGTCGAGCTGGAATGGGGCATGCGGTCGGAAAAGATCAGCAAGACCGCTTTGACGGAGCAATATCGCTCGGACGATCAGATCAGCGGCCTGACGGCAGGCAAGTGCGGGAAATGCGCCACGATCCAGTTTCCGCAGCTTGAATATTGCGTCAATCCGGAATGTAACGCACCCGCGAGCCAGTTCGAGGATTATTCGCTGGTCGATGAACCCTCGCAGGTCTTTACCTACACCGCCGACTGGCTGTCCTTCCACCCCGCGCCGCCGCTTTATGTGGGCTTCGTGCAGTTCGACAATGGCGCGAGAATCCTGATGGAAGTGGTCGATGTCGGGCCGGACGGGCTTGATGTGGGGACGCCGCTCAAGCTGACCTATCGTATCAAGGAGCGGGACCGCGCGCGCGGCTATAACCGCTATTTCTGGAAAGCTACGCCCACCGGCGCGGCAGGAGCATAATCATGGCGACAGGCATCAAGGACAAGGTAGCGATCCTCGGCATGGGCTGCTCGCAGTTCGGCGAACGCTGGGACGCGGATTCCTCCACCCTCATGCGCGAAGCGTTTGACGAGGCGCTCGCCGATGCCGGGATCGAGCGTTCGCAGATCGAAGCTGGCTGGTACGGCAGCGCGCTCGACAATGTGAATGTCGGCAATTCGCCCATCCCGGCATCGACCGCGCTGCGGCTTGACGGCATTCCCTTCACCCGCGTCGAAAATATGTGCGCTACGGGGACCGAGGCGTTGCGCGGCGCGGCTTATGCCGTGGCGTCGGGAGCCGTGGATATCGCCGTCGCGATCGGGGCGGAAAAGCTCAAGGATACGGGCTATGGCGGCTTGCCGATCCCGTTCAAGGGCACTTTCAACGACATGTGGCTGCCGATGGGATCGTCGCCGGCGGGCTTCGCTCAGCTCGCGGCTGGCTATCGCGCCAAGCATGGCATTGCGAAGGACGAGCTGAAGCGCGGCATGGCGCATGTGTCGTGGAAGAGCCATCAAAACGGGGTACGCAGCCCCAAGGCGCATTTGCGCAAGGCGATCCCCATGGAAACGATCATCAACGCGCCGATGATTTCCGACCCGCTCGGCCTGTTCGATTGCTGCGGCGTGTCGGATGGCGCGGCCTGCGCCATCGTCACCACGCCGGAAATCGCCCGCGCGCTGGGCAAGAAGGACCTTGTCACGGTCAAGGCGATCCAGCTGGCGATCAGTTCCGGCATCGAATCCCAGATGAACACCTGGGATGGCAGCCATGTGCGCAATACGCGCAACGCCGCGACCCGTGCCTATAAGGAAGCGGGCATCACCGATCCGCGCACCCAGCTCAACCTGATCGAAGTGCATGACTGTTTTTCGATCACCGAACTGGTGACGATGGAGGACCTCTTCATTTCGCAGGAAGGCAAGGCGGTCGGCGACATTCTCGACGGCTTCTATGATGCCGACGGTCAGGTTCCGTGCCAGATCGATGGCGGCCTCAAATGCTTCGGTCATCCGATCGGCGCCACGGGCTTGCGCATGACCTACGAAGTCTACAACCAGCTCCTGGGTCGGGCCGGTGAGAGACAGCTGCCTTCGCCTTCCATGGGTCTGACCCATAATCTGGGCGGTGTGCCTTATCAGGGCATTGCCTGCATCTCGATCCTGGGACTGAGCTAATGAAGCGTACATTATTCTCCTCTGAGCATGAGATGTTCCGCGACACGGTGCGGAGCTTTGTCGAAACGGAAATGGCGCCGTTCCACGGCGAGTGGGAAAAGCAGCAGCGGGTGCCGCGCGAAGTCTGGCTCAAGGCCGGCGAAGCGGGCATGCTGTGCTGCGACATTCCCGAAGCCTATGGCGGGCTTGGCGCCGACTGGCTCTACAATGTGGTGGTGATCGAGGAACTGGCGAAGGCGGGCATGTCCGGGCCGGGCTTCATGGTCCATTCGGAGATGGTCGCCCCCTATATTCTCGCCTGGGGTTCCGAAGAACTGAAGCAGACCTGGTTGCCCAAGATGGTGACCGGCGAGGCGATCGGCGCGGTCGCCATGACCGAACCGAATGCCGGCAGCGACCTGAAGGCCATTCGCACGCGCGCGGTCCGGGAAGATGACGATTATCTGATTAACGGTCAGAAAACCTATATCTCCAACGGCCAGAATTGCGATTTCGCGCTGGTGGCTTGCAAGACCAATCCCGAAGCCGGTGCGAAAGGCGTCAGCATCATCCTGTCGCCCGCGGCAACACCCGGCTTCGAGCGCGGCCGCAATCTGGAGAAGATCGGCCTCAAGGCGCAGGATACCTCGGAGCTTTTCTTCGCGGATATGCGGGTGCCCGTTGCGAACCGGCTTGGCGACGAGGGTCGCGGCTTTTCGATGCTGATGACCAAATTGTCGCAGGAGCGGCTGACCCAGGCCATTCGCAGCATCTGCGTGTGCGAGGCCGCGATCCAGTGGACGGTCGATTACACCGCGGAAAGAAAGGCGTTCGGCCACACGATTGCGGATTTCCAGAATACGCAGTTCGTTCTCGCCCAGCTTTCGGCCGAGACGACGGCGTTGCGGGTTTTTACCGACTGGTGCATTGAAGCGCATCTCAAGGGCGAACTCAGTCCGGTCGACGCCGCCAAGGCAAAACTGCTCGTCACCGACCTGCACAACAAGGTCGTCAACGAGTGCCTGCAATTTTTCGGCGGCTATGGCTATATGACCGAATATCCGATAGCCCGCGCCTTCATCGATGCACGTATTGCGCGCATCGCAGGCGGCGCGACGGAAGTGATGAAGCAGATTATCGGCCGTGACCTGTTCTCGGCCGGACGCTGATTAAGGAGCATAGGATGTCGAACCTACCCAAGGCGGACGCCGCGACGCTGGTCGCAATCTACAAGAAAGCATCGCTGATCCGCCATAATGACCTCCGGGTTATCAAGGCGATGAAGGCCGGCCTGCTGGTTACGCCCTATTACTCTCCGGCCGGACAGGAGATCATTCCGTCCGCGCTCTCGGTCAATCTGAACGACGGCGACACGATCTGCACCATCTACCGCGGCACGCATGACATGCTGGCGAAGGGCTTTCCGCTTGAACCGCTGTGGGCGGAACTGGCCGGCCGCGTCACCGGCAGCTGCAAGGGCAAGGGCGGCACGATGCACCTTACCCATCCCGAAAGCGGATGCATGGTGACGACCGGGGTCGTGGGTTCGTCCATGCCGATCGCCACCGGCCTTGGCTGGGCGGCGAAGCTCGACGGCAAGGGCCATGTCGCGGTCGCCAATTTCGGCGACGGCGCGGCGAATATCGGCGCGTTCCACGAATCGCTCAATCTTGCGTCGCTCTGGAAGCTGCCGGTGATCTTCATCTGCCAGAACAACCGCTATGCCGAACATACGAGCTTCGCCAATTCGACGGCCGTCGACGAGCTGTCGAAGCGTGCGCTCGGCTATGGCATGGCGGGCGTAACGGTCAACGGCAATGACGTCGACGAAATGTATGGCGCGGCCAAGATCGCGGTCGATCGTGCTCGTGCCGGTGAGGGGCCGACCTTCATCGAGGCGAACACATTCCGCTTCAACGGCCATCTGATCGGCGACGCCGCCGGTTATATCCCCAAGGAAGAGATGAAGGCGGCGAAGGAGCAGGATCCGTTCGCAACCCTGCGCAAGCGCCTGCTTGCCGACGGGGCGGCCAGCGAAGCCGAACTCGACGCGATCGACGCGGATATCAAGGCGCGCATCGAAGTCGCGGTGGAAGCTGCGTTCAGCGCCGATCTGCCCGATGTCGCCGAATTGAAGCGCGACGTGTTCGCCTATGAACTGGCCTGAGGAATCAAGATTATGACAACGCAGACCATGAATACCATCCAGGCCGTGAACCTCGCGCTCCATGACGCCATGGCCGCCGATCCCCGGATGCTGGTGCTGGGCGAAGATGTCGCCGATCGCGAAGAAGGCGGCGTCGTCGGCGTCACCAAGGGGCTTTCGACGGCGTTCGGTGACGATCGCGTAAAGTCCACGCCGATCGCGGAACAGGCGATCATCGGCGCGGCGATCGGCGCCTCCCTCGGCGGCTATCGCGTGGTGGCCGAGATCATGCTGATGAACTTCACCACCGTCGCGATGGACATGATCGTCAATCATGCCGCGAAGTTGCGCTTCATGTCCGGTGGTCAGACCCACGTCCCGATCGTGATCCGCACGATGACCGGATCGGGCATGTCCAACGGCGGCCAGCATAGCGATTATCTGGAAGCCTGGTTCGCCCACACACCGGGGATCAAGGTGGTCGCGCCTTCCAACCCGTCGGATGCCTATGGCCTGTTGCGGGCCGCGATCGAGGATGAAGATCCCGTCATCTTCATCGAGAACCTGCCCGGTTACTGGAATGCCGGCCCCGTCACGCGCGAGATCATTCCGCTGGGCAAGGCGGCGGTTGCGCGCGAAGGCAGCGATCTGACGATCGTGACCTACGCATCGATGGTAGCCCCGTCGCTGGCGGTGGCGGAAAAGCTTGCGGGCGAAGGCATCAATGTCGAGGTCGTCGATCTCCGCACGATCGCGCCGTGGGACAAGGAAACCGTGCGCGCTTCTGTCGGCAAGACGGGTCGCGCGCTGATCGTGCATGAAGCGGTGAAGGAATTCGGCGTCGGTGCCGAAATCGCCGCCGACCTTGGCGATCATTTCTTCGGCAAGCTCAAGGCCCCGGTACGCCGCGTCGGCGGCGCCTTCTGCCCTGTGCCCTATTCCAAGCCGCTCGAAACCGCATTCGCGCCGCAGGTGGCCGACATCGAGAACGCAGTACGCGGCCTTCTGGCCTGAAAGGAATCCTAAATGGCAGTCGATATCATACTTCCCAAGCTCGGCTTTTCGATGACCGAAGGGCAACTGGCCGAATGGCTGGTGGCGGACGGCGGCCAGGCCGTCGAGGGCGAGCCTTTATTCTCGCTGGAGAGCGACAAGTCCGTCAACGAGGTCGAGGCTCCGGCATCGGGTACGCTGCGGATTTTGAAGCAGACGGGCGAGATGTACGAGGTCGGCACGATTCTCGGGACGATCGAATAATCCCTGGCGCCGTCGGACCGTCGTCGCTCTGGCCGCTATAGCAGGCAAAGCGCATGAGGGTTCGAGGGCGCAAATGAGCAGATGAGGGGGCGGGCAATCCGCTCCTTCACTCAGCCGGGGGTTAATGAAAAGACGGCACGGCGCATCTGTCGTCCGGATGATCGCCGCCACATTCATCATCGATACGCATTTTCGACCAAACACATGATTACGCCAGGAGAGGCCCGGAATAATGACCTTCGCCAGGACTGACACGCAACAGATGTTTGGCGATATGCTGGGCCGCCTCCTCGACGTGGAAAATGACTTCGAGGAACGGCGGCGGCGGCTGGCGGAAGAGACGCCGGATCGGCTGGCGCTGTGGCCGGCGCTGGCGGAACAGGGCATTCTGGGAGCGACCCTGCCGGAAGAAGCGGGCGGCTTTGGTGGCAGCATGCGCGATCTGGCCGTCATCATGGAGCAGGTCGGCCGCAAATTGGTGGTGGAGCCGGTACTCGCGAGCGCACTTGCCGGTGTCATTCTGCATACCGGCGGCGACGATATTTCGACGCTGATCGGTGGTGAGCAGATCGTCGTTCTTGCCCATAGCGAGGGGTATGATCCTTTCGCCCTGCCGGAGACCACAGCGGTCAAAGACGGCGAGGGCTATCGGCTGACCGGGCGTAAGCTTGCCGTGCGCCATGCGGATCTTGCTCATCAGTTGCTGGTCACGGCAACGCTCGACGGCGAGGCCGGCATCTATCTGGTCGAAGCCGGTGCGGATGGCCTCGTGCTTGACAGTTATCGGCTGATCGACGGCTCGTCCGCCTCGACTGTCGAGTTGTCGAAGGTGGCCGCGCGCCGGATCGGTGGCGGCGACCAGATCGTCGCGGCGGTCGAGCGCGGTGTCGTTGCGCTCGCGGCGGAAGCTGTGGGCATCATAACGGCGCTCAACGCGGCGACCTTTGCCTATCTGGGCACGCGCAAGCAGTTCGGCTTGCCGCTCGCCAGCTTTCAGGCGCTTCAGCACCGCGCGGCCGACATGTACGCCGCCGCCGAAGAAGCCCGAATATTGACCGAAAGAGCGATCGAATCCTTTGATTCGGACGCATCGGATCGCTCCGCGCTGGCGTCGGCGGCCAAAGCGCTGGTGGACGATGCCGCGCGCAAGATCGGGCATGAAGCGGTGCAGATGCACGGCGGCATGGGTGTCAGCGACGAGCTGGATGTCAGCCATTATATGCGCAGGCTCGCGGCCATTCGCGCGGAACTGGGCAGCGCGGATGTGCATCGCGCGCGGTTTGCCGGTCTTGGCGTCAACGTGGTGCAGGAAACGCCATTCCGGGCGGAAGTGCGCGCCTTCGTACAGGCGAATTTGCCTGAAGATATTGCCCGCAAGGGCGCGCTTGGCCTTGAAATCCACAAGGACGACTATGTCCGGTGGCAGAAGATCCTGCACGAAAAGGGCTGGTTCGGCGCGGGCTGGCCTGCCGAGCATGGCGGCGCCGACTGGAGCATCGATCAGCAGTTGATCTTCCTGCAGGAATCATCGCTCAACAATGCCCCTATGATCATACCCTATGGCGTCAACATGATCGGGCCGGTGTTGCAGGAGTTCGGCAACGCCGAGCAGTGCGCCAAATATCTGCCCGGCATCCTGTCGAGCGATACCTGGTGGTGCCAGGGTTATTCCGAACCCAATTCGGGCTCCGACCTGGCGTCGCTGAAAACCAGCGCGGTGCGCGATGGCGATCATTATATCGTCAACGGCACGAAGATGTGGACGACCGAGGCGCATTGGGCGGACATGATGCACTGCCTCGTCCGCACCGACCGCGAGGTGAAGGCGCAGCGCGGCATTTCCATGCTGCTGATCGACATGAATTCGCCGGGCATCGAAGTCCGGCCGATCGTGACGATCGATGGCCAGCATCACACCAATCAGCTGTTTCTCGACAATGTCCGCGTGCCAGCGGAAAATCTGGTCGGGGAAGAGGGACAGGGCTGGACCATCGCCAAATTCCTGCTGTCGCACGAACGGGTGGCGATTGCAGATACCGGGCCTAAGCTGCGCCTGGCTCAGAATATCAAGGCGATGCTCAGGGATGTGCCGCCATCGCCATCGCGCACGCGTCTGGCCGAAAAGCTCGCGGGCGCGGAAATTCAGTTGCTGACGCTTTGCGCGATGGAACAAAGCTATGTGTCGGGATGGGCCGAAGGCGCGTCGCGCGATGGGCCGGAAGCCTCCGTGCTCAAAGTCCGCAGCACGGAAATTCTGCAATTGCTGTCGGAAATCGCGCTGGAAATCGAAGGCCCGCTGAGCGCGGCGCATGATCCCCATGATCTGCATCTCGCGCCGCTCGGACAGTTTTCACCGTCACAGCGCGCCAGTTTGATGGGTCATCAATATCTTTACGGCCGCTGCTGGTCTATCTTTGGCGGCACCAATGAAATCCAGCGCAATCTGATCGCAAGGTCGCTAATAGCGGGCTGATCGATTGTACCTTTCGGAGTGAGCATTGCGATGCCCGGTCACTATGAAGATCTTCTCGACGGAGAAGTGAGCGCGCTGGCGGCTGGTCCGCTGGATGAACTGATTGCGCGATCCGAGCGCATGACGCTGGCTGCCTTCGGGCCTGTCGTCACTTATTCGCGCAAGGTTTTCATCCCGCTGACGAAGCTGTGCCGGGACGTTTGCCATTATTGCACCTTCGCTTCGACGCCTTCGCGGGTCGACACCGCCTATATGGGGCGGGACGAGATATTGGCGGTTGCGCGGGCGGGGGCCGCGGCGGGATGCCGCGAGGCGCTGTTCACGCTCGGCGATCGGCCCGAAGCCCGCTATGCCGCCGCACGCGAGGCGCTGGACCGACTCGGTCATCCGTCCACGCTTTCCTATCTCGCTGAAATGGCCCGCGCCGTTCTGGATGAGACCGGCCTTTTGCCGCACATCAATGCCGGGCTGATGGACGATGCGGACTATGCGGCATTGCGTCCGGTCTCCGCATCGATGGGCCTGATGCTCGAAACGATTTCCGACCGGCTTTCGGAGAAAGGCGGACCCCATCACGGATCGCCTGACAAGGAGCCGGCGCTCAGGCTGGCGTCGATGGAGGCTGCGGGTCGCGCTGCCGTGCCGTTCACCACGGGCTTGCTCATCGGCATAGGCGAGACCCGCGCGGAGCGGATCGAGGCGCTGATCGCGATCCGCGATATGCATCGCCGCTATGGCCATATTCAGGAAGTCATCATCCAGAATTTCCGTGCCAAACCGGGCACGCGGATGGTCGATCATCCCGAACCCTCGCTGGACGAGCATCTCTGGACGATCGCGATTGCGAGGCTGGTGCTCGGGCCAGACATGGTCATTCAGGCGCCGCCCAATCTCCATGCGCCGGATGAACTGGCCGCGTTGTTGCGGGCGGGCGTGAACGACTGGGGCGGGGTGTCGCCAGTGACGCCGGATCACGTCAACCCGGAGGCGCCGTGGCCGCATCTTGCGCTGCTGGAGCAGGCGACGGCGGCGGCCGGGCGCGTGCTGCGCGAACGGCTTGCGATCGGGCCGGCCTTTGCCCTCGACGCGGAACGCTGGGCTGAACCAGCGATCGCCAGGACGGTACGCCGGTCGATCGACGCGCGCGGACTGCCGGTTACGGACGGCTGGCATGCGGGCGCGGATGCGCTCGCGCCGGTGCTGGCGCACAGCGGCGAAACGGCGGGAACGGCCGAACTGGAAGCGATCGTCGCGAAGGCCCGTGCGGGCGAGCGGCTCGATGAAGAGACCATCGTGCGCCTGTTCGAATCCGATGGATCGCATGTCGCGTTGCTGACGCAGGCGGCCGACCAGTTGCGGCAGGACGTGGCGGGGGAGGCGGTGACTTTCGTCGTCAACCGCAACATCAACTATACCAATATCTGCCTGTATAAATGCGGGTTCTGCGCCTTTTCCAAGGGCAGCACGAAAGCGATGCGCGGTCCGGCCTATCGCCTCGATTTTGAGGAAGTCGGCAGGCGCGCGGCGGAAGCATGGGACAGGGGCGCGACCGAAGTCTGCCTTCAGGGCGGCATTCACCCGGACTATGACGGCAACACCTATCTTTCGGTTTTGGAAGCGGTGAAGGCGGCGGCGCCGGGCATTCATATTCATGCCTTCTCGCCGCTGGAGGTCACGCATGGCGCGACGACGCTGGGGCTGGGGCTGGAAGAATATCTGACGCGGTTGCGCGACGCCGGGCTTTCGACCCTGCCGGGCACGGCAGCCGAGATACTGGACGACGAGATCCGCGACATCATTTGCCCGGACAAGCTGAACACGGCGGAATGGCTCAACGTCATGCGCACCGCTCATCGCGTCGGGCTGCGCACCACGGCGACGATGATGTTCGGTCATGTCGAGGGCTATCGGCACTGGGCACGGCACCTGCTGCGCATTCGCGATCTGCAAGTGGAGACCGGCGGCTTCACCGAATTCGTGCCATTGCCGTTCGTGCACATGGAAGCGCCGATCTGGCGCAAGGGACAGGCGCGGTCGGGACCGAGTTTCCGTGAGACGATGCTGATGTACGCGGTCTCGCGCCTCGTGCTGCATCCGGTGATCCCGAATATCCAGCTAAGCTGGGTCAAATTGGGGGCAAGCGGTGTGGCTGCGGCTCTGCGCGCGGGGGTCAACGATCTCGGTGGCACGCTGATGGATGAATCGATCACGCGCGCGGCTGGCGGCCTTAACGGCCAGCTATGCGATCCGGCGCAAATGGCGGATTATGCCAGGGAAGCGGGACGCTATGCGGTGCAGCGCTCGACGCTTTATGGTTCGGTGGCCGAGCGTGTGTTGCAGGCGGCCGAGTAGCGCAGAACGAAATCGGGGCAATTTCGCAGATGATTGAGATCAAACCGCTGACCGGCATCGGCGAGGTGGAACCGCACGCGCCGCTGGCGGCCCTTCTCGCCGACCGGATCGAGGCGCTCGGCCTTTCGCCTTTCAGGGCGGGCGATATATTGGTCGTGACCCAGAAGATTGTGTCCAAGGCGGAAAACCGTTTCGTGGATGTGGCGCAGGTCGAACCGGGTCCGGAAGCCCTGCGGCTGGCGGAGATCACGCGCAAGGACCCCCGGCTGGTCGAACTGGTCCTGTCCGAATCGAAAGCGGTGCTGCGGGCCGTACCCCATGTGCTGATTACGCAGCATCGGACCGGGCATATCATGGCGAATGCCGGGATCGATCGATCGAATATCGGCGGGCGGAGCGGGGAATATGCGCTGCTGCTGCCGCAAGATTCCGACGCCTCTGCCGAAGGAATCCGCGCAGCCTTGTCGGCGCGGTTTGGCGACGCCCCGGCCGTGGTGATATCGGACAGTTTCGGGCGTCCGTGGCGCATGGGCGTGGTCTGCGTCGCGCTCGGTTCGAGCGGCCTGCCGGCGCTGCAGGACAAACGGGGCGAAACGGATCGCGACGGACGCGTGCTGGAAGTGACCCAGATCGCGCTTGCGGACATGGCGGCGAGCGCCGCCGGTCTCGCCATGGGCGAAGGGGCAGAGGGCGTCCCCGCCGCATTCATCCGGGGGCTAAGCTGGGCCGAAGCGGACCGGCCCGCGTCGACGCTCGTTCGCCCGCTGGAGGAGGACCTGTTCCGGTGACGGTCGAACGGCCGCGATGAACTGGACGGCGGTCATCCCGTTCAAGGGTACGGCTGCGCGGAAGACCCGGCTCGCGGACCTGTTTTCAACCGATCAGCGCCGTGATTTCAGCCAGCGCATGTTCGACCATGTGCGCGACATCCTCACCGCCTGTGACGCTATCCATGAAGTGGCTTTGCTTTCGGACGCCCCGGCGCAGGGCTGGGCCGGGGCATTCATCCACGACGAAGGGCGGGGCCTTAACGCCGAACTGGCGGCGCTCGCCACGGCGCGGGTTACACAGCGATTGCTCATCATCCACGCCGATCTGCCGTTGGTGAGGGCGGAGGATATCGAGGCCCTGACGCGGGAGGCCGACCGGGCCACCCTCGCGATCTCGCCGGATCGCGGCGGCACCGGCACCAACGCTCTCGCGCTGGTCGATCCCGCCGGTTTTCCCTTTCAGTTCGGCATCGGCAGCTTTGCCCGGCATATTGACGCAGGTCAGGGGCGGGCGGCTATTGTCCACCGCGCCGGGCTGTCCCATGATATCGACACGCCGGACGATTATCGTGCGGCCTGCCGGGTTGCGCCCGATGAGATGAAGCGGCTGATATAACCGTGGGGATCAGGCGGGTATCGCCAGATGCTCCTTGCGCCATTCCGATACCGACGCGCCCGTCCAGCGCCGGAACGACCGGCGGAAACTACTATCGTCCTCGAACCCCAGCAGATGGGCGACCGCTTTGCTGCGCTGCCCCTGACGCAGCAGCAGCGACGCGCGCACCTGCCGGTAATCATCCAGTATTTCGTGATAGCCGCTGCCTTCCGTCGCCAGATGGCGCTGGAGCGAGCGCACGCTCATGCCGAGCAGATGACTGGCGCGAGGCAGATCGAGCGGCCCTTCCGCCCGCAACAGGGTGCCGAGCCGTTCGGCGAGCGAGCCGCTTTCCCCGCCCCAGGCCTGGCGGCACATATCTTCGCAAACCTTGAGCAGATTGTCGTCGGCGGTTGCGATCCGCCGGTCCAGATCCGCGCGCGCGCCCTCGACGAATGGCACGGCGCAGTTGAACAGAAGCTGGTCGGCCTCAAGCTGTGCATAGGCATCCAGATGATCCGGCATGGGACCAGGGAAGCCGATCCGCCGGAGCCGGATATGGTGACCGCTGAGGTTAAAAACCGACTGGGTGAAGCCCGCGAGCGTGGAGGTGACGCAGAAATTTTCGGCTGCTGGCGAAAGCGGGTAGCGCGGGACATAGGTCATGCGCCAGTCACTGTCCGATATCTCCATCGCGCCGCTCAGCGGGTATCCGATATAGCCCGAAAATTCGGTCCAGTCGGCGAGCAGATCGCCAACCGTCGCGCAATTGCTCAGGCGATAACCGAGCAGGCCCAGATATTGCATTTTGATCGAACGGCCGCAGGAAATGGCGAAATCGTCGGGCGCTATCGCCGCCACCGCGTCATATAGTGCTGACAGCATCGTGTGCGGGACGGGCGCCTGCGCCAATATCGCCTCCAGACTGACGCCCGCATCCTTGAGGCACAGGCGAGGGTCCAGACCCATCTCGGCCAGGCTGAGCAGATCGCCTCGTAGCTTGGTGGGTGCGACCAGCATGAATTGTTTCCTCCCGATATCCGCAGTGCCTTTTGGCATTCTGCGCACTGTTTTTGGCGCTTCGGACCCCAATTGTAAAGTTGCCGGGCAGGCTCAATTTCCGTCAATTGCAACGATCGGCAAGCGGTGGCGGGACTCGTTATCGCGCCGCTCGAGAATAATGAATTTGATCTGAGGGAGAGGGGCATGAAGCATATTTTGGGGGTTAGCCTGCTGGCGCTGGTCGTGGCGGGTCCGGCAATGGCGCAGGATGCACCGGCATCCCAGCAACCAGCGCCCACCGACGAAATCATTGTCACCGCCACCAAGGCGGGGCAGAGCCTGGACAAAGCGCCGATCTCCGCGATTTCGATCGATACGACGCAATTGGCCCGGCTGAACGTGCAGAGCGTTCGCGATGCGCAGGTGTTGCTGCCTTCGGTGGTCTATAATGACAGCGGCGGTTCGGCGCAGATCTACATCCGCGGCATCGGTTCCAATTCGGCCTATGCCGGGCTTGAATCGAGCATCGGCACCTATATCGACGGCGTCTATCTTCAGCGGCAGGTGGGGGCGTCGGTCGATGTCGTCGACCTCAAGAGCATCGACGTTCTCAACGGGCCGCAGGGGTCGCTTTATGGGCGCAACGCGACCGGCGGCGTGGTGCTGGTGAACACCAATGATCCCTCGCAACGGTTTGAGGGGAAGGTCGGGGTGGAAGCCGGCAATTTCGGCCGCCTGGGCGGAGAAGCGATGCTGAACCTTCCGCTCGGTCCGGATCTGGCGTTTCGGATCGCCGGGAAATATTCGCATCTGGCCGGCTACACCCGCAACCTCGCGAATGGCGACCGGCTGAGCGGATCGGATAGCGGCACCGTCCGCGCCAAGCTCAAATGGACGCCGGGCAGCCGGTTAACAGCGATCGCTTCGGTCGAATATCACAAGGAACTGAATGACCCGCTGGCCCGCCGGACGCTGGTCGACGCGCCGCTTTGCCTGTCCTGCGCCGTCTATGGCACGACGCCGCCGACCGACTTCTATCAGGTGGACCAGACCGCGACCCGCAAGACGGATATCCATTATATCGCGGGCACGCTGAACCTTAAATATGAAGGTGATGGCTTCGACGTCATCAGCGTCACGGGCTTCCGGAAATTTCATTATTCCATCTATGTCGATCAGGATTTCGCACGCGGCGACCTCTATAATAGTCGCGCCGAGGAATTTGGCACGACGCTGACGCAGGACGCCTATGTCCGGACGCACTTTGACGGGCCATTCAACTTCATCGCGGGGTTGAGCGGCGAACTGGACAAGGACAGCCTGCTGGTGCGCGTGTTCGGCAGCGCGTTCGGCCCGCTTCAGGATGCCGGGGGCACGACGCGGGTCAAACTCGCGTCGATCTCGCCCTATGGCGAGGCCTATGTCAAATTTTCGGATGCGCTCAAGCTGACGGTAGGCGGGCGCTACAATATCGATACCAAGAAGCTGCGCGGTATCAATAATGCAGGCAGTGTGATCGCGTTCGGGGCCGTGCCCCGCGTGGACGAGCAGGTTACGTTCCGCACCTTCACGCCCCGCATCATGTTGTCGCATGAAACCGCGACGAGCACGATCTATGCGAGCTACAGCAAAGGTGCGAAGAGCGGCGGTTACAACACCCCGGCCTTTGCGCCGCTCGATCCGCTTCGTCCGGAAAAACTGACCAGCTATGAAGTAGGATTGAAGGCGAATGGCCTGAACGGACGGCTCCATGTCTCCGCCGCCGGCTTCTATTATGACTATAAGGATATTCAGGTCAGCTACGTCAATTCGGCGACCGGGAGCATCGGCGCGCAAAATGCGGCGAGCGCCCGCATCTACGGGCTGGAACTGAACGGGTCGATGCAACTGACCGACGCTTTCTCGGTGCATGGCGGCGGGCTTATCGAACGCGCACGCTTCCGCGATTATGAAGGGGCCGTGATCTATTGTCCGGCGTCCTCGGCCTCGCCGGGCTATCCCGGATGCCCCGCGCCCAGCGGTAAACCCGGCCTCGCTGGCGGGACGGCCGATCTGTCCGGCACCCGGATATCGCGCGCGCCGGAATTGTCCTTCTCGATCGGAGCGGATTATCAGTTTCCGATCACCGACGACTGGAAGGGCGTCCTCACCGCCAATGATCGCTACACCAGTTCCTATGATCTGTTGCCGGGCGCCGGTGGCCCGCTGGGCCTCAGCCGCCAGAAGGCGTATCATTTCGTGACACTGGGTCTGTCATTCGAAAATGAGCAGGCGGGGCTGGAAGCGCGCGTCTTTGTTAACAATGTGATGAAAGCGCAATATTATCTCGATGTGCCGACTTCCGCATTCGGGGTGGCGGGATCTGCCGCGGCACCGCGCACGTTCGGCGGTTCGCTGGCCTATCGGTTTTAAAGGAGGAACAGGACCATGACAGCAGGCGCCACAATCGCCCATGCCGATGAGCAACCCGTCCAGCGTATTGCGACCGACGAGGTGCCATGGCTGCCCTACTCGCTCATACCCAACACCTTCTTTCGGGTGTTGCAGGTGGATGAGGTGAGCAACATCGTCATCCTCAATTTCAAGATGCCGCCATGGACGGTGACTCCGGTGCATTCCCATCATTGCACCGCCACGGCCTACACATTGCAGGGTGAGTGGTTTTACGACGATCTCTGCTTTCGCGAAGGCGACGTGGCCTTTGAAACGACGGTCGAGGTTCACCAGCCGATCACGCGCGACAAGGGGGCCATCCTTCTCACGACGCTGATCGGGGGCAGGGGGAATGACAAGCTGCTGGAGGATCACAACGACGACGGCACGACGACATTGCTGCGCACAAGGCTGTTCAAGGCTTGCGAGCGGATCACGCCCGAAGCCTATGCCGCGCTCGATTTCGGAGCCTTGCTGAATTAAGGTAAGGGAAATCGGGACGAACCGTAAACGTTCGTCCCGATTTCAAATATGGCTCAGGCCGGTTGGGGAACGGGCCGAATTCCCGGAAACATCTGGTTGAACACCGAGTCCATTTCCCGATCGGTCGATGATCGCCGAATTTCCAGAAGGTCCACGGCGTTGCCGACGGCGTAGCGACTTTGGGGTTCCGCCGCCTCCAGCGCGTCAATGATCACTCTGGCGACCACATCCGGCGAGACGGCCGATGTGTCGTCACCCTGGGACATGGCGCGAAACTGGGCGAAATAGTCGCCGTAATTTTGCCTGCCCTGTTCGTCCAGCTCAGCCAATCGGTTGTCCAGAACAGCGCCGAATCCATGGACCATCGCAGTCGCGATGGCGCCCGGTTCGATCAGGGAGACCGGCACGCCCCATTGGCCAGCCTCAAGCCGCATCGTGTCGGCAAGCCCCTCCAGCGCGAATTTGGAGGCCGTATAATAGCCAAGCAATGGAAATGCGATTTTCCCGGACATCGAGCCGACCAGGATCAGGCGTCCCTTATTTTCCCTCAAATGCGGCATGGTCGCCTGATAAAGCGCAAGGTTGGAGACAGTGTTGATCTCCATGGTGCGGCGGAACACGTCCAGCGGCGTAGTCTCCAGCGCGCCGGCGGGGTTGATGCCGATGCAGCTGATGACTGCGGCGAGCGGTTCATCGCGTCGATCGAGCGCGTTCCGCACCTGTGCAACGCCGGTTTCAGCCGATGAAAAATCCGCTACAAATAGGTCGGTCTCGCGAAACCCGTCGGCGACCAACTTGTCGAGATCGGGCTGGTTCAGGGCGGAGCCAAGCACCTGATATCCTGCGTCCGAAAGCTGGCGCATAAGGCTTCGCCCGACGCCGCCCGATGCGCCGATCAACAGTATCTTTCCCGACTGCGTTGGCTTGACCGGCATGATTGTTATCTCCTGTGAAATGGGTCCGCCCGGATCAGATTTAAGGCATATCCCCTATTAGCGAGTAGCCCGCAGTAAAGACAAGTTTTCGCCACGAACAGGGATATCGGGACCGCTTAGTCAGGAACTAACGCGCAGGCCTCCGGGTTGATGCCTGGAATGGAGACTCATCATGCAGGGCGATCAAGGACGCGAAAGCAAGGCTGACGACGAGGAAACTGCCGGAGACATGGCCGGACTCGATCATGTTGGCGATGATGACAGCAGCCAGCTCCCCGAAGATGATGTTTCGATCCGGCTGCCGATAGAAGAAGGTGATTTCGACGCGCAGCCACGCTGAGCGCGCCATCTTTTTGCGCATGTCGATCGGTCATATCTCGATGGCCGCCCTCCATCCGTTTCTTTCATCCCGGCCATATATGTGGCATAATTCCGTACGGATCACGGGTCCCGGCGCGCCGACCATCAGCGCCGTTTTCGTCTTGCGCGTTGAGATCGGGCGCGGGCGATAAACGGATTGCGTTTGGCTACCCGAAGTATTAGGTCCTACATACTGTTTTCGAACATAATGAGGGATGCCATGGATTACGATTACCGGACAGGGTTCATCACTTACCCTGACGCTGAACCGGGCAGTCCCGCTGCCAAGGCGCCTTATATCGATTACGGCACGGCTCGCGTCGATCCCAAGCGTTTCTACAGCAGCGAGGAAGCCGCGCTGGAATGGGACAAGATGTGGACGAAGAGCTGGCTTTTTGTCGGCCTGACCCAGGACCTTCCCGAGATCGGCGACTGGTTCAAATCGGACTACGGCAAAGAGTCGTTCGTCATCGTGCGGACCGGCGAGGGCGATGACGGTATCGTCGCGCATTTCAACGTCTGTCCCCACCGCGGCAACCGGATCGTGCATACCGATTTCGGCAGCGCGAGCGGTGGCGAAGGCGCATGTGTCTTCACCTGCGATTTCCATGGCTGGAAGTTCGGGCTGGACGGCAAGAATGCCGAAATTCGCGATGAAGTTATCTTCCGTAAGGAAACCATCGCGCACCGGCCGGGCTTGAAGTCCGTCAAGTGCAGCGTCTGGAACAGCCTGGTCTTCATCAACATGGATCCCGACAGCAAGTCGCTGCTCGAACATCTTGATGTCCTTCCTGAACATCTGGCCCCATATCCGTTCGAAAAATATCGGGTGCTGCGCGATATCGAAACGTGCTGGGACGCCAACTGGAAAACCGCGCTCGACGCGTTCATCGAATTCTACCACGCCGACGATGTGCACCCGCAGGTCGCGCCGTTTACCGAGACGCTGGGCTGCCAATATGATCTCTATGGCAATGGCAACAGCCGGATGATCATCCCGATCGGCAGCGTGCCGGTGCGCTTCGAGGATCGCGAGACCGTCCCCGATGGCATGAAGGCGTTCCTGCAATTTTATGGCGGCAACCCGGATGATTTCCTGCATCTGCAAGGCCATGAATATAACAAGGCGTTCGCCGCGACGCGCCGCAAATGGGCGGAACGGCACGGTTACGATCATTTCAAGGATCTGACCGACGATCAGGTCAATGATGACTGGAATTATTTCGTATTCCCGAACGTCACGATCAATGCGTTCAGCGACTCCCTGTTGCTCCAGATCTTCACCCCCCACGCGACTGATCCGCGCAAGAGCCATTATCGCGCCATTTCGCTGTGCCTGCCGGTTGGCGGATCGCAGGATATGGTGATGGATCCGGGCCAGTTCGGTCCGGAAGCGGTGTCGCCTCCGGGCTGGGACGGGTCGATCCGCCCAGAGAAGATCGTGCCGCAGACGCTGGCGGATTTCGGCTCCGTGCTGGCGCAGGACGCGGTGCGTGTGCCCGAGGTTCAGAAGGGGATCGAGTCGGCCGCGTTCGACGGATATGTTCTGTCTGAATCGGAAAATCGGATCCGTCATTATCTGGCGGAACTCGACCGGCTGATAGGGCGAGGCTGAGCGGATATAGTATGAGCGAAACAGCCAATCTGTTCGAAAGCGTCGAAAACGTCGAGATCAAGCTTTCCCGGACCAAGACATGGAGCGGTCTGGAAACCGATCCAGCCTACTTCCCCGAAGAGCGCGATGCCGCTTATCAGGAAAAACTGGGCGATCCGGGAAGCTATCCCTTCACGCGGGGCGCGTACCCGCAAATGTATCGTAGCCGCATGTGGACGCTGCGCAACATCGTGGGATATGGATCGCCGGAGGATACGCGGCAGGGTCTGGAAATGGTGCTGGCGTCCGGCGGGACCGGGGTCAGCATCGTGCCCGATCCGCTGACGACGCAGAGCGTCGATCCCGATCATCCGGCCTTCGGACCGGAAGTCGGGCTGGAAGGCTGTTCGCTTCCTACCACGCGCGATATGGAGCGGCTGCTCGACGGCGTCGATCTGGCGAAGGTGGACACCGCCTGGCATTGGGCCGCCATGGCCTATCCGCTGGTGGCTTCGCTCCATGTGAAGCGCGGCCAGCCGTTGGCCACGCTCCAGGGGTCCAACATGCCCGATATGTTGCAACAGACGCTGTGCGGCTGGGGCAAGCATCTGGTGCCAGCCGATTTCGGCCACCGCATCGCCGTGGACGAAGTGGAGTTCAGCGTCCGCAACAGCCCCAAATGGGCGCTCGGCATGCCGCAGGCCTATGATCTGCGCGAACGCGGCCTGTCGCCCGCCGGCGAGATCGCGCTTGGCATGGCGATCATCAACAAGACGATGGAAGATCTGATCGATCGCGGTCTGCATGTCGATCAGGTCGCGCCCAGCCTGGCCTGGGTTTCGACCTCGGACATTGATTTCTTCGAAGAGATCGCGAAGTTCCGGGCGCTGCGCCGCTATTGGGCGCGGACGATGAAAGAACGCTTCGGGTCGCAGGATATGCGGTCACAGCGCCTGCGCATCGCCTGCCACACCTCGGGCAAGTCGCTGGTTTACAAGCAGCCGCTCAACAACCTGACCCGCACCGCGATTCAGGGTCTGGCGGCGCTGTGCGGTGGCGTTCAGTCGCTGGAGGCCTGTACCTTTGACGAGCCGGTCTGCGTACCGACCCACGAAGCGCGCGAACTGGCCACGCGCCAGCAGCAGATCCTCGCCAATGAAGTCGGCGCAGCGCGCGTCGCCGATCCGTTCGGCGGCAGCTATTATATCGAGGCGCTGACCGACAAGGTGGAAGCCGAAGCGGTCGCGATGCTCGCACGGATCGAGGAAATCGGCCTGATCGAAGCCATCGATAGCGGCAAGATCGAGCAGATGATGGACGATTTCAACTTCGACCTTCAGCGCGAGCTGGACGATAACCAGCGCGTCATCGTCGGCGTCAACCAGTTCGTGCCCGAAGATGAGCCGGCTCCGACCCGGTTCAAATTCGACCGCACCAACACCTATGCGCATATCCGCCGCTTTTCCGAACTGAAGCAGCAGCGCGATCAGGGCAACTGGTCGGCGTCGCTCAAAAATGTCTATAATGTCGTGCGTGACGGCAATAATCCCATGCAGGCCATGATCGACGCATTCATCGCGGATGCGAGCATCGGCGAGATTTGGGGCACCGTTCGCGTCGCCAACGGACATCCGTTCGATCCCTATGGGCACCTCCAGGCACCGTTGAGTTATTCATGAGCAGACCCAATACCGTTCGTTGCATGCTCGGCATGCTGGGCACCGACGTGCATTCGAAAGGCATCCGCACGCTGGCGCGTCTGCTGGATGAGGCTGGCGGCATCGATGTCGATTATATCGGCGAACATAATAGCGTCGAAGGCATGGCGGACGCGGTGGCCGATCGAAAGATCGATATCGTCGGTGTCAGCTTCTCGTCAGCGGCTTATGTCGAATATACCCGCCAGTTGATCGCCGCGATGCAGGCGAAGGGCGTGGGTCATATTCCGGTCATATTGGGGGGCATGATCCACCCTGATGATATTGACGAGCTAAAGGATATGGGCGTCGCCGGCGTATTCGGCGCGGGTTCAAAGACCGAGGATATCGTGCTGTTCGTGCAGAATGCCGGTGCGCCTAAAATATGACGGCCTACGTCGATGTTTGCGCATTTGAGGACATTCCCAACGGCAAGCATCGCGCATTCACGATCGATGGTCTGTCCATATTGATCTTTCGGATCAATCCGGATGTGTTCGCGCTGGAAAATCGCTGCACCCATCTCGATTTTCCGCTCGAAGGCGGGCGGCAGATCGGATCGGATATTATTTGCCGGAAGCATGGCGCGCGTTTCGACATTCGCACGGGCAATGCGGTGGTGGGTCCGGCTGTGGAGCCGCTCCGCCGTTTCGATGCGCGGGTCCGGGGGGGCAGGATTGAAATCCTGCCCAGCAAGCCACTGAGCCGCAATCCGTTTATCAGAGAAGCGTCCTGAGCGTCCGATAGGCGGAGCCAGACAGATCAGCCAGTCGCGCCGACTGCCGCTCTGAGATGTTCGATCCGGTCGCGATAATAATGCTCCAGATAGTCGTCCAGCGCCTTCGCGTCGGGCCGGGCCGGATCGACCCCGGACGTCCAAGCCAGCTCGGTGGACCCGTCCTGCGCCGCGATCAGGCTGATGGCGCCATTGAGACCGATCGCTGACGGGTTGCTGCCATCGATGACCGCGTAATGGAGGATATGCTGGTCATTATCGAGCCGCTCCAACCGCTCGGCCGCCCAGCTGTCGGCAAAATGAACCGTCCGAACGGCGCCTTCTCCGGTTCCTTCCGTGTCGCACCGCTCGACCAGCGGATGCCAGCGGCGCAGATTGGGGAAGTCGGATATCATGGCCCACACATCGTCCAGCGGGGCGGCAATGGTGGCGTTGATCGAAACTGTCATGATGCTGCTCCATGGTACAGGCAGTGCGCGAGGGCGTCGGCGATTTTCATGATGGCCGACTTGACGGCGCCGGGCCTGCGGCAATTGAGCGCGAAGATAATTTCGGTCGCGCCCGCCGCCTGATAATGTTCGACCACTTGCTCGATATCGCCGGGCCGGTCGACGTCGATCGCTGCTTTCCGTTCGCTTTCGGTCATGCCTTCGTCCGCAAAGGCGATATTGATGCGCATGCTGGCCGCGATCGAGTCCGCTGGCCTGCCGATCGCGGCGGCTTGTGCCCGGATTTCCCCGAGCATGCGCCCAAATTCGTCCGGGGTGACGGCGACCCCCTGCCACCCTTCGGCGACGCGCGCCGTCCGCTGCAAGGCGGCTGGACTGATCCCGCCCACCCAGATCGGTATGGCCGTGCCATAAGGTTTGGGCGAGCTATGCACATCCGAAAATGCCCAGTTCTTACCCGCATGATCGGCGGATTCCTGCGACCACAGCTTTTGCATGATGGCGATCGCCTCGTCGGTCAGCGCGCCTCGCTTGTTCCAGGGGATGCCGAGCGCCTCAAATTCTTCCGGCACATTGCCGATGCCCACGCCGAGGATGGCGCGTCCTTTTGAGAGGTGATCGAGCGTGGCAAAATATTTGGCCACGAAAAACGGACTATGGAATGGAATGACGAGGACCGAGGTGCCGAGCATCACACGGGACGTTTTCACCGCTAAAGCGGAAAGGACAGACAAGGCGCTGTAATAGGGAGCCTCGCCGATGCGATCACGCACATAGCTGACGTTGGTGAGATGCTCCGAGGTCCAGAGCGAGTGAAACCCCTGCTGTTCCGCCAGCACGCCGATCTCGATCAGTTCGCTGACGTCGGCGATACCCCAGTTGTTGGGAATGGATAGGCCGATCTTCAATCCACAACTCCATTTTATGGGGCCGCCGCGATCTCCCAGGACAGCAATCAAAAGTCCCACCGCGGCCATTAAATTCGTCGCTCGCCCGGAGGCACGGCCAACGTCGGAGGAAGGATTACTAAGCCCGCTGCGATAGTGTCAAGCGGCCCGGCAACCGTCGCTCGGGTCCGCAAGGCAATGGTGTTGACTTGACTAGGACACGCATACTATTGCAGGCGGGAAGATGGCTTCGAGACCGTCGTTGGCAAGCATATGGCCAGCGGCCAGAACAATATGGAAGAGGATCGACCATGCGTGGCTTGCGGGATAAGGTAGCGATAGTAACCGGAGCGGCGTCTCCCATCGGGATGGGCTTTGCCACCGCGACCAGGCTGGCCGAGGAGGGCGCCCGCGTCGTCCTGACCGACATCAATCATGCCGAGGTGATGAAGCGGGCGGCCGAATTGCAGCAGGCAGGCCACCGGGCGATTGGGCTGGCCCATGACGCCACGGATGAAGCCGCGTGGGATGAAGTGCTGCGCGCGACCAAGGCCGAATTCGGTGCGCTCGATATTCTCGTAAACAACGCTGCGATCAGCAAGGTCAGTCCGATCGTCGACACGACTCTGGACGACTGGCGCCACATAATCGACGTGAATGGCGGCATGACCTTCCTGGGTTGCCGGATGGCCGCGCGCGAAATGCAGGCGACCGGAACGCGGGGTGCGATCGTCAACGTTTGCTCGACCGCGTCGATCGTGGCGGGCGAAACCGGCGGCGCCTATTGCGCGAGCAAGGGTGCCGTTGAGATGTTGACCAAGGTGCTGGCGATCGAAACGGCCCGACATGGCATCAGGGTCAATTCGGTGCACCCTGGCTATACCGCGACGGCCATGTTGGGGGACGCGACCGACGAAGGCCATTTTGCTGATGTCGTCAACAGTATCCCCGCTGGCCGTCTGGGCCAGGCATCGGACATGGCGGCGGCGATCGCCTTTCTTGCGTCGGAGGATGCGCTCTACTGCAACGGCAGCGCGCTGGTCGTAGATGGCGGGTTTACCGCGAAGTAAGATCCATAATCAGAACTGAATTACAAAAGGGCCGTCCATGTTCGATCTTACAGGCAGGGTTGCGATCATCACCGGCGGTGCGAGCGGCATCGGCGCGGCTGCGGTCCGCATGTTCCACGAATTGGGTGCGAGCGTCACCCTGGGCGATATCCAGACCGAAGCTGGCGAGGCGCTCGCCAGCGAATTGGGCGACCGGGTCCGTTTTTCGCGCCTGGACGTCAGCAAGCAAGCCGACTGGGAACGCACGATCGAGGAAACCGAAGCGGCGTTTGGGCCGGTGAATGTTCTGGTAAACAATGCGGGTCACTCGGGTCATTGGAAGCCGGCGTCGGAACTGGCGCTGGAAGAATTTCGCCTGGTGTGCGCGATCAACCAGGACGGCGTATTCCTGGGCATGAAGCTGGTTCTGCCATCGATGATCCGCGCGGGTGGCGGCTCCATCATCAACAATTCTTCCGGCTATGGGCTGGTCGGAGCGGCCAACAATCTCGATTATTGCGCTTCCAAATTCGCGGTGACAGGCATGACCAAGGCCGCCGCCATCGAATTCGCGCCATCGAAGATCAGGGTCAATTCGGTTCACGCCGGGGTGGTGCTGACGCCGATGGTCAGGGACACGATGAGCCGGTTGGGGGCGGACGGGGACGCTTTCATCGCCCGGATGCCGCTGAATCGTGGCGCTGAGCCGTCTGAAATCGCCAGTGTGTTTGCCTTCCTGGCCTCGGACGCGGCCAGCTTCGTGACGGGCGCAGCTCTTCCGGTCGATGGCGGGCTGACGGCTCAATAGTTCCTCGCGGGCGAGGGCAGGGCCGTCGTCACGGTCTTTCGTCCCCCGCCCGTCAGAGCGCCAGGCTTATCTGCTCGGTGGTTGAGATGTCTCTGCGGTTGGTGTTGCTATCGACGGGCACCCGCGCATTACGCTCTGTCTGACAGGGCGGTCACAAGCGCAGATGTCATCTTCCTGTAATGATACGGCCGTTCGATTCAGCCGTTACCGCGCATAGACCGGATCGCTCCTGTCTCTGGATGAGCGGTGTTGCAGCAGGTCATACTGCCCGCTGTGCCTGATCCCGGTATACAGCAACGCCCGGTTCCATTCAGGGACGATCTTGCGCTCCATGATGCGCCATTCGCCCTGCCTGCGTTCGAAGATATCGATGTAGCGACCGCCGAACGTAAATTCGATCACGTCATCATTTTTAAAACCGGCGGCTAGCGCATTGGCTTCACCCATCAGGGCTGCGCGGCTCTCATGGGTCGGATGGGATAGATGAAAGGCCGTCAAATGGGATTCGACGAACGCCGTGTCCCCCGCGAATTCGATCAGAATGTTGGAAATGCTGTGCTGGCTCGCCTCCCGCATATTGGGGATCAGCGTTTCAAACAGATGCGGTATTATCGTCAGCGCGGGTCCTTCGGCCGGTCCGCCGTGAAACCTGCCCTCGTCCCAGAATGTGGTTTTGAAAAGAGCAATATCCAGCCTGTCGGCCGCCCGACAGTATCGATGAATGACGTCGATAATCTGCTGACGATCACATAGCTCGGCGATTTCGCCGGAACGACTATCCATCTTCAAATTCCGGCACTTACAGGATGTGGTCCGATCCGATCGGGCCACATCCTCTCGCTCTGAAAAACTTTGATCGGCTAAGTCGCCTCAGGCGGCGCTTTTCGCGGCCTTCGCGCGCGTGAAATATTTGTCCAGACTGTTGGCGATCGAGACATAAACACCCTGCAACGTCGAGCCGTACAACTCGCCATTTTCGGCCGGAATGACGTCGAAATTGGAAGAGATGGTCATCATGCAACCGCCATCGTCCGTTTCGTCAAATGCCCAGGTCGCCATATAATTGCGAATTCCCGGTACGAAATCGTCGGTCGCGTCATAATAGAGCCTATGCGCAACCTTGTCTTCGACCAGCAGGACTTCGCGATTTTCTTCCGGCCCGCCATTCTTGACCGCGCCTTCACCGCGCGACATGACCCGCGTGCGTGGCACCGCGCCTGGCTCGCCTTCCAGCCAGCTATCCATCATCTTGAGATGGTCGGGATTGGTGTCGTCTTCATACCAGGCGAGGCTGCCCCAGTCGGTCACAAGCGCCCAAACGTCCTCGATATTCCCGTTGACCTTGCCCTGATGATATCCTGAAAATCTATACACCTTAGCCACAGGCATTCTCTCCACCATGAAATCCAAACCACCGATCACCGTCGCGTCGCGCGAGGAGCGGGGCCATTCCTCTTCCCTAGAATTCTAAGAGCGTCCGTTCAATATTGTTTCGATGAGACGACCTTTACGCAACCGCCAGCCGCCGCTACCCTCTGGTTGACGCGCCGGGCGCGTATGATATGACTAGGTCCTAAACACTAACCGCGACGGGATAATTGGTTGAGCGGCGAATCCACTCCTGAACGCATTTTATCGACCGCGCTTAAGCTTTTCAACAGCAACGGCGTGGACCGCGTCGCCATTTACAAGATCGCGTCGAACCTGGGGATCAGCCCTGGAAACCTGACCTATCATTTCGCCAAAAAGCAGGACATCATCTATTCGCTGATAGATCGTCTGGAAATCGAGGCGGCGCAGGTGTTCGCAGCGCCTCGCGTGCCGGGCGCCCGGCCGCTGGCGGAATATATCGTGCAGCTTTTCAGCCTGATGTGGCGCTATCATTTCTTCTTTGAATCGCTCACCTACTTTACGGCGACCGATCCTCATCTTGCCGAAAGCTATCGCAGGATCATGGCAACCGCGATCTCCGGCTCCATCCAGCGGATCGAGGATGCGATAGCCTGTGGCGAAATTTCGCCATTTACCGCTCCCAACAGCCCGAAGATACTGGGCGAGAATATGTGGGCTATCTGGGTGAACCGTCTGGGCGCCGCGAGATCAGGTCATGATGAAAATTGTGATGGCCTGATCGCGATCTATGACTGTTGCATTCATCATATCAGCCTTATTCAGCCCTATGCGAGCAAGACATATATTTCCAAGCTGCATGAGGCGGTTGAGGAGCTTCTCGACGTCGATAGAAATGCATTTAGCCGGGTCAGATAGGCACTTGCTTGCCGGCGGCGCGCCCGCAGCAACCAGATCGGAATATCTAATGCGTTTTCGCTGCCTTGGCGCTCCATTGAGCGGTAGCCATCTTGACGGCGCCTGACGCAAGAACAGGAATTTAAGGAGAAGGTGAAGATGAGCGCAGATGACCGCCTGGCGATCCAAGAGCTGAACTATAAATACGCTTATTATGTCGATAGTTTCGAGCCGGAGAACTGGGCCAACATATTCGCGCCGAACGGCGTTCTCGACGAAAGCGCTTTTTTTGCCGATGCACGCTTTGAGGGCCGCGATGCGATCCGGGCGTATGGCGAGAAACTCGTGGCCAATGTCGACACTATCGTCCATCTTATGACGAACCAGATCGTCGTCGATCTCACGCCGACGACAGCACGCGGCACTGCTTTCGCCCTGGTCGAGACTCAGCGCAAAAGTGGCGAGCGGCTGCGTTTTCACGTCAAATATGAAGATGAGTATGTGAAGATCGACGGCACCTGGCTGATCGCGCACAAGACGCTGCGCAAATCCTTCGCGCCGGAAGACGTCAAGGCTGCGGAGTGAAACGGCGATAGCTACCGATAGGCGGCGAGGCTAATCGGCAGGGGCAGGGGGCAGGCGCATTTCAAGCGCGCTTGCCCCCCCCTGCGCGGACATCCGTTAGCGCTGAATGCGCGGATCGATCCCATATTGCGGTTTCGCGCCCAGATGGTCGCGCAAAGTCGCGCCCTCATAATCGCCGTGGAACAGCCCGCGCTGTTGAAGGATCGGCACCACTTCGTCGACGAAAGCGTCGACGCCGTCCTCATACACATCCACCGAAATCCAGAAACCATCCACCGCGCCCGCTTCGAACCATTGCTGCATATGGTCCGCGACATCGGATCCGGGGCCGGTGATGGCCGGGTGATAATCGATCACGCCATGCGCGAGAATATCGCGAAGCGACCAGCCTTGCCGCGCGATTTCCAAGGCATTGGCCGAACGGGGATCAAAGGGTGAAGGGCGGGCGGCGGCCAACTGCGGCTGCGAAAGCGGCTCGTCCAGCGCGTGATGATCGAGGTTGAGGCTGAGCATCTGCCCGAGATAGGCGATCCGCTGCGGGAAAGTCTGCTGGGTGAGCGCAATCCGCCGATCCAGCGCCGCGCGCTTTGTGGGGGCTATAGTCGACATCACGCCGGCAAAGAATTTGACTTGGTCCGGGTCGCGCCCCACCCGTGCGGCGGCCTCGCGAAGTGTGGCGCGCTGGGCGCGGGCATCCTCGATCGTATAGGTCGCGCCGATGACGCCACTGGCATAGCGGCCCGCAACCTCCGCCCCGTTCGCGCCCCCGCCGGCCTGAAAGATCACGGGCTGGCCCTGCTCGGATGGGGGCAGGGGCAGGGGGCCGCGCGACCCGACATGACGTCCGCGCAGATTGATGGGCTGAATTTTGCCGGGGTCCGCGAACCGCCCCGAAGCGGCATCATGGATCCAGGCGTCCTGTCCCCAGCTTCCCCACAGCGCCTGCACCAGTTGAATGGTCTCGTGCAGCCGCTCATATTTCTCCGCGCGCGGCGGCAGGTCCCGGCCGTAATTTGCGGCGGCGATCGGATCGCCGGTCGGCACGGCATTCCAGCCGGCCCGTCCGTGGCTCATAATGTCCAACGCCTTGAACTGTCGCGCGAGATTATAGGGTTCGGTGAATGTGGTCGATCCTGTGGCGACCAGGCCAATTCGCGCAGTTTCGCGCGCGATCGCCGCAAATGTCAGCATGGGATCGAGCGTAACCATCGGCGCTTCAGTCGCGATATCGCCCATCAACGCCGGGAAATCGGGCAGGAACAGGAATTGCAGCTTTCCCCTTTCGGCCGCCTGCGCATAGCGCACGACATTGTCGAAGTTCGTATAGCCTTTGGGATCGACCCCCGGCATGCGCCACGCGCCGGGCTGAGAACCATAGCCATTGCCAAGGTGCATACCGATAAGCATTTGTTTTTTCGACATGAAATATCCTGAGGCATTGGCTGCCGCGTTGTTCCGAACGCATTTACGCGTGCAGCAACGCCGCTGAAATTAGGAGATGGTCTCCGCTGATCGCGGCCATATGGAGAGAGTCTCCGTTATGCAAGGAGACCGCTATGACCAGCCCGCAAGCCCGAGAGGCGCGAGGGAATGCCCTGGAAAATAGCGCGTAAATTCCGAAGGTCGCGCGTCAGCTTCTTGCCGATCACGGCCTGGAAGCCGCGCGCCGCGCGATGCTGAACGAAGGCTGGCATCCGCGACCGGCGAGCCTTTCGCGCAAGAGGAGCAGTAGCCTTGGGTCATCGGATCGGAAATCCCGGCTTAGGGGACGACTCATCGATAACCGGGCATCACTCATGGTACAGGCCAGCGTCCGCGATCCATTGCGCGGACGCTGGCCTGCATAGCATTACAGCGCTTCGACGATCGTGACGTTCGACTGGCCACCGCCTTCGCACATGGTTTGCAGGCCATATTTGCCGCCCCGCGCACGCAAAGCATGCACGAGGGTCGCCATCAGCTTCGCACCCGAAGCGCCCACCGGATGGCCGAGCGCGATCGCGCCGCCATTGACGTTCATCTTGAGCGGATCGACGCCCGTATGCTTCAGCCAGGCGAGTGGCACGGGCGCGAACGCCTCATTGACCTCGAACAGGTCGATATCATTAATGTGCATGCCCGCGCGCTTGAGCGCCTTGTCCGTCGCATAGAGCGGTTCTTCGAGCATGATGATCGGGTCGCCCGCGGTTACGGTGAAGCTCGCGATCCGCGCGATCGGCGTCAGGCCATATTCCTTCAACGCCTTTTCCGACACGATCATGACCGCCGAAGCGCCGTCGGTGATCTGCGACGATGTGGCCGCCGTGATCAGGCCGCCGTCCAGAACCGTTTTTACCGTGGCCATGCTTTCAAGCGACGCATCCCAGCGAATGCCTTCGTCCTTGACGTGGATGTCCGCCGATCCATCCGCCAGGGTAATCGCAATCGGCACGATTTCGGCGTCGAAGGCGCCGCTGGTGGTCGCAGCCATCGCACGCTTGTGGCTTTCCAGCCCGAACGCATCGAGATCCTCGCGCGTGAAGCCCCATTTTTTGGCGATCATTTCCGCGCCGCCGAACTGGCTGAAATCCTTCACACCATAGCGGTCGCGAATCGCCTGCACCATCGGCGTCTTGCCTTCGGCGCTGTTGGTCGCGGCGCCCAGCGGGACGCGGCTCATGCTCTCGACCCCGGCCGCGATCACGACATCCTGCGTGCCCGACATGATCGCCTGCGCCGCGAACTGGACCGCCTGCTGCGACGAGCCGCACTGGCGGTCGATCGTCACCGACGGCACGGAGTCCGGCAGTTTCGAGGCGAGCACGGCGAAGCGCGCGATCTGGCGCGACTGTTCGCCATATTGCGTCACGCAGCCCAGAATGACGTCATCGATGACTTCGGGGGGAATGCCTGTCTGCGCGACCACGGCGTTCAAAACCTCGGCGGCCAGCTCAACCGGATGGCGGCCAGACAGGCGTCCATTGCGCCGTCCGCCAGCGGTTCGAACAGCAGACACGATATAGGCGTTCATAGAGACATATTCCTTTGCTAACCGGACTCACCCGCGAGCGCTCTCGACGATGCGACGCTATAGACCCATCGCACGTGCGTGCAAATCCCTAGGTCCTATATACTGTTTGAAGCCCGGTAACCAAGGAGCATAGTGCGCAGTTGCTGGTACGCTAGGCATATCGCCGGAACGAAATCTGCGTGATATTTACCGGTGACGGCTCGCGCGGGGAGATTTCGCGAATGGAATGGCGGCGAATGAACGCCACCGGATCGACCTCACGCGCCAGCAAAACGCCGCATTTATTGTCGCCCAGCCAGATGATCGTGGCGCATATCTCCAGCCCCTCGGCGATGATCGATATGCGGGTGCCAACCGGCGGGAAGCAGAAACCCTCCAACTGAGCGCCATAGATGGAAATATCTCGAATCGTGGCGTATTCGTACAAGCCGTCCCACAGAACGGTGCATGAGATGCTCGCAGATTGCCGCCGTTCCTTGCGCCACTCTGGCTTCAATCGATAAGGCGTCGCCTGCTGCATGGGTCTCTCCCTTATTATTCTTATCCCCGTGGAACAATTTGCGCCCCAAATTCCTTCCGTCAGATGAGTATAACTCGTTACGCTAGCGTTCATCATCTGACGAAATTGTCGTCATCCGGAACCGAAAGGAAGGGGCTTTGAGCGGGCTTACCATCTGGACCTTCGATTGGGTTCCTCAAGGCGCGCGTGGTTTCGTGCGCGACCTGCGACTCAGATGGGCGTGTGAGGAAGCGGGCCTTCCCTATGTGGTGCGAACGGTTGCGTTCGATGGCCGCGAAACCAATCATCTGGCGGATCAGCCATTTGGCCAGGTCCCCTTTCTGAAGGACGGGGACGTAGAGATATTCGAAAGCGGTGCCGGGCTGCTTTACCTAGCGCGGAAAAGCGACACCCTGATGCCGCGCGATCCCGTCGGAGAGGCCGAGACATTGCAATGGACGATCGCGGCGCTCAATTCGATCGAGATGGTTACCGTGCCGTGGTGGTTTCTGAAGCTATATGGCGACGCTCATAACGGCCTGACCGAGTGGATGGGGCAGCGCCTTGACCATATGGAAAGAATTTTCGGCGAGCGGGAATGGCTTGCTGGGGCGCGCTTTACCGTCGCAGATCTGGTGATGGCGGATACGCTGCGCATTACGGACGTCCGCGCTGTAGGCAACCGACCCGCGACCGAAGCTTATGTCACGCGCGTGACGGGCCGTGCTGCATTCAAGAAGGCCTCGGCTGATCAGATCGCTCATTTTGAGGCGGCCGACCGAAATAGACAGGAAACGCGCGTTGATAATGAAAGTCGTGATAGGACAGGGGCGTGAGGGGCCGGCCAGCGCCGGGTGATTAGCCGTCAGCCTGCCATCCGGAGCCAGTTTTCCGCTTCTTCCGGGGTAAGGAAGGCCCCAAGGCGGCTATCGTCGCCCAGAACGCGGCGCGCCTGAAGCTTGGCGAGATTTGATCCGACGACCAGCGCAAAACGATCGTCGGGTCCCCTGAGCATCCGCTCCGGCCGGGTAAAATGTTCCATGACTTCGGGCAGTTGCACGGACATTTTGCTGGCATCAATAAGCAGCAGGAGCCTCGGGAAACGCTTTGCTGCAACGGCGATCAACTGATCGAAATTGGTGTTGAACCGTTGGACATCATCCACCGTAAGCAGACCGTCCTGAAGGTGCGTCGCCCGAACCAGTTGTTTTTGCTCGTCAATTACGAACTCGGGCACGTCATTTCTCCATTACGGCGAAGCGGGCGCGTCCGTGAACCGAGTAATTTCCCGAGTCGAACGGCTCATCTGTCGCCATATGCATCTCTTGTGTCGCATATTCTATGAACATTGATCGGAGGGCGGCAAGTTCGGATCATTATTAAATAATGTTCGATAATATATATTATGTTAAATTATTCGTCGCGTGGTGTCGCTGAACCTCAATCTTCTTGGATCAGGCTATGCGTCCGTGTGTCGCGCATGCGGACATAGACGATGAGCGATATGCCGATCATCGCGCTGACATATATGTAAAAAGCCGATTCCATGCCGGATTGTTTGAACCACAGAGCGACAAATTCCGCCGTGCCGCCAAACAGCGTGTTGGCCAGCGCATACGGCAAAGCCACGCCCAAGGCCCGGATATGCGCCGGAAAAAGCTCCGCCTTCACCACCGCGTTGATGGAGGTATAGCCGGTCACGATAATCAGGCCCGCCATCACCAGCAGACCTGCGGTAACAGCATCCTTTGCGACCGCCAGCGCCGAAAAGATCGGATAGGTGAAGGCCATGCCCAATATCCCGAAGCCGATCATCAGCGGCTTTCGCCCGATCCGGTCGGACAAGGCTCCCGCCAAAGGTTGCAACAGCATGAAAATAAACAGTGTTACTGCATTAATTTCCGACGCCGATTCTCGACTAAGGCCGGTCGTGTTGACGAGGAATTTCTGCATATAGATGGAGTAGGCGTAAAAGGCGATCGTGCCCCCGGCGGTCAGTAAGATCACCGTCATCGTCTCGCGCGGATGCTTGGTAACCAGTTCGACGAACCCCGATTTTGGCGCACCTGCGGCCCTGGCCGTGTGGAAGCTTTGCGTTTCGGCAAGGCCGCGCCGCAGCCAGAACACCACGACAGCCAGCGCTCCGCCGATCAGAAACGGAATCCGCCAGCCCCAAGCATCGAGTTGCGCGGGGGCCAGGATCGATTGCAGCGCCAGAAGCACGCAGATCGCCACAAGTTGCCCGGCGATCAGGGTCACATATTGAAAGCTGGAATAGAAGCCGCGCCGATTGCGCCCCGCCATTTCGGAGAGATAGGTGGCGCTCGCCCCATATTCGCCCCCGATGGAAAGCCCCTGCATTAGGCGCGCCAGTACGAGCAGTGCCGGCGCCCCTACCCCGATCAGTTCGTAGCCCGGCGTCACCGCGATAAGCAAAGACCCCGCGCACATCAGCGCGACCGACAGGGTTAAGCCGCTCTTGCGACCATGCCGGTCGGCATAGACGCCCATCAGCCACGCGCCGATCGGTCGCATCAAAAAGCCCACTGCAAAAATCCCCGCCGCGCTCAGCAATTGCGCGGTACGATCCTTGCTCGGGAAAAAATGCGGGGCGAAATAGAGGGTGAAGGCCGAATAGGCATACCAGTCATACCATTCGACCAGATTGCCCGTCGATCCGCCGATAATCGCTTTCAGCCGCTGGCGTTGGCTGGGCGCGGGCACCGCATCGGTGGGGGTCACGGCGTCAGCACCATCTGGCCATCCTGCACGCCCCAGCCTTTCAGCCGCGACAACATGTTCATGCCGATCACATTGACCTCCCCGAAGCTGGGCGACACCACCACATCGAGGTCGCTTATCCCGATCGGCCCCATCGTGAGCGTCGATATGGATGAACGCTTGGCGTCGACCCGTCCATTGGCGGTAAACATGGGCACGCCGGGTGCATTGAGATCGAAATTGAGACCTGCCGCCCGCGCGCTGTTGACGGACAGGGCCGTGATGCTGGCGCCGCTGTCGATCAGAAAACGGGCGGGCGCGCCATTGACCGTGGCTTCGACCCAATAGTGACCGTCGGGCGCCACCGGAATGCGCAGTGCCTGCCCGAGCGCCCGCGCTTGCGGCATGACTGTTGGTGGCCCATCCTTTGGTTCACCCCGGTCGACCATCCTGTCGGCCGGGAAAAACCCATGTTTCTGCCCCAGCGTGAACAGGCCGAACAAAGCGCCGAAGATCACGACCCACAGCAGCGCCATGCGGAACAATCCGCCCAGCGGCATCCTGCGCCCGATCAAGGCCGAGCCGACGATAACGAGCGCCAATATGTACCAGAGGCTCGACATCGTCTGATCCGTCGCCATCAGCCGCGGCCCTCCGCCGTGGCCAGATCGACGACCATGCCGTCATATCCCGGCTCCACGCCCGGCGGCAATGTGGCCCGCAGCGTCGCATAATCCATGCTTTGGTCCATATGGGTCAGGATCGCCTGGCCGGGGCGCGCGGCGGCGATGCCATCGAGGGTCAGCGCCAGATGGGGATGGGTGGGATGCGGCTTCATCCGCAGCGCATCGACCACCCATATGTCCAGCCCGTCATACAGCGCCAGCATCTGCGGCGTCAGGGCGTGAAAATCGGTCGCGTAGCCGATCGAGCGGCCCTTGTGGGAAAAGCGAAAGCCGGTGGAATAGATATCGCCATGGGGCTGATCGACGCAGCTTATGTCGATATCGCCGATGCGCAGGCCGTCGGGCAGGATATGCGGCTCTATCGTCGGATGATAGCCGTTGCGCCCATCGAAGGCGTAAGCGAAGCGCTGCCGCAGGAGCGCGAGCGTTTCGGCGCGGGCATAGCCGGGCACCGGCGCGCGGCGGTGATGATAAAGCTGGCGCACATCATCCAGCCCGTGGCTGTGATCGGCATGATCGTGGGTCCACAGGATCGCGTCGATATGAATGATATCGGCATCGAGCAACTGCATGCGCATGTCGGGCGACGTATCGACCAGGATACGCGTGGTCGGGCTTTCGACGAGGATCGAGACGCGGGTGCGCCGGTTTTTCGGTTCGGTGGGATCGCAATCGCCCCAGTCATTGCCGATGCGCGGAACCCCGGAGGATGTGCCGCTGCCCAAAATCGTGAGCTTGAAGCTCATCGGCGCGCCCCTCCTCCAATTTTGGAGAACAGCGTGTGGAAATTGGCGGAGGTCGCCGCCGCCAGTTCGTCAACACTCTCGCCCCGCAAACCGGCGAGAAAGCGAGCCGTGTCGGCGACATAGGCGGGTTCACAGGGGCGGCCGCGATGCGGCACGGGCGCGAGGAAAGGCGAATCCGTTTCCACCAGCAGCCGGTCGAGTGGCAGGCGCGCGGCCGTTTGCTGAAGGTCCTTCGCGCTTTTAAAGGTCACTATCCCTGAAAGACTGATGTAGAAACCAAGGTCAAGCGCGCCGTCGGCAAAGGCCCCGCTCGCGGTGAAGCAATGGATGACGCCGCTATAGGTCCCCTTCCCCATTTCTTCGCGCAGGATGGTCAGCGTGTCCTCTTCCGCCTCGCGCGTATGGACGATCAGTGGCAGGCCGGTTTCGCGTGCGGCGGCGATATGGGCGCGAAAACTGCCGCGCTGCCGGTCCCGGTCGCTATGGTTGTAATAATAATCGAGGCCGGTCTCGCCGATCCCGACGACGCGGGGATGGGTGGCGCGCTCGACCAGCTTGGCGGTGTCGATGTGCGGATGCTCGTCCGCTTCATGCGGGTGGATGCCGACCGTGGCCCAGACATCGGGTTCGCGCACCGCCGTTGCCAGCACCGCGTCCCATTCGCTTTCGCGCGTGGCGATATTCAGCATCAGGCCGATGCCGGCATGCCGCGCACGTTCCAGCACATTCTGCTGATCCTCCACCAAGCCCTTGTAATTCAAGTGACAATGGCTGTCGATCAATATCGGGTCAGGCAACATCGGATCAGGCATCCGCTTCCGTCAGTTCCAGACGCGGGAATAGCGGCTTGGGTGGGGCCAGCGTAAAGCCGCTGTCGCGAAGCGGGCCGTACCAATCATCGCCGATCGCGCTGTAGCCGCGCTGCGCCGCCGGCACGCCCATATGATCGAGCAGGGCGCTGGCGCTGGCCGGGATGATGGGCAGGATCGCCACGGCCAGCCGGGCGATGGCGATATAGAGCGTCGCCAGCACGGTTTCCATCCGCTCCGGATCGGTCTTGCGCAGGCCCCAGGGCGCCTGCGCATCGATATATTGATTGCAGGCGAAGGCCGCGCGCAACCAGGCGTCGATCGCGATCGACGGCGCCAGATCGTTCATGGCGGCGGGAATATCGGTCCGCACGACGCGATCGATCAGCGCCAGCAAATCAGCATCGGCCGGATCGGCACCATGGATTGCGGGTAGCCGCCCCTCCAGATTCTTCGCGATGAAGCTCAACGTGCGTTGCGCCAGATTGCCAAAAGCGTTGCCCAAGTCGCTGTTAGAGCGTTGCACGATCGCCTCCGCGCTATAGCTGCCGTCATTGCCGAAAGTGACTTCGGACAACAGGAAATAGCGGAGCTGGTCGACGCCGAAACGGTCAGCGAGCGCGATCGGATCGGCGACGTTGCCGACCGACTTCGACATTTTCTCGCCCCGGTTCAGCAGGAAGCCATGGCCGAATATCTGCCGGGGCAAGGGCAGCTTTGCGCTCATCAGGAAAGCTGGCCAGTAAACGGCATGAAAACGCACGATATCCTTGCCGATGATATGCGTGATGTCGCCACCCTCGGCCCAGTAGCGCGCCATCCGCGCGTCGTCGTCAGGATAGCCGCAGCCGGTCAGATAATTGGTCAGCGCATCGACCCACACATACATGACATGGCCATCTGTGCCCGGCACCGGGACGCCCCAGTCGAAACTGGTGCGCGAAATGCTGAGGTCGGAAAGTCCACCCTCGACGAAGCGCATGATTTCGTTCCGGCGGCTTTCCGGTCGAATGAAATCAGGCTGAGTTTCATAGAGTTGCAGGAGTTTTTCCTGATAGTTTGACAAGCGGAAAAACCAGCTTTCCTCGATCGTCCATTCGACCGGCGTGCCCTGCGGCGACAGCTTTGCGCCGCCCTCTCCGTCCACAATTTCCTTTTCATCATAAAAGGCTTCGTCGCGGACCGAGTACCAGCCCTCGTAGCGACCGAGATACAGGTCGCCATTGGCCTCCATTGCCCGCCAGATCGCCTGGCTCGCGCGATGATGATCGGGTTCGCTCGTGCGGATGAAACGATCATGGCTGATATTCAACCTCTCGTTCATTTCCCTGAAATGGCTCGACATTTCATCCGCGAGAGCGCGCGGTTCCATATCGCGCCCACGCGCAGCCTGCGCCATTTTCAGGCCATGTTCGTCGGTGCCAGTCTGGAAGAATACGTCCCGGCCCATCATCCGCTGAAATCGGGCGATGGCGTCGGTGGCGACGACCTCATAGGCATGACCGATATGGGGACGGCCATTGGGATAGCTGATGGCGGTGGTGATCGTGAATGGCTCTGACATGGCCCATCCCTAGCGGCAGAAGCCAGCAGCGCAAAGCCGCTTTTCAGCCCGCGTCGCGCCCGCGCGACGGCTTCAGTTCAACCAGCGTCACGCGCCAGCGCCGCTACATGCCCCGCCAGCTCAAATATCACCGCTCCCGGCTCCAGCGCCAAAATCACCGCGCCTGAGGCCAGTTTCCGCGCCGCCTCCCAATGGTGCAGCGCCTGTCCCAGCGCGGCGCCTGTTCTGTGTCGCGCCGCCTGCGCGATAAAGGCCGGTGCGCGTTCCAGAAAAGCTTCATAACGCGGGCGTGCCGATTTGAGCGACAATTGCTTGACCAGGGCCAGCCGTTCGCGATTGTCCGCATCGCCGTGCGAGGCAAGCGCAAGCAGCGCCTTCTCGATCTCTGCGAGGCTGAGACCTGCATAACGCAGCGCACGACCCGGCGAGCCCTCGCCCGCACGGACGAGCGCTTCGATCTCCGCGGTCGACAGCGTAGGCGCCTCCGCGCGCAGGATGGCGTCCATCGCCTCGTCGGACAAGCCATCGAACCGCAGCGAACGGCAGCGTGACCGTATGGTCGGCAGCAATCGCCCCGGCGCATGGCTGACCAGCAGGAACAACATGCCGGCGGGCGGCTCCTCCAGCGATTTGAGCAGCGCATTGGCCGCCCCGCGCTCCAGATCGTCGGCGCTGTCGATGACGACGATCCGCCGGTTCGATAGCGAAGGCGCCGATTGCATCAGCCGCCCCAATCCCCGCACCTGATCCACGCTGATGTTCCGGGCGGTCACGCCGTCCTTTTCCAGCGGCGCAAGCTCGGCATAATCGGGATGCGCCGCCGCTTCGATCAGGCGACGAACCGGATGATCCACCGGCACCTCCAGCCCCTCGCCCGTAACCTGTGGCCCGGCTGCGTCGGCCAGCAGGCGCATGGCCATAGAGCGCGTGAAAGCGGCCTTGCCGATGCCCCGCGCCCCGCTCAATATCCAGCCATGGTGCAGACGATCGCCCGCCGCCGCGGCCAGCAGCATGCGGGCCTGTGCGTCATGGCCTATGAGCGCCGTCATGGCAGAAGATCGGCCAACGCATCAAGCAGGCGATCCGTAACCGCCGTCGCCTCCCCCGCCGCGTCGATCATCTTCACCCGCTCCGGCTCCATCGCGGCGATCTGGCCGAAAGCCTGCGCGACGTGGCGATGAAAGATGCGATCCCGTCCGCCGATCCGGTCGGCGGCGTTGCCATCGCGCGCATTGGCGCGGGCCTCCGCCTCATTTTCGGGCAGGGTCAGGACCAGCGTTCGATCCGGCAGCACATTCGCGCTGCCGATGCGATGCAGGGTTAGAATATCGGCATCGGTCAGGTCGCCCATGCCCTGATAGGCGCGGCTGCTGTCGAGAAAACGATCCGACACGACCCAGTCCCCGCGACCGAGCGCGGGCAGGATTGTTCGTTCGACATGATCGGCGCGGGCGGCCGCGAACAACAGCGCTTCGGTGCGGGGACTCCAGCGATCCGCGACCCCCGTCAGCAGCAGCTCGCGGATTGCCTCCGCGCCAGTGCTGCCCCCCGGCTCGCGGGTTTCCACGACCTCAAGCCCATGGCCCCGCAAAGCAGCCGCCAGCGCCGCGCGCTGGGTCGATTTTCCGGCCCCCTCGCCCCCTTCCAGCGTGATGAAACGGCCCGGCGTCACCCGAACAGCGACTTGAAACCGTTCCAGAGCCGGCCGAATACGCCAGCGGCGGCGACATCTTCCCCGGCGACCAGCGGCATGACCTGCGGCGGGGTGTCGGGCGTGGACACGATCAGTTCGGCGATCTTCTGCCCCTTGGCGATGGGCGCCTTGATCGGGCCGGTATAGGCGACCTTGACCGAGATGTTGGATGATGCGCTGCGCGGCAAAGTCACCGCCATATTCTGCGGCGCGACGAGCGAGACGGTGCTGGCGCTGCCCTGCTGCACTTCGGCGGTTTCGACGGTCGCACCCTTCCTGAACAGGGGCTGCGCCTTCCACGCCTTGAAGCCCCAGTCCATGAAGCGGACGGATTCGCTGATGCGGCTGTTGAACGTGGGCAGGCCCGCGACCACCATCACGATGCGCCGGCCATCCTGTTCCGCCGATCCGGTAAAGCCGAACCCGGCCTCTTCGGTATGTCCGGTCTTTAGGCCATCCGCGCCGGGAATCTTGCCCAGGATCGGGTTGCGGTTCGCCTGCTGGATGTCCGTCCCGCCCATGGTCTTGCCCCATGTGAAGGAAGGCGTGGCGTAGAATTTCTTGTAGAGTTCCGGCGTTTCCTCGACCGTCGCCTGCGCCAGCCGGGCAAGATCCTCGGCCGTGACATAGGTGACGCCTTCATCGGGCCAGCCATTACTGGTGCCGAAATGGCTGTTGGTCAGCTTGAGGCGCTTGGCCTCCTCATTCATCTGCGCGACGAAGGCCTGTTCGGTCCCGGCAATCCCCTCGGCCAGCACGACGCAAGCGTCATTGCCCGACAAGGTCACGATGCCATGCAGCAGATTTTCGACCGAAACCTGCTCGCCCACGGAAAGGAACATCGTGGATCCCGCCTGCGGCCCGTGCCACTGTTTCCAGGTTTCCGGGCGCACCGTGAATTTGGTGTCGAGCTTGAGCTCGCCGCGCTGGATCAGGCGGAAGGCGACATGGGCGGTCATCATCTTGGCCATGGACGCCGGCGGCATCCGCGTCTCGCCGCCCTTGTCATAGAGCACCGCTCCCGACGACAGGTCCTTCATATAAGCGATCGGCGCCTCGCTCGTATAGGGCGGCGCGGCGGCCGTCAGCGGCTGGGCCATGGCTGCGAGGGCAAGGGCTGCGGCGAGGGTCTTGTTCATGGGACTGCCTTCAAAACGGGATGGATTCGCACAGGACGCGGATGCTTATGGCGTGTCATTAGCCATGATGCGGGCATTCTCAAGACCCTTGGCGGCAACAGAGCGCACAGCCTGTTGCGCCGCAGCCTGCGTTGCGAAGGGACCGAGCCGCACGCGCCAGATTTTGCCTGCCTGTGTCGTGCTTCCGCCGACCTTGCGGGCGAGCGCCTCAGCGCGGGCCTGCGTCGAGAAGGCGGCGACCTGAACCACGTAGCTGCCCGTACTTGTCCGGGGAGCAGCGGGTGGAGAAATCCGCGCTGGCGCTGGCGCGTGCGACGGCGAAGGCGGTGACGCGCCCTCCCCTTCGACGACGAACGGGTCGGACGCAGCCTGCGCCGGTTTCGGCGCGGCGACGGGCGGCGAGGACCGGACGGGCGGCGGCGTAAAGGTGGCGCCGGGGCGGGGCTTGCCCCGTGGCGCAATCGTACTGGCGACGGGTGCGGCGGCAAGGGCTGGCGGAGCCAGACGCTGACGCAGCACGACGAGCAAAGACGCAGGCGTGTCCATGCGCTCGGCGGCGCGGCCATGAGCGCGCAGGACGGCGCGTTCCTGCTCGGGCGGATTGACCCGGCGGATGCGTACCGGCGCGAATGCGTCACCAGCCATGCCCAGTTGCTCCGCTGCGCCCGGCGACAGGGCGATGATCCCCTCGCCCGTCATGGGTCCGCGATCATTGATCCGCACGAGGATGGTCCTGCCGGTATCGAGCGACGTCACCTCGACATAGCTGGGCAACGGCAATGTCCGGTGCGCGGCGGTGATCCCGTCCGCGATGAAACGCTCGCCATTGGCTGTCGTCTCATCTGCGGTATCGGGGGTATAGATGCGCGCATGGCCGACATCGTCATAACCGGCGGTATCCTCCGGCGTATAGGTCTTGTTCCCGACCTGATAGGGCGCGCCGATCTGCACCGGCTCGTCAGCCACCATCGCGCCGCCCTGCCCGGCTGCGGCGTGCGGAGGCGGCCCTTTTGCCTGCACGACGCCCGGCAGGGCGAGGAACAGGGACAGGCCGAACAGAGGCCGCATGATTTTATTGCTTGATCGCATCAGCCAGCAACCCCACCGACAACGCATAGAAATTGGAGCAATTATAGTCGAGAATCGCCCGATAATTGCCCGTCAACAGATAGGCGGTCTTGCCCGGCCCATCCGGCTCCAGCAAGGTCGCCATAATCATATCGCCGGGCCAGGCACCCCTTGCCGGATACAGGCCCAGCTTGCGCCACTCCGCCATGGTCAGCCAGCGGCTATGACGGTTGAACACGCGCGGGCAGCGGGCGGGGTCCGTGCGAGCCGACACCCGCGCCCGGTCGAAACCGGCCGGCACCGACACCGCGACGCCCCATGGCTCGCCGCGCCGCCACCCGGCATTGACGAAATAATTGGCGATCGACGCCAGCGCATCGGCCTCGCTGGTCCAGATGTCCGCTCGCCCATCGCCGTCTCCGTCTCGGGCAACGCGCAGATATACTGATGGCAGGAACTGGGGATAGCCGGTCGCCCCCGCCCAACTGCCCACGAGCCGACTGCGTGGCACGCCATCGTCCAGCATCTTGAGCGTCGCCAGAAGTTCCGGTTCGAACAGCGCGCGGCGGCGACCTTCATGCGCCAGCGTCGCGAGCGAACGGATAAGGTCGAAATCCCCGGTATAGGAACCGTAATTGGTCTCATGGCCGTAAATCGCGACCATGATCTCCTCCGGCACGCCGGTCTGCGCCTCGATCCGCTGGAGCCGGGTCCGGTTGGCGAGATAGGCGGTGCGGCCGCGCGCGATGCGGGCGGCGTCGACATGCTGCCTGCGATAAGGTTCGAAATTGGGGATCGGCGAATAAGCCCCCCCGCCCGGCTGGGTCTGATCGAGCTGCACGACACGCGGGTTGAGCGTGAGCGTCGGAAAAACCGCATCCAGCGTCGCATCCCGAATGCCCATGGCGCGCGCTTTGGAACGTAGGGACTCCAGATAAGAGCGAAAATCGCCACCTTCCTGCGCCATGACGCTGTGGGTCGCCAGTCCGCCGGCCGATAGGGCGGCCATGCCCAGCAACAGAAACAGGATCGGCGAACGCATCAAGAATCTCCCTGCCGCCCGTTCTCGCACAGGCGTAAGGGAAGGTGAATTGCCTTATTCATTTCGAACGACGAAGCGAGGACCGGGGGAAGCCGGGCGCCGCCGAGTTCCGGCGGACCATTGCCGTCGTTAACAGATAATTTCAATCGGTTGAAATTATCCGACAACAAAGGTTAATGCACATTAGGCATAGCATGGAGCCGTTGCCTATATTGAAACAATGTGACCGAAAGTTCATAGTTTTAGCCGAAATAGGGGATGACAAATTTTCCGGTTGACCCTAGGGAACGCTGGTCCAGAGCGCCCGACAGCCCTCCGGATGCGTCCCTCGTCATCCCTTGTGACGGGGGACGCACTCCCGAACCGCTCGCACCGTTCCCCTTCGCGTGATTTTATGCTTGGCTTGCTGGGCGGCTTCGCTAGTTAGCGCCTGGCGGAAGGGTAGCGGAATGCCGATTGCCGCGGTCTTGAAAGCTACCGGAGCTTGTGGCCTGTGCGCGGAAATAGGAGTATGGTTACAAGGGGTTAGTGCAGGTCAGGTTTGCCGGGCAGTTTCGCCCATAAGCCTGTCGTAAGCTGCCAGCCCCGAAACGGCGTGGAAGAGTGTCCGAGTGGTTTAAGGAACCGGTCTTGAAAACCGGCGACGGGGCAACCCGTCCGTGGGTTCGAATCCCACCTCTTCCGCCAATCTGCTGTAGCATCACGATGCAAGTCGTTGCATTTCGACCGAAAACCGTGCCAATGCGAGGATATTAGTGTCGCATTCTGTAGCATGGTGGTGCCAGCAAGCGCGATCAATTTGGGGGCACGCTCGGGACACCGGGCGCGAAACGCGGGGTCATCGTCAAATGTTGAGCGATCTCGCCTGCAGGAAACAGGAAAGCGGTCGCGCGAGGCGAAGTTTACCGTCTTGCGGATACTTTGGGCCTTTATCTCTATGTTTCCAAGACCGGCCATCGCTCATGGCGTTTGGGATATTGGATCGCCAAGGTGAAAAGCGCCTTGTGTTGGGCAGCTATCCCGTCATGACGTTGCAGGAGGCGCGGGATGCGCGCGACGAGGCGCGCAGGTTGATCGCGAAGGGAATCGACCCTTCCATAGCGAAGAAGCAACGGGCGGCTGCGCAATTGGTCGATTCAGCGGCCACCTTACGGTCGATGGCCGAAGCTTGGCTCGAAGAGCAGCGCCCCCGGTGGAGCGGCAAACACGCGCACGGAGTGAGGGCGAGCTTGGAGAAGGATATTTTCCCGCATTTGGGATCGGTGCCGCTGAGCCAGATTACAAAGGCAATGGTGCTCCAGCGCCTGAAGGCGATCGAAGCGTGCGGAGCGGTCGAAACTGCAAAGAGGCTGCGGCAGCGGATCGAAGAGATCTACGCTTATGCCGATGGGATTGGCCACGAGGTGAAGAGCCCGGCCGCAGTGACCAAATCGCTTCGCCCGTTAATCAAGGGCAAACGTGCGGGAGCAGCGGCGGGCGCGGCGGGTTCGGAGCGGGTCGCCGGAGCGGGTTCGGTTGCAGTCGTGGCGGCAGGCGCGGGCGCAGCCGCGCCACCGGTCAGGTTGCGTCGCATATCGTCTTCCTCTTGATTTCCGTGCGAAGGGTCCTGCGGTGCGGATCGAACCACGGCGTTCGGATCTGCGGGAACGGGGACGAAACTGGCTTCCAGCAATTCCCAGGCGACGGCGCGCCAGGTCTCGTGGTCGGTGTCGTCGGTGGCGGTGATCTGCCATTTGATGACGCGATAGCCGATGGAGATCGCGCGGATCTCCCCGGCGGCGACGCGCGCCTCGATGTCGCGACCCGCTGGCGTATCGGAAAAGTGTAGAACGCCGATCAGCTGACCGTCTTCGATCCGAACGGAAAGAACGCGGCCGATGACGCCATCGAGCTGATACTGATTGTGCGTGTCGAGCAACGGGCAGACGCCACCGGCGACGCGCGCGCTGTCGATCGCCTCGTCGCTGATCTCCAGCTCTTCGGTGAACCAGTAGCGGCGAACGGCGGTGCCCGCCGACAGGATCGCCTCGACCGTGCGCGCCGCGGCGTCATAGCTGCCCGGCGACACCGACAGGCTGCGCACCCCGCGCCCGCCGACCATGGGCTGGCGGCGCTCCTCCGGGTCGCCGCCCTCCGGTGCAGGGCTGCGGGTCAGCAGCGCGCGCATCGCCCGATCGCGGCCGACGTCGAGAATGTCGATTCGACCAACGGGGCGTCCGTCTAGGGTGACGTTGGGCGCGCAGGTCCGCGCGGACACCGGCGGCGCCTTCGGTTTGTCGGTCATGATATCTCCAGAAGATCAGGCCGCCTGCGCGGCGTCGTCCTGCTTGCTGTCCTTGGCGTCGCTCTCGGGTTTCGCCTGGTTCAGCACTTTGCGCGGATCGCCATCGAACATCGCGCCTTTCAGCACCTTGTCTGCGGCGTCCAGATCGGCCGCGACGCGGTCGAGATGCTCGACATAATCCCAACCGCGCTCTTCTACGAGCTCGCTCAGCGCCACCTTGCCCATGCGCAGATTGGCGAGGTCGGCCTTGGCATCCTTGTCTGGATCGACCGAAATAAAGCCGGGCGGCGTGTGCCGCCAGCTACCGATCGCCGCCGGCAGCAGCCCCGCCGCCATTGCCGCCTCGGTGAAGCGTGCGGCCACCGGATTGCTGACCTTATGAACGAAGGCCCATTGCCGCCGCTCGGTCCGCCGCTTGAAGCCGTGCCCGCCGGCGCGAAAACTGGAATAGTTGATCCGGCTGAAATCGCCCGTCGCCTGCTCGAACATGACGCCCGCCGCCGCTGCGCTTTCGCGCAGATATTGCGTGGCCATCGCATCGACGCCTGAATCACCGGGAGGCGAGTTGAAGGTGATATCCTCGCCGGGCCGCAGACGCTGCAGCAGCCCCGGCTCCATCTTCTGCGTCGGTGCGCCGTCCTTCGTCTTACCCTCGTGCTGGGCCGTCACGTTGATATTCTCGTCCTGGCTGGTGATGAAACCCACCATGCAGGCGGCGATGCGCTTGCGCACCAGCTCGGCCTCGAAATAGCCGCGCAGATTTTGCAGCGTCATGATCGCCGGGGCCAGTACCGGCATGCCGCGATCTTGACCGGGGCGCAGCTTGTCGAACAGATAGGCCAGCTCGTTCGCCGGCACCCGCTCGCTCGTCATCGAAAAGGCGCGCCAGGTCGCGACGTCGCCGGGATGGGCGGGCAGCAGCCAGAAGGCCGCGCGACGGCCTTCACTGTCATATTCGATCCCGCGATCGATCCAGCCGCCCCCCGGCGTCGTGCCGGTCTTCATCGTGTCGATGAAATCGGGTTCCAGCAGCTGTAATTTCAGCGGCGCGCGCTTGGTCGACCCGTCGAAACGCTGGCGCCGGAACCGGATGATCGCGGACCCGCTTTCCCGCTGGCCCTTCTCGGCCGACCAGAGCAGGCCATTAAGATCCTGATCCTCGTCCCAGTCGCACGTCTCGATGAACGCGGTCCACAGATCTTTCGCCTTTTGCAGGTTCCGGCCTTTCAGGCCCTGCGGCGCGGAGACGATCCCGGTGCCCACCACATGATCCGCGATCGTCTCGACGATCTGCAAGGCATAGCCATTATTGCGCACCAGATCGCGCGATCGATTGCGGACGATCTCCTCGGCAGACGCGATTTCGCCGTTGGCGCTCGTGCCGGTCGCCTGCCAGCTCGACGTGCGATGGTCGCGCTTCGCCCCGTCATAGGCGCGCACGATCTCCAGCGCATGGCGCGCCTGAAACCGGCGCAAGCCAGCTGATCGCGCTGTCCAGCCAGGTCATGTCAAAACTTCGCCAGGAACCCGCGCGCGCCGCCCGAACTGGCGGCGCCGACCTCGTCCGACATCATGCGCAGCGTCTCGCGCATTTCAGCAAGCGTGCGATACAGCACCTCCCGCCCGTCGGCATAGCGCACGCGCATCGCCCCGGTGGCGATCGCGGTCTTGAGCTGATCGATGTCGGACTGGGAAAATGGCATCAGCGAGCGCCTGCATCTCTAAGCTTCTGTTCAAGCGCTGCGAAATAGGCATCATGCGTGATCGCAGGGTCATGTTGATAGGCATAGATCGCGCCCGACGAGTAACCGCCGCTTACGCCCGCCGTCAGCTGATCCATGTCGATTTCCAGCGCCATTTGACGAAGCGCATTAACGAGGTCTCGCTTGGTGTCGGCGCCGATCTGAAGGATCAGCTCATGACTACGACGTGGGTCGGTCATTTATTCCTCCTAAAGCCAGCTACCCTCGCCGCCACCAATCCAGCCGCCGCCCTTTTCGCCCCAGCTCTCGTGCTCGGGTTCGGCAATGACGGGTTCAGGATTCCACCGCACCGCGACTTCCGCGACGCGATCGTTCAGGCGAAGGCCAAAATGAATAAGGCCCTGCAGGGCCGCATAGGCGTAAACCCGGCAATCCAGCGCCTCGTTGGCCTTGCCCTTGGGGCAATCCCACACGGTGAACCGCTTCCCCGCCATGATCTTTAGCGTCAGCCGCTCGGACAGCATCTGTTCGTACCAGGCGAGTTCGCGCCGGGCATGGAAATGGCAAAAGCCCGGCCCCGGCTCCAGCAGCGCCAGGCGCGATCGGATCGTATCCTTCGCCGCATTGGTGCCGATCTGCACCGGCTTGAACTTCGACCTCTCGCGTGCCTTTGGCTTGACCGATGGCCACACCGGCGCGCGCGTGCCGTTCCGTTCGGACGCGCCCTTGATCGCCCACACCTTGCGGCCGAGCCGCGCCTGGGCGAAGCGATAGACCTCGTTGGTCCGGTGACCGCCCGAATCGATGCATGCCGCTTCGACCGCGAACTCGCGGCCATCCACCCGCCGGAACAAGCGAAGCAGCTGCGTATCCAGCTGCGCCATCATCTCGTCGGTCGACGTATCGCCGGGAATGATCACATAGCCGAGCGTCCAGCTTTCCTCATTCCCGCCCCAGCCGACAAATTCGATCTCGAACCGGTCGTCCTGCGTATCGACGCCGGCGGTGATGATGCCGACGCCGTCCGGCACCTCGCCGGGCCAGTGCTCGGCACGCGCCGCCAGCACGTCTGCCTTCAGGTCCTTGCCGTTCGCCCGCTTGTGCGGTCTGCCGCGCTGCGTGTTGTCGAACACAACACGCAGGTCCGGATCATCTTTCGCCGCAAGCCACTTGGCTGCCTGCTTGGACGGCGCATCCTTCGGCCAGGGCGAAAACAGCTTGCCGGCCGTGAAGCTGGCGTGCTCATTGTCGACCACCCATTTGCCGCAATCGTTGCAACGTGCGCGATAAACGCCGTGCCGATGACTGTCCCACCAGTCCCACACGATGGCCACCGGATCCGCCGGTCGCTGTTCCGCCGGCGCCTTCCACGCCTCCTCATAGGCGGCCATTGGGTCCTGATGCTTGCCGCAACACAGGAACGGCCGCGTCTGATGCCAGCGCGTGGTCGCCAGCGCCTTCAGTCGCTGGCCTTCGCTCCACCCGGTCCCGCACGCTTCGCAGTAGATCTGCGCGGTCTTCGGGAAATGGATGCCACTGTCGGCGTCCTTGTCCCATTCGACATGGCGGAAAAATTCGAGGAAATTGCGGTGCTGGCAGTGCGGGCATTCGACCGACGCCTGCCGTTGGTCGCCATCGAGATAGGAGGTCTCGATGCGGCTTTCGCCCTCGATCGTCGGCGAACAGGCGCGCACCGACAGGTAATTGGCGAAGGTGGCCTGGCGCTCGTCGCCCAGGCCGATCGGATCGCCCTCCCGCGTGATGACATATTTGTCGGTTTCGTCGTACAGCGTCACCGCGACAGGCCGGCGCGCCAGATTGTCCGGCGACCCCGCGCCCACCATCGCGAGGAAGCCGCCCGGAAATGCCTTGTAGGTCAACGTCTCGTCGGCCGACCGGCTTTTCTTCGATCCGATCAGCTTCCGCAGGGCGGGCGTCGACCGGATCAACGGCGTGATCCGCTCTTTACTGAACGCCTCGACCGCCTCGTCTTTGGGCTGCACCAGCAGCATCGGGCACGGATCCAGATGCGCCTTGAAGCCGACGATATTCTCGATGAACGCAGTCTTCATCAGCTGCGTGCACACCATCAGCGTGATGATATGAACGCCGGGTTCCGTCACCGCGAGCATTGGCCCGCGCGATGCCTCGACCGTCGATGTCCGCCACTTGCCGGACGTGCTGCCCGCCTCCTTGGCGAGATACCGGCAATGATCGGCCCAGTCCGGTACGCTGATGCGCGGCGGCGGCGTCAGTCCCCGGCGCCAGGCGCGATGTAGCCGCTCATCCTTCGGTGCCTGCCCAGTCCGCGTCGGGCTCTCCAAGATCGTTGAGGAGCTGCGTGACATGAGTATTGAGCGCCTCCACGACCGGGTCGGCAGCGATGCCGAGCTCGGCCGCGATCAGCGGCCCCACGCGCGTGGGCCAATTCATCCAGGCGTCACGGATCTGGCGCGCCTGCTCGAACAGCACGGCCTCGGCCACCTCCAGATCGACAACGTCGCCGGCGTCCTTGCGCATCTGCAAGAGATGTTTGCCGGCAAGAGCGTTCTCTTTGACCATTTCAGCCGCGCCGGTGATCGCGAACCTTCCGCCCAGAACGGCGGCGACGAAATCCTCATCACCAAGCCCGGAGAGCGCCATCGCAGCGGATATGGTCTCTATCGGCTGAGTTGCGGACTTTCCCGGCTTGTCCGCACCTTTGTCCGCAGCCGGAGTGGCCTTGCGATTGGCGCGACGCCATCCGGTTCCGACCAGCGCGACATCCAACTTTCTGTCGGCGGAAACCGACAGTTTTCCTTCCTTTATCGCCCTGCGAACGAGCGCATCATCGCACCCATCAAGGCGCGCAAATTCCCGAATGCTGACGAATTTGGCATCTGCGGACATTTCAGGTGCGGACACCTTTCACACTTCGTAGCTGCCGCTGTTATACGCCTCGTCCCCCCGTACTCGCAGGGCCTGGGGAGGACCCAGACGGGGGGGGGTGCCGGGGTCGACCCGGTCGATCCCTCGCCCGAGGTCGATGCCTGAGGCGTTAGCTATCGGCGACGCGAGCTGAAGCCCGACGAGCGGTAGACGCTCGATCCGAACGACGTCCGCGAGGGCGAGTAGCGCGTCACGGTCGTGACCGTGCGTGATCGCACATAGCTTCGGCTGGCCTGATAGCTGGGGATCGGCCGGCGATAGCCGCGATAGCCAGGATCGGGTACGATCACGGCTTGACGCTGGCCGCTGCCGTTAATGGCACTGGAGAGCATATAACCCGCCATGCCATAGGTCAGATAGTCGGTCATGCTACCGCCAGCATCCGCCACCTTGATGCATTCGACTGGGTTGGCTGCCTTGGCGCACCGATCTGCTGCGTTCTCACAGGCCGCCAGCGGGATCGCCAGCAGGCATGCGGTCAAGGCAAGGATATGCTTCATCTAGGCTTCCTTCACGGTCATCGCTTCGACCTCGACGAGCAGCTGCTCGCCCCTGTCCTCAGCGCGAATCACGTCCAGCTGCACCAGCAGATGGCCGGGCACGGTCACCGCCTCGTCATCCAGCGCGGCTACCCATGGCGTACATGCCAGGCCACCCACCAGCAGCGTCATGCAGTGACGGCCGCCATAGAAACACGCCGTGTCGAACTGCCTATCACACACCTCGATCCAGTCGATGGTGCAATCGGCAGCTTCGGCCAGCTGCTCGAGCCGCCGCCGCAAGCGCCTGCCAGCGGCATCGTGATTGCTCATCCCGCCGACACGTCAATCGTGATCGACTGCCACGGCGCCTGCCCGTTGGCCCGCTGATATAGGCGGATATACCGCTTCGACCCGATGACCCGGAAACTGTCGCGGATCCAGTAGACCGACCCGTCGATCTCGCGCCGGCCGGTCAGAAGCGGCGCAACGCCGTCGTCCCGTCCCATAACCGGGGCGCTGGCTGTGCCGACAGACTGAACGTCGCTCACGGGATTTGGCCCAATGGAGTGCGGCCAACTGCGTCAATGACGCGATCGGCTGCTTCGCGGGTAAACCGAGCGGCATCCAATAGCGCCTGCAATGCACCGATGGTAATCCGGACCTCGCGCGCCGGATCGCTCATATCGAGCTGCGCGACAGAAACGTCGACGATCACGACACCGCCCTCGCCCGCATGTCGACGATACGCGGCCAGCGATGGCCGACCGGCTGATCATGCGGATCGAGGATCAAGCCACCGCGCGCCACCAGCTGCGGGCGCTCGCGCCCCTCGGCGTCCTTGACGATGCGATAGGGCGTCCGCGCGAAACCGCGGGCCTTGAGGCTGCGGATCTCGAGGCGGCGGGTCAGACTGCTCATGGGATGGGCCTTTCAGTACCAGGCGCTGCACGTGTCGCCGTCGCGCTGTTCGCTCAGCGCCGGCGCAGCTGGCGATCGCGCGCCGCGGAATGGCTGGATCATCGCGGCGCAGATCATCTGCATCCGCTCTTCGAACCGGTCGAAGTCGGCCGTGCCGAAACGGGTAGCCAGCCGCAGGTCGCCGATCAGCCGGTCGAGATCGTCGCGCGGGTTCTCGAGGGCGTCGGCAAGGCCCGCAGGCGTGGCGCGCCGTTCTGAACGGGGCGCGTGACTTGCGACTGGCGGAGGGGCTGAGCGATGGTTATGGGCCATGGCTCTGCTCCTCAAACGGCGGGGGAATAAGGAAGCCCGCCACTCGGGGGAGGGCGGGCTCGGGGATCGAAGTGCGGCGGGGACGCAATTCTGGCGGGGTCGGATTTGGCACTTCCGTGACCATTTGGGCAGGCTCGTTTTTGTAACGGCCGTTGATTTCTACAAAATCCCCGCATGCGCCGCCGCCAGGTCGGCCGCGCTCACCTCGTCGCGCACTCGGCGATGGATCGCCGCCCAGGACGCCAATGCCTCGGTCAGCAGGCGTTTCGCCCGACGCACATGCATGCCGTGCGCCGCGGCCGCGCTGGCGACGCCGATATCGCGCACGACGATGTCGAGTAATACGCCGGCTTCGGCGCCCTTGAGCTGAGCCCGCCAGCGGGAATAGGTCATCTCCCGCCACACAGCGCCGAGCGCCTCGAAAAAGGCGTCACCATGCCGGCTCTTGTCGACACGTCCTTCCAGATTAGCGGTGCGCACCGTTACGTCGGCGGCGATCCGCTCGGCCATCGCCGCGATCTCTTCCGCCCAGGCGAGCTCATCGTCGTTCAGATAGCCCGACGCATGCAGTCGCGCGATCGCGCCCGTGCGGCGCGTCGAGACCGCCTCGTGTGTTTCGGGTGTGCCGGCGTTCTTGTGCGACCAGTTGTCGAGCAGGACGGCGCGACCCTTGCGAAAACTGCGCTCCTGCGCCGCGCGCGCCGGGTGGCGCTTTGCCCAGGCCTCATGCTGCGGCGAATTCGTCGCCGTCGTCGGCGCGCCGCCCCTTGCTGCCCGTGCCTTCTTCGCTTTCGCCATTCGTCGCGTCCCCCTGCCGGCGCGCACCATGCGCGCGCGCGCATGGGTCGGGGAGGCTCGCATTTGTAACGGTCGAGTCGGTGACGATCAGCCTGTCCCCCGCGTCGATATCGAGCAGCGGCATCGGCGAATTGAAAACGTAGCCCATTTTCTCGAGCTTTCGCAGCGTTTCGGCATGATCGCTGATCGGCCGCACCCCGCGCGCCTTTCCGGGCTGGCGGTGCACGCGCTGTTCGCGCTCCAGCTTGCGGATCGCATCTTGTACGCGTGACCGATTGGTGCCGACAGCCGCCGCGATCTCGCTCAGCGACGGCCCGACCCCGTGCGTGGTGAAGTAGGCGCGGATGAACAGCAGGACCTGGTTCTTCCTGCTCGCCATTTCCGGCGACAGGCGGGGTATGTCGTCCATCATGCCCATGGGCCCTCCCGATGTGGAGAACATAAGGGGAAGGTACTGAAATGCTAGGTGCTTATCAACGCCTTCCCCAATCGAGCTTATCGATTCTTTGGATTAGTCTTATTTTAACCGCCAACAGCCCGCGCCTGCATCAAAATATGCTATGACAACGGAATTTAACGATGCGGTTAGGAAATTGCAGATATTTCCCCCAGAGACAAATGACACCGCCCCTCCCGTAGGAACGAGAGTTAATTCGCGCGCACCCCATCCTCCAGACATTGTCTGAATGGATGTTGTTCCTGTGAGCAGTATGCGAGGAAAGAGAGGCAGGCTAATAGACGACCCTGTTGCTATGGTAGCATTCAGGTTATCGATACCAATATTGGAAGCAAGTATGAATGTACTGGCGGCGGCACCTACCCCTGGCGCAAACGTGACGCTCGTGTTCGTATCATTGAAATCATTGCCCGTTACCATGCCGACGACGCCGCTCGCTTGCGTAATCTCGACGCCTTTGGCTAGAGTACCTGTAATCAAATGATCACAAGCGCCTATCGAATTGTTCCGAATGGCAGAACTTTGCGCAGTACCCCGCACACGTATCCCGGTCGCCGTGTTGTTTCCCAAGCTACAAACAGTACTGGAGTCGAGTGTGAATTTTTCGCCCGCACTGACGTCGAATCCTATCTGATTGGTGTTCATGTATGTTCTATGACCCACAAAATGTAGGCCACGAATGATGCCTGGCTGTGTGCTGCGGATGACCACACTCGGACCGTTAACTGAGTTGCTCGCCCAACTGTTCACAAAATTTGTACCTGACACGGCTGCGCTGCTGTGCATCGTGTCAATGAGAAGGTCATTTGTCAGCGAGGTATCGCCTAAGAGTGTACCAGTGAAGTAGCCGAAATCGAACCTCTGTCCCTGACCCGGGATAATCTTGGTTCCAGTGCCGCATCCGAAGATGCTATTGCCAGAAACTAGCGCTCCTCCTGCATCCTTGAACACCATTCCATCCGCATTCGCACCGCAATTGATGACATTGCCTGAGATAATCGGGTCGACAGTATGCCCGTTCGTCGATGTTGCGCCCACTAGGATGCCGGCCGCACCAGAAAATGGCACAGGTTTGATGATATTATTTAAAATCATTGTATTTGATCCGGTGACTATACCGCTCGCAGCGCTTGTCCAGATTCCGATGAAAGTCCCATTGATCTGATTGTTCGTGATCATCACACCATCTATCGGACCGTCGACTTTAATCGCTGAGCCACTGGTTGTCGTCGTACTAAACAATGAGTCAACACAGATACTATCCACTCTTGACCCTGATCCGTTCAACGTTAACAAATCAAAGTTTCCTTTGTCTATTCTAAATCCTTTTGCACAAGACCCTGTATTCTGACCCAATCCTCCGCCGCTGCCGACTATTGCGATTCGACCAGCGCTGACAAGCGGTGCCGAAATTCGATACAATCCATTGCCTAGGTTAAGAACGCCATTTTGCGTCGCGGTGATGGCTGCTTGAACGCAAACCGTATCATCTATTATGCCGTCGCCAACACAACCTGGTAGAATAGTGTTCGAAGTGCTGGCCATGCCGCTCTGAGCAAACGCCAGAACCGCGCTCGCGGCGTTGAGCCGCGCTGTGAGCTGAGGCGGCATGGCTCCAGCCTGCATCGCATTGCTGCCAGGGTCCGGCTCGGCAAATGCGGGTGGAGCGGCAAGAGCAAGAAATGGGAAAAGCAGTTTAGTTAGTCGCATGACCTGATCTCCGTAAGAAAATATTGATGCGACCTGTTCTTTAAACCTAGCTTATATTGAACCGGTAGTTTTGCACGTAAATATTATCCAGTTTAAAAGATATAAGGAAACCCACTATTAACCAGCTATTCACGCTCCCAGCGTGAAGCGGAATTGGGCCGCCATTGCTTGACAGGGGTAGTGTCGATCGGCGGACACGAATTCTCCATGCACAGCGATATCACGCGATCGAGCGCCTCCTGCTCCGTACCCTTCAGGCTCGTCGTGTAACCGCCTGCCGGCTTCCCGTCTTTCCACATCTGCATCGATGCATGCCAGTGCGCGCCATCGCGCCACGTTTTCCAGCAGAACCGGATGTCAGTCCTCCTGGCATATGCCTGCATAAGAGCGTCATCAGCCATGAGAACACTTAGGGAACAAAAAGAAGTGGCGTCAAGGGCACCAAGCCTTCACCGGATCGCAGCTCATGCATTCATGTGGCGAAACATTTGTTTGCAACCAGTCGGCAACTGAAGGCATCAGGAGCGCAGACGCTGTGACTGAGAAGTTCTGCCGGAGACGCCTCCGGGATCAATTCATAGACGAAGCATGTCTCTTTAGCCGGTAACGCCGCCTCAAGCCCGGGGAACCGATACCGAGCGAAAAGAAGGATAATGATACGACAATTACGATTGGCCCAGTCTCGATAGGCTCGCCCAGGAATATATTCGTTTACACAGCCATTTCCACTCATCGCCGGGAACAGTATCACTCTACCCTTGTTCTCGATGTCCGAGTCGGCCATAAGTTCCGCAAGTTTATGGTCGAGTACTTCGGCAACCTCCTCATCACTACCATTATCTGCCAACCAAGTCCCGGTCATGACGCAATGCGTGGCCGGGAGATTGCCCAACGTTTTGTAAGTGAAGCTAATACGGACCTCACGTATCGTATGCGCCCGGCCACCAACAAAATCGATCACGTTCCCTATCTGTAGATCATGAAGCGAAACCCACGGGCGGTTAGCATCTTGAGAGTGCTGTGCGGCCAGTTGATTTGCATCGTGCGCAATTTTTAGCGCTTCATTCCCGTGTTTATCCGAAGCTAAAGCCCTACGCGTCGCCGCAGCTCTTTCTTTGTGCGCCAGCCTCAGCGTGCGATCAGTCTGGCTCAGCGAACGCAGTAAACCAACGAGTCCAGCAATACTGATAAGAGCCGCTACCCCGCTTATCCACAACGCGTGAAACGACCAGCGCGCACCGTCTCTCGCTGCCAGTGCTGCATACCACTGAGCACATAATTCGGAGTTAGAGTCATATGCTTGGGGGCGGCATGTGCGCTTCAGGACGTTCAATGATTCGTCCACCGGTGCGACTGTAGCTGCAACTGCCGAAGACTTTCCGCCAACATCGCGAGCACGATCTGCAGAACGGTTGGGAGATTGCGGACTAGATGGCGCCGCAGCCACCAGGGTCAAACTTCCAACGAGGATTATGCTGATCGCCCGGATAGGCGAAGCGGCATGGGTCTTCAGGTTCTTCATGCCGTATCGACCGACCGACTTCCTCATTGGATCGTCTGCTCCCGCACCGCAGAGCCTGATCTTTCGTCAGCCACCAGCACCTCCCCTTTCTAACAGCCCGTCGCAAATAAAGGCTACGTCCGGAGCAACGGCAACGGCAGCGATTGGGGAGATCATCCGTGCGGCATGTAGCGCACGATAAGGCCGGTAATGATCGTAAACAGAAGCAGCAGGAACGATGCGAGCGCCCCCAAGGTCGTGAACATCCAAGGCTTTGAGGGAAGATGACGCATGTTTTCTTTAATCGTCGCGATATCTTCGCGCACGGTCGCCACCCGGTCGTCCAGTCTGTCGACGCTTTTTTCCAGTCGGGCGATGCGGTCCTCCATGCCTCCCGGTTTGTCCCCTCCGTCATCGGAATGCAAGTCCGCACGATCGGGCCGACGGGCGCGATCCGACGGAAAGTGGATGACTCCATCAACCATTGGACAGGGTGACCGGCAGCTTTTCAGCTGCGAACTGACGAAGATAGCCGCACTGTTCGCACCGCGTTACAGCCGCCCACATACTTCCGTAGAAACCTAACGGCGTTGCCCATTTTCCAACAGCGGTCAGAAATGGATATAGCGACTGTGCCCCGCCACACACAGGGCATAGGTCTTCAGGGTCTCTCGCAAGGCTATTGATGTGGTCCAAGATAGCTTTTTGCTGGTCGAAGTTTAAGTCGACGACGCCCATCTCTTCCTCAGCCTCGCTAAGCGCGAATGGCGCGGTAGCCTCATGCACCTTCGCCCCATCGGATGAATCGTTCATTTGCCCTCCATCTTGAAATAATCGCTGCAGTCGTGCCAATACTCGCTCTCCCTGTAGAGCAGGTCGAAACATGCCGCCTCGGTCCACTGGCCTTCGCTCATTTGACCACCGGCCTCACTTGAACGCCGGTCGATCCCGCGCCAGCTGCCAGCTTCGCCTTGGCATCCGCCTTTCGGATAGCCGCGCGCCGCGCCCGTCGGATGTTCAGCCAAGCCCCTCCTACCGGCAACGCTACGGCAAGTACGAAGCAGCCCAGCCTGACGTAATCAGCGCCTTCGAAGGCGATTCGGAAGCCGATTTTCGCATGGATCAGGATGCCCATGACCAACGCCGTAGAGATACAGGCCGGCGCCAAGACATATCCGAACACATTGGCCATCAGTTTCCCGACGCCCAGTGACTGAAGCGACTGCTTGCGCGTCATTGCCGCGTCCCAGGGATGCGGCCAGTCTCTGGTCCTCCGATATGTCAGTTGCTCGAAGACCAGCCCCATTCGCTTCGCTTCGCCGCCCAAGTGCACCCAGCCGAGCAGCGCGATGCAAAAGCCGGCCAGGGGCACCAGCAGCGCCGGCCAGCCAAGGTCCAGCATCTTGGGCTTCAGGAACGGCGACAGGATCGTCAGCCCGACCAGTCCGCCCCAGATATGAAAAGTCAGCCAGAAAACCCGGTGGCGATACTCCCACTCCCTGTAGAGCAGGTCGAAACGTTCTGCTTCGGTCAACTGGCCTTCGCTCATTTGATCGTCGGATCCACCCCGGGCGGGCAGACGAGTGTACCAGCAAGGCGTCCGCCCAGCTCAAATCCGTTCGCAAGTTCGCAGCCGGTGGCGATCGTGACGGCGCGGCGGCGTCTTTCGAAATCGGCCGGACTGGGCACGCCGATGAAACGCATGCTGGCGACGTAGGCACCGTCCCTTTTCAGCACGACGAGATATGACGTGCCGTCGACATCCACCTTTGCTTTCTGCGTCCGAGCTTCCGCTGGCTGCGCAAGGACGAGGAGGGTGGCAAGGCCGAGCAAAAGGCGGCGGCGGTCAATCATCGGTCGAACCTGAAGCGGCAGGTTCCGTGCCATCCGCAAAATCGTCAGGCTTCACCGTACTCGTCAATGCACCGTCAGCCGCTGCTGCATTGCGTGTTATCGCCTTCTTTCCCCATTTCAGCCCACCAATATCAAACGTGAAGTTGGGCGCGCCGGACTGATAGATGTCTAGCGCTACAACCAGCCGTTTGGAATTCTGTACCCGTTCAATGAAGTCGTATGCACCGTTTACAAAGGCGGTGTCGCTTGAGTTGTCGGACGCACCCATCATGCCAATGGTGCGCGCCGGACCGCCATCAAAACGAACGGTCCCCGTACAGCCGTCGTAACTATTGCATAGAAGCTGGCCCGAGCTCAGTACGAAATACACGTTAGTACCCATTCGCGGATGCTTGCGAATGATAAGATCCAGCGTCGTGGCGCCCTCGTAAGGGAAACTCTGACTGATGCTGTTCGTGCTAGTGGCCCGGGCAACCTTGACTTCGCCGTCGGTCATTTCGTCCTTCAATGTGGAATAGGTCCACCCCGCACCGGGGTGTTCGGCGTGGGTAGCTAAATTCATCGCCTCATTCATGGCTTGATCGGCGGCACGTGATGCATTTTCGACTGCGTTAGCACTATCCGTAGATCGTTGATTTGATTGCGATCCGATCTTTGGACTGTTCAACGCAATCAGAATAATAATGATGGCGACTAATGCCAAAGTTCCGATCACAATGCCCGTCAAAAACTTCTTGTCGCTGCCAGCGAGTGCTGTCGAGTCTCCGATTTCGATTTCGGGCGATGCAGATGCTTCGGCCTTCAGTCGATTTCCGCATTTTGAGCAAAAACAATCTTCGGATTCGGCGATCATGCCGCATTTAGTGCAGTGAATTGTCCCCCCGGACATGATTACTCCCCCATAAATTCTGTGCTGCTCTCATGTAGCGTTCGATCTGAATGTTTTCCCGCCATGCGCGCTTCGTGCGCTTCTTCGAAAGTCCGCATGCGGTGGATGAGGATGAGCAGTGCGTCCTTCGCCACGTCATCGATTTTGACAAAAGCGTCCAACAGAGCCGATTCGCGTTCACTGAGCAGATCGCCACTGCGGCGACCGGTGATGACATAAGAAATGTCGATCCCGGCAGTCGAAATCAGGTCCAAATAGTCTGCGCGCAACTCGCGGTCGCCGTTTTCCAAAAAGCTCTGCCGTTGTCGTGAAACACCGATTTTCTCGCAAAATTTTCCCTGATGCGGCTCTACGCGCACGCGCTCCTCTCGCAGCCGCGACGCATACGGCTGCGTTTTTGAAGAATCATCTTGACCATTCTTCGTTTTCAAAGAAAATAGCACCTTAGTTCCACAGAGTAGGTGCATCGCACATCATGGCCGAGTCTCCAACCGCGTCCGTTTCGCGCGGCGATGGCTTGCGCGGATTTTCCGCGCAGGATGTCGCCCAGGCGAAAGCGCGCCTCATCGCACAGGGTAAAACCTATGCGGAGTGGGCGGACGAGCGCGGCTATTCGCGTCGGCTGGTGTACGAAGTGCTGAACGGTCGCCGCGCTTGCCGCCGTGGCGAATCCCATCGGATCGCCGTTGCGTTGGGGTTGAAGGCGACCCCGCCCTCGGGTGGGCGTCTGGAAGGCGTGCGGCCATGACCGGAATGCGCCATTCCTTTCCCAATTCGAGCTTCGTGTGTTTAGCTGTTCACACGATAGCCGGCGGGGGTCGGGCATCCAGCCCGGCCTCCAAAGGCCGCAAGTCTCCATCGTCCGCTGCATGGATCTCTGGCGCTATCGCTGGCGCGAGCAGCGGTCTCCCCCAATCGCGGCCAGGCTTTGGCCTGCACCGCGCCCGCAAACCCGGCTCCCGATTGTACCCCGCCGGGCAAACTGCCGCCGTTGTCCGGTCATTCACCCCCAATGGACAGCGGCGGCTCCTTTTTCTTCCGGGCGCGCCGGCCGCGCCGCAGCTATCGCAGCCTGGCCGGGCGCGAGGCTGGAACCCAGCCTTCGGGTCGCACCGATAGGGGAAGCCGGCGATTTTCCGACAGGTGCCGCATGACTAAGCGGCGTGCGCCCCTCTCGATCGACACCGCGCTCGCGCGCATCGCTGGCGCGGTGCCGGGCGGCTGGGCCGCGATGGCGACAGCGACCGGCTATCACGAGCGCACCGTGCGCGGTTGGGGCGATCCCGATCGAGACGAGAAGGCTCCGCTGCCCGCCTGCGTCACGCTTGGCATATTGTTCCGCCAGTCGGGCGGCGTCGGCGATCCGTTGCTGGAAGCCCATGGCGACCTCGTCGGCGCGGCCGACGCGGCGGCGTTTGGCGACAAGCAGGAACTGGCGCGCAAGACGATCGAGTTCATGCACGAAAATAGCGAGGCGGAAATCGCCCTGCTCGAAGCCGCCCAGCCCGACGCCGGCAGCGCCGAGGAGGCGCGCGCGCAAAGGAACTGCTCGACGTCCGCAACAAGGCGGACGAGCTGCTGCTCGGCCTTGGCCGCAAGCCACCCTGATCCCGCGCGGCGGGGACGCCTGCCCCAAATGCAGGCACCGATCAAAGGCCGGTCAAATAGCGAAAGCCCCTGAATTGCAGGGCTGATCGCCCGCTGAGGCCCGATCGTCAGAAACCTATCAAGAAATCCCCGGCCCACCCGGCGCGAATGACGCGCTTTCGGTGAGGCTTTTCTGCTGCCCGAAAAGGTCGCGTCGATGATGAGCCCCGGCACCTATCTGCAAAAGCGCCGCGTCGCCGCCGGCCTGTCGATCATCGACGTCGCGATGAAGGTCGGCACCAGCCCGCGCCTGGGCGAGATCGACAAGGTCGCGTGGATCGGCCGGGTCGAGGCGGACGTGGCGGCGCTCAGCCCCGACGTCATCGCCGCGCTGGCCGACGCCTTCCCGATATCGCTTGGCCTGCTCCAGCAGCTGATCGACCTGCGCAGCTTCGGTCCCCGCACCGTCGATCTGCCTCGCCTGTGCGCGACCTGCGCCTGTTCCGAATTCGACGCCTGCCTCGATCAGGGGACCGGCGAAACCTGCGCCTGGGCCAGCAAAGACCGCTGCACCAGCTGCGCGCCCGTCAAGGAGCCTGTCCGATGAACGCGCCCTTCCGCCCGCATGATTTCGAAGAACTGCACCCCGATTTGCGCCGCTGGGCCGATCGCGAGCGATCCATCACCTTTGTAGACGAGATCGAAAGCGACATTGCGGACGATCTGCGCGCATTCGATCGCTGCATTCTGGCCGGTGTGGGCGCCGGACTGCTCATCGCCCTGCTCAGCGCGATGACGCCGGCAATCATGGCGTGGTGGCAGGCATGAGCGAGGGCAATGTCGCGGCGGACCAGCTCCGCCTCCTGATCGAGCGCATCGAGCGGCTCGAGGAAGAGAAAAAGGGCATCGGTGACGACATCAAGGATGTCTATCTCGAGGGCAAGGCGACTGGTTACGATCCCAAGATCATGCGCCAGATCATCCGCCTGCGCAAAATGCCCAAGCATGACCGGCAGGAAATGGAGGCAATCCTCCAGACCTATCTCGCCGCGCTGGGGATGGAATGATGGGCGAGATCCTCTCCTTGCCCATCAACGATGCAGCGCCGATCGAGCCGATGCGCTCGCCGATCGTCCTGCTCGACGACGGCAGCGCATGGGTCCCCAGCGCTTTTATCGCCGGGGCCTATGAAAATCTGCCGGTATGCGAAGGCGTGGCGCTCGGCTGGCAACCGGCGTTCGAGGTCGGAAAGGCGGTCCTCGTCTTCCAGGGCGGCAGTCCGGCCGCGCCGACACGCGAAGTCGTGACGGCCGAACTCAGCCGCGCCGACCTGCGCGCCCTGATCGCCGGCCTGCAGTCGATCGACTGGCAGTGGGGTGACCAATGATGCATGGCGAGCCACACCCTTTTGCTGGCCAAAGCATCGCGATCGTTGGTGGGATCCATGCTGGTGAACAGATCACCATTGAAGACTGGTGGGATCGCGTAGCAGGTAAAAGCTGGATGGATTGCGATTGCAATCCGGCATGTCTCGAGTATGCGTTGAGCAGCAGAACGCCGATCGACGACGAGGTTGCCTACGGGAGGATCGGCCCGTTTGGTAAGCTGATTCACGTCACCCGCCTTAGCGTCAGCTGATGCGCGCGCCGCCCCGCACCGCGCCCTACACGCCCGCCGAAATGCGCGCACTGTTCGCCACCGGCGACACGGTGGCGCAGATCTACATGAAGGCATGGCGCATCGACCGCGCCGTGACCAAGGATCAGGTCCGCGCGATCCTGTTCGATCGGGCGGACGCCTGATGTGCCAGGGCCTGCACGATCGTCTCGCGCAAAGTCATGACCGGCTGCGGCGCGGCCGGGTGTGGTGCAGGACCTGCGGTCGATCGACCCGCGTCGATCCCGCCGGCGCATTGCGCCACGGCTGGCCGAAATGCTGCGGCTTCACGATGACGATCAACGCGCCCGAAGAGCGGGAGGTGGGGCCGTGACCTGCGAGCATGTCACCCTCCCCGACGGCGGTCACGCCATCGTCTGCTCGTCGCGCCGTCGCGCGCGCTGCGCTTGCGGCCGGCCCGCGCCGCTGCTCTGCGACTGGAAGATTTCCGGCCGCCGCGGCACGTGCGACGCGCCGCTCTGCAACCGCTGCACAACGTCGCCAGCGCCCGACAAGGATCTGTGCCCAGCGCATGCCAAAGCATTCGAGCGGTGGAAGGCGAGTCACTCGTCCGACGCGGTGGTGCGGCCATGAGCGAGGTTCAGGCAGTCCCTGAAACCATGGAACTCGCGACGCTGATGCATCTCGAGAATATCGCCCTTGCGCGCCGGACCGGACTTGCTTTCGACGCGCATGCAAATTGGAGCCAGTTGCCCGAAATATATCGCGCGCAATTACTGGCATTTGCCGAGGTCGGCCGACAGTGGGCGGCGCTCGATCATTTCCCCGTTGCTGCCTTGGACTTGCCCCGTCCCGTCCCGTCCTTCCGCGATCGACTGCAGAAGCGGGTCGAAACGGCGCTGCTCGACCACAGCGTCTGGTTCCTCGCCCTTACCGCTTTTCTGCTGGGCGCGCAGCTATGAGCGCCGCCCTCTGCGCCTGCGCCACCTGCTGCGCGCTCGATCTCGCATTCCCGAACGAGGGCGTTCAGCTCGCCCTTCTCGCTTCGTCGCGCTTGGACGTCGAAGCCAACAAGACCGCCCGCCTGCCGGCCAAACGCTCACCCCCACCTAAGGCCCGGCAGGCCTGGCAACTCCGCGCCGGCGCCTGCCCTGTCGCCGGCGCGGAGAATCCATCCCCCGAAATCATCCCAGCACAGGAGCTGACGACCAGGAGAAAGACCATGTCCGTTACCACGATGACGATCGACGCGCTATGCGTCTCCCCTTTCAATGCCCGCATCAACGCGGCCGACGCGAATGCCGTTGCCGGCATGGCGGAATCGCTGATGGCCAGCGGCCAGCTTTACCCGCTTGCTGTCCATCCGATAAAGGCCTCCCGCAAAACCCAGCCGCGATATGGCGTATTGGCTGGCGGCAGGCGTTTTCGCGCCTTCACCCAACTGATCGAGCAGGGCCGCCTGCCCGTCGATCATCCCATCGATGTCATCATCCGCGACATTCGCGACGAGGGCGAGCTGCGCGAGCTCAGCCTCGCGGAAAACCTCGTCCGCGTGGAACTGCGGCCCTATGAAGTCTACGCGGCGGTCGCGCGCGCCCATAATGCCGGTCGCAGCCTGAAGCTGATCGCCGATACGAACGGGCAGCCGATGGAAACGGTTCGGCGCTGGGCGCGGCTTGGTAACCTCCATCCCACCGTGTTCCAGGCTTTGGAGACCGGCGAGATCGGCCAGGACCTCGCCAAGGCGATCGGCGCGACCGAGGATGTCGCGCTCCAGTTGCACGTGTTCGAGCAGCTAATGACGTTTGGCGAACACCAGCGCACGCCGGCAGCCGCCCGCCGCCTGCTCAAGATCGGCGACGGGCAACTGGAAAAACTGCTGCGCTTTATCGGCGACGAAAATTACACGGCCGCTGGCGGACGCTACGAACTCGACCTGTTCGCCGATCAGGCGGAAGCACGCGGCCGCGTCGCCGACGAGGGGCTGCTGATGCAGCTTGCCGACGCGAAGCTGGAAGCGGCGCGCGAACTGATCCGCGTGCAGTGCGGCCGAATCCTGCGCTTCGAAAAGTCACCGCCGATGGCGACTTTCGCCGGCTACGAAAATGGCGTCGCGCAGGATCTCGAGATCCGCGCCGAGCCGCAGCCCGCGACCCCGGCAGATGCCGATCGCCTCGCCTTCCTCGAAAATGAATTGATCGAGCTCGATGCCTTGTGCGAGCGCTCGCTCGACGATCCGACGCTGACGGACGCGGTCCGCGCCGCCCGAATCGCCGCGCTCGAGCAGGATAATGCGCCGCTCGAAGAGGAGATGCGAGCGATCCACGCCCGCATGACGCTCGACCTCCCTGCCGGCGACATTTTCGCCACGCTGACGGTCCAGGCCGACGGCAAACTGGAAACCCGCTTTTGGTGGGCGGACCGGAGGGCGAAGCGGAAAGCCGAGGAAGCGGCGCGCAAATCGCCGGACGCGCCGGAGCCCCGTCCGGTCTCGACCGGCCCGAACGTCAAGCCCTTGGCGCCGGAGCAGACTCCGATCGGCAAATCGCCTACCCGCATTACCGGCGGCGCGGCCATCGATCGCGATTATGGCTACAGCCTGAAGCAGCATGCGGACGCCGGTATTCGCGACGAGCATGGGCTGACGGCCGAAGGCGTTCAGATCATGCGCTCGATTCGCCGCGAAATGCTGCGCGCGATGCTGGTCCTGGATTCGCAGGACATGGCGGCGAAAGCGCCTGTCGCGCAGGATTATCTGATCTGGTCGCTCGCCCGCGAACGCTACACTGGCAAGGGCGCGATGGTCCCCGGCCAGCGCAGTTACGAGCGCGGAATGGCCGGCCTGTCAGTGCGGCAGGAAACATTGCCGGGCGACGTCGCGACGCATGTCGATCGCACGGAAGCGCATGCCGTTTGGCAGTCGGCCGTCGAGCGTCTCCGCGCGCACGATGCGATGACCGAGCCCGATCTCGTCGCCGCGTTCAATATTTTCATCGAGAATCGGATGCGTGGAAAGGCGAGGTCGCCGCCATCGTGGCCGGAACCGCGCTGGAGCGATCGGCGGGCGCTGGCGGCTATGAAGTCGAACTCTACGATCATCTCGCCCTGCTCGCCGGCTTTGGCGAAGCAAAATATCAGCGGTCTCTGGTCGAACCGACCGAAGAACTGATCGACCTGCTGCCGAAGGCGCGCCAGCTCGCGCTGGCCCATCCGCTTGTCAGCAACACCGAATATCTGCGCCTCGACAAGCTGAAAGCGGCAGATCTCACAGCCCCGATCGTCCGTGCGCTGAAGAAGTCAAAGGACTGGCTCCACCCGCTCCTTCGCTTCCGACCGCGCATCATCGAAACCATGTGCCGCGAGCCGGTGAAGGAGGCAGCGGAATGATCGGCGAGAGAGAGCAAGGTCTTGCAGTAGGCATTGAGGGCAATCGGCTGGTAATCAGCATTGGGATCAATGCGCTAATGACAGCCGTGAAGGGCGGCGACGATTGGCCGGATGCAGAATACCGGATCGTGAATGCAGATATGTTCGCGGCCGATATCGCTACAGGTCTCGAACAAGAAGAGGAGGACGGGACTACCGACATCCACCTTGCGATCGACAAAGCCGCGTTGTGGGCGCTCGAAATGAGCGAAGGCGTCGAGGGGGTGGCGGAATGAAACTCGCCGCCAATGTCTCCATCGGCGCGGTCTGCCGCGCCATGGCCGTGCCAGCATTCACCGGAGCCGTCATCAAGGATGTGCGCATCACCGTCCGCTATCGGAGCGACGACCGGGACGGCCTCGCCACGTTTACGCGCAAGGGCGGCGATCGACTGGTCGTCCGCCATGCCGAGATCAGCGCCGCTGACGCCATCGATGCAATGGGTGAAGACGATCTCGCAAAGCTCGATCTCGAATGGGGTGACGATTTCCCCGCCCATGACGATCGCGCGCTGCGCGACTTCATCGCCGCCTGCATGGCCGGCGGATGCTCGGGCGCTCTCGCGCTTGTCCCGCATCTGTTCGACGGCCGCAATGCCGACACGGCCGAGCAGTTGCTCCTCTCGCACCGGAGGTTCGCATGAACGCGCACCAGGCCGAATTCATCGCCGCCCCACGAAATGGGGGGGGGGTGCGAAACATGGCCGCTAAATCCGTCAACCCTGTCAGGGGACGCCGCCCCGTGCTGCAAAACTGCACGCTGGGGGAACTCGCAGTCGATCCGCTCTATCAGCGATCGATCGATAATGGTGGCAGCCAGACGCTCATCCGGGCGATCGCGCGCGACTGGGACTGGGGCTTGTGCCAGCCGCTCGTCGTCGCCCAGCGCGCCGATCTCGGACTGTTCGTGGTGGATGGGCAACATCGCCTTGCCGCTGCTCGATTGCGCGGTGACATTTTCGACCTGCCCTGCGTCATCATCACCCCGGCCAGCGCGCAGGAGGAGGCCAAGACCTTCGTCGCCCTCAACCAGGCGCGCCGGCCGCTCAAGACCCTCGACATTTTTCACGCCGCTGTCGCCGGCAAGGATCCGGAGGCATGCCGGATCATGAGCATGATTGCCCAGGCGGGCCTCAGCCTTTCGACGACGACCAACAATGTGGATGTCGCACCCGGCGCCGTCAGCAACATCGGCGGCATCCGCCAGTCGCTGCGCAGCTACGGAGACAAGTCGACGGTCAAGGCGCTGCGCGTGATGGCGCGTGCTTTCGATGGTCAGGTCCTTCGCTATGCCGGCACCCTGTTCGGCGGCATCGCCGCGACGGTCGGCGAGGCCACAAGGCCGGCACGGCTGTCAGCGAGGCGCTAATCGTGATGGTATTGGGCGGCGCCGAACAGGCCGACTGGTATCGCGATATCATGGCGCACAAGGGCAAGTTCCCCGACATGCGCATCGCCCAGGCGGCCGCCCACATCATCGCCAGCGCCTATGAGGAAGCGGCGGCCGAAGAAGCGGAGTCGGTCGCATGATCGCGGAGATGAATACCGGCCCGGATGTCGTCGCCGCGCTCCGCGCCGCGGCGGCCATGCGCGGCGTGCCTGTCACCGACTTCGTGCGGCCGATAACGGCCAGCCCGTCGACGTGGCTTATCAAGGTGCAGCAGGCGCGGACGCCCAAGCCCCTTACTATCGAGCGCGCCGCCGCGTTGATCAATGGACTCCCGATTCCGGGAATCGGAACGCCGGGAACGCTCGACGCGCAAGTCCGCCGCGAGGTCGAGGAGTGGGGTCAGCGGCGGGCCCTCGCGCGCAGCACCGGGACGGTCGTCAACGCGCTGGCGAGCCAGGACCGGGGCGGCGAGCTGTTGGGCGGAACGGCCGCTCCACTCGACCGCGACCCCTGCTTTCGCTGCGGCGTGCGCGGCGACATCGGCTGCGCACATCGGAGGAGGTCGGCATGATGGGGTCAAAAGAGCAGATACTTCGCGCCTTCATCATCCTCAAGAACCCCGGCTGCGGCCCGCAAAAAAAGGGTCCCTTCACGTCGGACGAATTGCTCCATCGCTTCATGGAGGAGGTGAAGCAGCATCGCCCGGATGCTGAGGTTACCGTGTGCCGACTAACGTGGGATTTCGATCTCTGGGTCGAAAGCGGCCGGGAATATTGGGAATTTCGCCAAATGCTCGATCTCGACGCATGACCGCGCATCCCATCTCGATCGAAATGCTGGAGGAAGGCCATCTGCTCCTCCTCGGCACCACTGGCGCGGGCAAAACCTATCAACAGCGCGGCTTTCTGGAGCGGCTTCGCCGCGCCGGTCGCCGCGTCGGCGCCGTCGACAAGCTGGGCAATCATTGGGGCCTTACCCTGTCGGCCGACGGCGCCCGCGCGGGCGCTGGACTTCGTGATCTTCGGCGGCAAGCGCGGTCATGTGCCGATGACGCCCGCCGATGGCGCAAAGCTCGGCCGCCTCTTCGTCGAGGCGCTTCCATGAATGCTCAAGCCATCGCGATCTCGCCCGACGATCGCCTGCTGACGATGGAGCAAGTGCGGCAGATCGTGCCAAAGCACCGCACGACGATCTACCGCTGGATCGCAAAAGGGGAGTTCCCCGCAGGCCACCTGATCGGACCCGCCAGCGCGGTCTGGCTCCAGTCGGAAATCCTGGATTGGGTCTCAAAGAAAATCGCCAAGCCGCCCGGATGAGGGGTCATCACCGGGGGCATATACAAAATTCTACTTTAGGCGATGACAATGAAAAACAGTAACTTAAATGCTTGTTCTGATTTCCACCTCTTCCGCCATTTGCCGTATCAGCCCTGAGATGGGCGCCAGCCAGCGCCAAATATGCCCGAGTCCAGCCAGCCTCGTATATCTGAATTTGTCCTCGTTTCCCCTGCACCCTTGTGCGCCGCTGCACAGCCGCATCCGCTTCACGCGCCGGGTCAGAGCGCGGGAGCCTGCCATGTGGCTATGCCCGCGATGATCAACCATGGGTGGCGCGGGTTCGCCGCTTGTCGATGTCATTATTCACTCCTTCTCTTACAAGAAGCGTGAATCACAGCATGCTCCTATTGCCCAATAACTGTCGAATCTATCTCTTAAAGGAGCCTCGAATGCAGGCTTGATCGACGGTCGGTTATCTTCCCAGGGCGGAAACTACCCCGCCGACGCCCGGCAGGGACAGGATGAAGCGCGCGCCCTGCCCCTCTTCTCCGCCAATCCGGATGTCCCCGCCCATAGCCCGCGCCAGACGGCGGGATATGTAAAGGCCAAGGCCGCTTCCTCCCGGATCGTCACGGCCCAGCCGCTCGAATTTTTCGAATATCCGCTCACGGCAGTCGCGGGGAACGCCCGCGCCTTCGTCGGTGACGATGATCCGCGCTTCCCGGCCATCGCTTTCGGTGATGATCTTCACCACAGATCCTTCGGGCGAATAGCGGATGGCATTGCCGATGAGGTTCACCAATATCTGCAAGACGCGACGAAACTCGCCGACGGCGGGAGTCTGGTCCGATGCGTCCGGGGCGGTCACGCGGATTTGCCGGTCCAGCGCTTTTACCCCCAACAGGCCCGCAGCGCGGCGCGCAAGGTCGGCGAGATCGACATCTTCGACCACAACCGTGAAATCGGGGCGGTCCACCGCCTGAAGATCCGCCAGATCGTCCACCAGCGCCATCAGATGGCGACCTGCGACCGCTATATCCGTCGCATATCCGGCATAATCCTGACGCAAGGGGCCTTCCATTTGCGCGCTGATCGTGTCGGCATTGGCGATGATGCGCCCCAGCGGCTGGCGGAGCGAGCGATCCAGCCGCCGTCCGAATTCGGCGGGATAGAGGGTCAGGACCTCTCGCGCGGCCGGCCCCGTCACAGCCTCGGGCTTCGCCTTGCCGCGATAGCCGACAAGCTGTCCCGCCACATCGAACAGCGGAAAGCCCGACAACAGGAACAGCGCGTCGTCATCCGCCGCCAGCGTCGCTACCTGGCCATGAAAGGCGCGGCGCTGGGCAAAGCCCTGTAATATCGCCATGTCGCCCTCCTCATCGGGCTGAAGGCGGAAATAGCTGGAAAAGCGGCTGCCGGGCGATGGCGGGGATTCCGGCAGGGCGCCAGAGCCACCCTCCCCCTGCTGCGCCATCTGGAATCGTAACTGGGTATCGATCTGCCACAGCCATCCCTCCGCCAACGCCGAGATATCGGCTTCGCGCGCCGGGACATCGCCGCTGCCGGTGGCCGCCGGGCGCTCGCGCCAGTCGACGATCGACAGCTGCGTTCCGGTCTCATCGGGTCTGGCGCGCACCCACATATCGATATCGCCCCGTTCGGCCGCCGCGACGACCGGGCGGGACATCGGAATACCAAGGCGGTTCGCCAGACGCGCGATCGCGGCCAGTTGGGGAATCGCGAGCGGACCGGCGAGATCCCCGCCCGCTTCCCGCTGAAGCGACAGCAATGGCTCGTCCGCACTGAGCAAACTGCCGTCCAGGCCGACGGTCGCGCGAATGATGGCGGCGTGCATAGGGATATTCACGGCCTGACCACCCGCCGCAGGTGATCGAGCTTGACGCGAAGGGCGACCGGCGCGCGTAACAGGCTGATCAGCCGGTCGGCCTCCGCCTCATCGAGCGACGCATAATGGTCTGCCTCCGCCACAATCCTGGCGTCGGTCAGCGCCGGACGAACCGAGCGCAGCGACAGGAGGAGATGGCGATAATCGCTCGCCGCTCCGCCCAGTGAACAGCACAGCGCAGCAACCTGCTCCATCGCCCCGGTCAGAAGAAGGCCCGTCACCAGATCGGTCGGCAGCCGCACCCGCCGGGCCGCAAGCGCGGCGAACAGGGGGAAACGCCGTTGCGCGAGGGCGCGACCCAATAGCTCCGGCTCGTCCGCCCGCGCGCCCAGCCGCAGCACCAGCCGGTCGGCGGTCGCAAGCGGGCCTGCCGATTCGTCATATCGGGCCAACAGCCCCTGCCCCGCCCGATCCAGCGCAGCGATGAGGACATCCTCGCCGACCAGCGACGACCGCGTCAGCGCCGTCGCCATGCAGGCCACCGCCGTCCATAGAAATTCGGCGAAATATTCGGCGGGCAGATCGGGCTGCATCGGCGCATCATCCCCACCAATCGCCGACCAGCGAGATTCCGCCAGTGTCAATTCCGACGCCAAAGCTGCAAGCTCTGCGTCGTCGTCGGGCAGCAGTGCCGCAGCCTCGGTCACATCCGGGCGCTCGCCATCGGGCCGGCCGAACTGGCGCAGCATCAGGCTCATACCCGCGCGCATCTGCATATGGGCGAGCAATTCCGGGCCGATCAATTCGGGATGGGTGCGCACCATGGGCCAGCATAGCGGGTCGGGATGATGGGTGAGCGCCGAAGCCAGATCCCCCTCCGCCGAGAGGCGCAACGCCGTTTCGATTGCGGTGAGGCAGCCCCCCAGATGCCGCCGGGTTTCCGCCATCAGCGCCTCGTGCGCCTGCATTTCCACCGGAAACAGATGCGCCAGATCGATCGCGTGACTCATCGGCACGGCTGTCAGGCCAGCCATGCCGCGCGCCGATGGCCAGCCATCAGCCATGACTGATCCGGTGGGGGAAGAGACGCTCATGGCGGCGAACATAAGCCAGCGTCCTTAAAATGCACTAAACCCTGAGCGGAAAAATCACCCTAAAATCCGGATGAGGCGGGCCGCCGCAGGATCATCGCGCCCAGCGACAGGATCGCCGCGACCGTCGCGATGTCGAGACCAGTGGAAAGACGGCCCAACAGGCTCGCGATTCCCAGCAACAGCAACGCGCTGCCGGGGGTGAATACCATCCATCGCGTCACCTGACCCGATCGCCCCCATCGGTCGGCGAGCTGCGCCACGCCTAACAATAAAGCGAGGTGAAACGCCGCCATCGTGCCCCCCGCGAGCGCGATGCCCACCAGCGCAAAACCGGGCGCGACGAAACCCATCCAGCCCATCGGCGGCTGGCGCAGCGCCAGTTCGTCGAGCCGGTCTGCAACCTCCGCAAGCAACAGCGCGAACAACAGCAGGCACAGCCCGCTACCCGGCCATTGCAGCTCGATCGGCAGCAGCGCTATGGCCCCCACCCCCATCGACGCCATGCGCAGTTGCAACGCGGGCACCTGCATACGCATCAGCGGCGGGCTGGCGATGCGGGCCAGCGGACCGATCAGATATTGTTCGATGCCGCCCCGTTGGCGTCCGCCAGTCGAATTGCGCGAGGTGATCGCCTGCGCCGCCAGATCGGCCTGCTGCTGCCCTTCGACCAGCGCCACCCGGCCCTCAAGCAATTCATCCTGCGATACGGTGATCCGGTGCGCGCCATTCTGCACCGCCGCACGGACGAGTGTCAGCGCCAGATCCCATTCGCCGATCATGTCCAGCGTGCCGAACAGCAGGTCCGGCGTCACGCGGGCAAGCCCGGCCCAGCGCTGGCCCGCATCGATCCGCTCGAACGGCGCGCTTGCGCGGCTGTCGTCGGCGACAAGCAGCGCATTGCCCTCGATCCGCGCCATCGCCTCGAAATGGCCCTGCGCCACCACCGCGCCGTCGGCCACCATCAGCATATCCAGATCGCGCGGCGCATCGCGCACCATCGACACCATGTCGCGGATCAGGGCGACGGCGATGCCATCGCCGCTCAATCGATCAACCGCCTGCGACAGCGCCGGCGTGATGACGCTGACGAGGATCATGACGCGATCCGCGCCCGCGCGCGCTGCCTGCCGCGCCTGATATTCGACCAGCGTCTGTCCGGCGAAGTGCAGCGCGCCGCGAAGGGCGGCAGGCGAATCGCTCGATGGCCGGCTGGCGCTTAAAATGGCGGCGAAAGTCATGGATTGTCGAAGCGACCCGATCATTGTGAATAAGATATCTTCGCAAGACGCAGGCAATGACGCAAGCAAAGCCGCGCTATGGCCTGCTCAATCCTGTTCCAGCGCCGTCAGGGCCAGGCGAAGCCGCCGCAATATCCGGGGATCGCCGGGCGCGGATTGCGCGGCTTCATCGGCCATAGCCATCAGGCCGGTCAGGCCGAAGCTCGCCGCCAGCCCCTTCAGCCGCCAGGCCGATAATTCCCAGTTGGCATCGCATCGCGCGCGTCCGAGCAGGTCGAGATGCCGCGTCGCGCTTTCCATGAAAGCCACGCGCAGGTCCGCGATCAGCGCGCTATCGTCGCCGACCGCAGCGGCCAATGCCGCATCCAGAGCGCCAGGATCATAGGACATGGGAAGATACGCTAGGGCTTGCCGGTTAAGTTTTGGTAACAACCCCATTTCCGCGCCCGGAAAACCTGTTAGGGTGGCCGCCATGACCGGGAGCAGCACAATCGTGGAATTCTGGCGCGGCGATGATGACGCGGCGGACGGCAGGCCGCAATCGGATGAAATCTTGCTGTTGAAACAAGCGGTTCTCGATATCAATGAAGGCGATCCGGCTGAGATTGCCGATCCCACGACACAACGCAGCCGCATCGCGATCATCGTCGCGGGTGTGGCGTGGATCGGCTTTGCGATCTGGGCGGCAATCGCGTCCGGCCAATGGCGGGGCGGCCCGGCGGTCTGGCCGGGACTGGTGGCAACGCTGTTTGTGCCGCTTATCCTGCTGGGAGTCGGCTATCTGCTGCTGGCCCGCAACAGCCGCACGGAGGCGCGTCGCTATCTCGACACCGCGCGCGCGCTGCGGACCGAGGCCGATCTGCTGGAACTACGGCTCGGGCGGCTGGCGGACCAGCTCGAAACCGCGCGGCAGAGCATGCAGGATCAGGCCGCACTCCTCGATAATTATGGCGCTGCTGCCAGCAGCAATATGGAAGCGTCGGCCGAACTGCTCGCCGGGCGGGCGCACAGCACCGCCGAACAGGCCGCAACGGCCGAGCGCGCGGGCGCTCAGCTCGCGGCGCGGATGGACTCGCTGATCGCGACGATGCCCGATCTGGAGGAACGCGCGGAGCGCATGGCGGCTGGCCTGATGGATAATGGCCATGCGCTGTCCGAGCGGATCGACACGCTGGAGGCGCGGCTTCAAGCCCTGACCGAATTGTCGGACGACGCCCGAGCGCGCACGCTCGCCGCCACCAAAAGCCTGTCGAGCCAGCTCAACCAGCTTCAGGAATCAACGCGAGCGGCGACCGAAGAAGTTACCGGCATGGCCGATATCGCGGCGCATCGGATCGACGCGACCATCCAGAGCGCCCGCGCAGGATTGAGCCAGACGGGAACCGACCTCGCACAGCAGGGCGAGGCGTTGGAAACGCTGGTCAGCCGTTCTCAGACGGGCATCGCCGCCGCCAGCGCAGCCGCCATCACCGGGTTCAATCAGGACGCCTCCGCCATTGAGGCCGTGCTGCGCCAGCAACTGGATTCGACCCTGGAACGCGCCCGCGGCGTACTGGCCGAAACCGGCGAGGGGCTGTCGCAACGGGCTTCGGCGCTCGACGCTCTGATCGATCGCTCACGCACCGGAATCGCCGAGGCCAGCGAGGCCGCGGTTGCCGGATTTGCCCGCGATGCCGCCGCCGTCGAGACCGATGTGCAGCGCCTGCTGGATGCGACGCTCAACGACGCGCGCGCAGCGCTGACGGAGACGGGCGAGCATCTGTCGGATCAGTCTGCAACCCTCATCGCGCTGATCGATCGTGCACGCAGCAGCATCGCCGCGATCGGCGGCGAGACCGTGGCTGGTTTCAACGACAATATCGCCGGGGTGGAAAGCCGCCTGCATCATCTCAACGATCTGATGGAAGGCCAGCGCATGCTGGTGTCGGGCCTGCATGACAGCCTCAACAGTACGGCCGATGTCGCCGAAGGCCGCTTTGCCGCGTTCGAATCCTCCGCGCTTGGGCGGAGCGAACGGCTGACCGAGGCGCTCGCCCATCTGACTGCCGAAACCCAGCGCATCGATGGTGCGCTCGCGGCGGGCGGGATCACGGCGGAACGGCTGATCGGTTGCGCCGAGACGCTGCTCGTGGCGCTGGATTCGAGTGTCCGCGAACTGGACGAGACCTATCCCGCCGCGCTTGAACGCTTCGATGCCCGTCTGGAAACGAGCCGCGCTTTGCTGGGCAGCGCCGCGCCGGAAATGGAACGGCTGGAGGCGATTTCAGAAGCGCTCGTCGGTCGTACGCAGGAAGCCGAGGAATTACTGCGCGGTCAGGGACGCCGCCTGACCGAATGGCTGGAAAGCACGCAAGGCGGGCTTGAGGCCAATCGCGCCCAGGTGCAGAATCTGCGGGCGGCGCTCGATGACGCGCATCAGGGAGCGACCCGGATCACGGAAAGCGCCGGTCCGCTGCTCATCACCGCGCTGCTGCGCGTGAAAGATACCGCCGATCAGGCCGCCGAACGCGCGCGCCAGGCGCTCGGTCGCGCCATTCCCGACGCGGCGCAGGCGCTGGCCGACGCGAGCGAGGACGCGATGCGCAAGGCGGTGGACGAGCGCGTCACGGCGCAGATCGCGCGTCTTGCCGAAGTCGCGGAGGAAGCGGTCAAGGCGGCGCATCAGGCCTCCGATCGCCTCATGCGGCAATTGCTGACCATCGCCGACACCAGCGCAACAGTCGATCAGCGGATTCAGGAAGCCGAGCGCAGCGCGGAAGACCGCGATCGCGACCATTTCTCACGGCGGGCGGCGATATTGATCGAATCGCTCAACAGCACGTCGATCGACGTTGCCAAAATCCTCTCCAACGACGTTACGGATTCGAGCTGGTCCGCCTATCTCAAGGGCGATCGGGGCGTGTTCACGCGCCGCGCCGTCAGGCTGCTGGACTCCGGCGAAGCGCTAGGGATCGCGTCGCATTATGACGAGAACGCCGATTTCCGCGACCATGTGAACCGCTACATCCATGATTTCGAATCGATGCTGCGGATCATCCTTGCGGCGCGCGATGGCAATGCGCTGGGCGTCGCCATCCTCTCGTCCGACATGGGCAAGCTTTATGTCGCACTGGCACAGGCGATCGAACGCCTGCGCCAGTGACGCGCTGGCGGTTTTTACGGCCGCCCCCCATGTTCGCCAAGGAACCGCTCGATCGTCGTCCACAGGTGGACGCCGATCTGCGGCCCGCCAACCCTGTGCGTCTGGCCGGGATAGACCATCAACTCGAACGGCACCGCCGCGCTTTGCATCCTGGCCATCAGGGCGGTCGAGTTGTCGAACACGACATTATCGTCCGACATGCCATGGATCAGAAGCAGCGGATCGCCGATCCTCACCGCATCGTCGACAGCGCCCGATGCGGGATAGGCGCTCGGTCTGTCCTGCGGCCGCCCGAGATAGCGCTCGGTATAATGGGTGTCGTACAGCTCCCACCGGGTCACCGGCGCGCCCGCGATGATCGCGGCGAATGTGCCGGGCGCCTGTTCCGCCAGCTTCAACGACAAATAGCCTCCATAGGACCAGCCATAGGTGGCGATCCGTTGCGGATCGACAAAGCTCTGCGCCTTCAACCAGTCCACGCCCTTCAACTGATCGGCCACTTCGACTGATCCCATCGCCCGATAGATCTGGTCCTCAAACGCCTTCCCCCGATCGGGCGTCCCTCGATTATCGATGGAAAAGACGATCCAGCCGCGCGATACGAGATATTGGTTCAGCGCCCCACCCCACTGGTTCGTCACCTGCCGACCCGCGCCAGGACCGCCATAATGGATCATGAACACCGGATAGCGCTTGCCCGGCGCGAGCGGCGGGGTGAGCATCCTGGTATAGAGGGTCGATCCGTCCGCCGCCTGCAGCGTGCCGAACAGCGTCCTGGCATGGCTGGCGAGATAGGGCGCATAGGGATGATCGCCCTTCACCGCATTTTCCGAAAGCCATTGCAATTGCCGACCATCATTACCGGTGAGATACACCTGCTTGGGCTGATCGCTATTGCTGCGCGTGATGACGGCGCGCGATGCCGCACCATCCATCACCGCATCATTCCACCAGCCGCTGCTGGTCAACTGGTTAAGCGGGCCGGCCTTGTCGATCGACGCGCTGAAAAGCTGCTGCTCGAGCGGGGTGTCCCGATTGCCGGTAAAGTAGACGATGCGTTTCGCCTCATCCACTCCCACCACATCACGCACTTCCCAGTTGCCGCTCGTCAGCGCCGTCCACCGCCCGTCGCGCACCCGATACAGATGGCCATGCCCCGATTTCTCCGACCACCACAGGAAGCTGCCGTCGCCGAGCGGCCGAAAATTGCTGCTGAGGTTGATCCAGCTTGTCGCCTTTTCGGTCAGGATCACCCTGTCCTTGCCCGTCGCCGGATCGACGGCGATCAGGTCGAGCCGCTTCTGGTCCCGGCTTTCGCGTTGAACATAGAGCGTGCGGCCATCCCGCGACCAGTCCACACGCGCCAGATAGACGTCGGCGTCCGTGCCCAGATCCACCTTCAGCTGGCCTGACCCGTCCGCTTTCATGACATAGAGGTCGACCAGCGCATTGGGCGTACCGGCGGCGGGATAGCGCTGTTGATAGACGCTGGTTCCCTCGCCCCCGATCGCGGTCCGAGTCACGGTATGAACGCCGCTTTCGTCCACGCGCGCGACGGCGATCAGTCGGTCGTCGGGCGACCACCAATAGCCGGTGCGGCGATCCATCTCCTCCTGCGCGACAAATTCGGCGATGCCCCAACTCACGGCATCGCTTGCGCCCCGCGTCATTTGACGCTCCGCCCCGTCCATCGGCTTGACGAACAATTCGCCGCCTCGCACGAACGACACAAAGCCGCCCTTCGGACTGACCACCCCGTTCAGTTCACCGTCGGGCGTTTCGGTCAGCCGCGCGATCGTGCCATCCAGCCCTGCCAGATACAGGTCGCCATCGACGGGCACGAGGATCGACTTGCTATCAGGCGCCCAATCATAGCTGGTGATGCCGGTGCTGCCCGCTACGGTCCGGTCGCGCTCGCGCTGCATTTTTTCCGCTTCGGACAGCGCCGCGCCGCTACCTGTCTTTTTCGAATCGACCAGCATTCGCGTCGCGCCGGTGCTGCTGTCGATGGCCCACAGATCGAGCCGCTCCTTCTCATCCTGCCGTGGTTTGAGCAGCGTCACCAGCTTGCCGTCCGGCGAGAGTTTGAGCGCGCGCGGCTGTGGTCCCGACAGATCGGGGCTTGCGAACACCCGCTCCAGCGTCAACCTTTGCTGAGCACCAGCGGAAGTTGTGGCCAAAAGCATGGCGCCCAGCGCCGCACCATATTTCAGATAAGGAGCCATCATCATCCTTCCACACGGCATTTGCGAGCATACCGGATCATGACGCTCAAATTAGCGCAAGGGACAATAAAAGATCAATGCTGCGACATAATATGTCGATATATGAGCATGCGCTACTGCTGACTTATGGCCCGGCGCACGTGGGAGATGGCGCGGCTGGCGACACGGTGTCGCCCCGCTTAGTGTGGATCAGCGCTGTGGCACGAATTAAGGCGCTGCCAGGCCAAAGCCCTCAGGATCTCTTCACCGACCGCAGCTGTCCTGTAACGCATCCTTCCATTCCACCGAGAGGATCGCACCATCAAACCGTGGGATTAAGAATCTAGCTCGTTCGTGATTGACCGACCGAGGCGTGCTATTTGCATCGTCCGGCAGATTACCGGCACGGACGCGCGATTGCGGATTTGGCAAGTTGAAGTGATCAAGTCCCGGCGGGCGCCGAATCTCGCCGCGCAAGCGGATCTCGATCCCGCCGGTGCGTATTATTCGCTCGCCATCTTCAGCACGAGCTTGCCGCGATTATGACCACCCTTCAGCCGCGCTATCGCGGATGGAAGATCGGCCAGTTCCACCACCTCGACGG